>NZ_LFRG01000010.1:0-423013 GCF_001573875.1 Clostridium sp. ATCC 25772
AAGTTGACTCTTAAAATTATCTATTCCAAAACTTGGATACCTAAAATAGTGAGACATGCTCCGAATCACTTAGAATTTAACACTACCTTTTGCATAAAAATATTTTAAGATTATTGAATAAATTTAAATTGGAGCTTGTTTCCCTATAGGATATATGAATATATCCTAATTACTACACCTCATCCTTTATAAAATTATATTCTTATCAAACACTTATTATGCCCTTCTGTAAAACAAAAAAACTATTTTTCACAACTTTTATTTTTTAACATATAATACATTATAAGCAATAAATAAACTTATATTTAGTATATTTTTTAAAGAGGAGGAGAATGTATGTCCATTAATTTGAGCAAATTTTCACCACGTCCCGGTCTTGTAAATAAACAAGGTTGTTTACCAGACCCTTCTGAATTAGTCTGCATTGAAGTACCTAAAATTTTTGATCAATGCTTAATAAAAAGATGTCTTGTATATTGTTCAGGTTCTGATACAAATACAACAGATTGTGAATTAAGAAGCAATCCATTAATAAATCCAAAGATATATGTTAATAGTAGAGATTTTAATTTAACATTGCTTTCAGTGGAAAAAATCCCACTTATAGGGAAGCCAGGCTTTAAAAAACTAATTATTTCTTACAGAATTTCTTTCTATTCAGATTATATTGATGCAAATGGTATGAATCAAAGTGAATTGTTTGAAATTAATAGAACAGATGTAATTGGGAAATTTTACTGCCCTGATTCTGTAGCTCAAATTTCTGCTAGCTTTATACCTGTTCACAATGCTGAAGATTTAGATTCTAATATAATAAAACTTGAAATGGTTGCTAATGCTCTAGATGGTAGATTACTAAAAGATGAGAACTGTAATGATGTTTTGGATATTACTTTAGGCTACTACATCGTTGTAAAATGTGAGCTTATTGTACAACTTCTAATTCCTACTTATGGCTACTGTCCAGTTCCAAAAGAACCATGTGAAAAAGAGCCTGAAGAAAATCCATGTGAAAGATTTGAAAAAGCTCCAATTCCTAAGTTCTATCCAGATCAAAATTTAGAGCCTTTATTCCCAGATTGCGATTGCGATGACAATGATTGAAAGTATAATTAGTAAAATGATATCAACAGATTATCATCACCATTTTCCTATAATACTCATATATTATAGGAAAAACATCAAAAAATTACTATGCAATTTAATTTGCCATTTAGTAATTTCTAATTAAATTTATCTAAATTAAAGGAGGGTTCATTTATGAATTCAATGTCAAAAAATTGTTGTAATGATAATCATAAACATTGTAATGATAACCATAATTGTTCTAAGAAAGAAAATAAGCTATGTCCAACTATTATAAAATGTGGAACTCCTAGTGCAACTACAATTCCTGCTGCTACAGTAGCTGGCGCAAATTTTACAGTTAGTTCTATTACTTTAAACAATTCTTGTTTTTGTAAACCTATTACAAAACTAGAATTTGCAAGTAATCTTGTTGCTCCAGTTGCTTTCACAGGAATTATAAACTTCCAAGTATTTAAACTTTGTAAATGTCAATTTGCACCTGTTCCTGTTGGACCTGCATGGACATTTGAGTTAGCAAATATAATTTCATCACAAACATTCTCATTCTTCGTTTGTGACTGCGATTCTTGCTTTGATGATTGCTGTACCTATACTGTAGTTGCAACTGTTACTAGTGCAGTTACTGCTGGTACTCTTAACATCAACAACGCAACTCTTGGCGCAATAACAACATGTAATTCAAGTAACTGTTGCTAATAATCAAGTAAGAAGCTAATTAGTTTTTTATATCTAAAGTGGTGTAACACACAATTAGTGTGACTGGCCTCTTCAGATTCTTATGTATAAATTTAATGCAACTAATTTTTCATAGATTTATATATTTAATAATTTATTTAACTGTTTGGTGACTGTATTAAATTAGAGTTCTTAACTCAATTTGATACAGTCTATTTTGATATTTGGATATTTTATTTATTAAGATAAAATTAGAATCTATTGCAGCTTTAATCTTTCTTACTAAATAATTTCTAGGAATTAATTAAGCCATACTATTAGATTCTATTTGTTATCTATTGTATTTATTTTTTACTGTTATCATAATTTATCACCCAAGTTATAGGGTTCCAAGTTGACTTTTAAAATTATCTATTCCAAAACTTGGATACCCCAAATAGTGAGACATGCTCCGAATCACTTAGAATTCAACACTATATTTTATATGAAAATATTTTAAAGTTATTGAATAAATTTAAATTTGAGCTTGTTTCCCTATATTTTTGCCAAAAACAAAAAGTGTCGACTTTTCGACACTCTGAAATCTCTACAACAAAAATTGTAATGATTAAATTTGCTTTATTTTTACATCATTTTAGATAAAGCTATTAATATTCCTGTTTTAGCATGTTCAAAAGTTAATCCACCTTGTAGATATGCAATATATGGCTCTCTTATTGGTGCATCTGCTGAAAGTTCAATAGAAGATCCTTGTATGAAAGCACCAGCTGCCATAATTACTTGATCAGTATATCCAGGCATATCCCATGGTTCACATTCAACATGAGAATCTACTGGAGAACCTTTTTGAATTCCCTTACAGAATTTTATTAACTTTTCTTTGTCATTAAATTTTATTGCCTGTATTATATCGCTTCTTTCATCATTATATTTAGGCAATACTTCAAAACCTGAAAGTTCCATTATTCTTGCACAAAATATAGCTCCTTTAACTGCTTCTATAGCTATATGCGGCGCTAAAAACAATCCTTGGAATAAGCTTCTCATAACACCAAATGTAGAACCACATTCTCCACCAATTCCTGGTATTGTTAATCTATAAGCTGCTTGATTCACGTAGCTTTCTTTACCAGCTATATATCCTCCAGTAGGTGCAATTCCTCCACCTATATTTTTTATAAGAGATCCAGCTACTAAATCTGCCCCAACATCTGTTGGTTCTATAATTTGAATAAATTCTCCATAACAGTTATCAACAAAGCATATAATTTCTGGATTTATTTCTTTTACAGCTTCAATTATAACTTTTATTTCATTTACTAATAATGAATTTCTCCAACCATAACCTGTGGATCTTTGAATATGTACAAGTTTTATACTACTATCTTTCTTAATTGTAGTTTTCATAAGTTCTATGTCAACTTTATTATTTTTTAATTCTATTTGTTTATACTTAACCCCATATTCTCTAAGTGAACCTATATTTTCTTCACCACTAATTCCTATTATGTTATGTAATGTATCATAAGGTGATCCACAAACACTAAGCATAGTATCATTAGGTCTTAAGTTTCCAAATAATGCTGCTCCTATAGCATGAGTTCCATTAACAAAATGTGGTCTTACAAGTGCTGCTTCTGTATTAAATATTTTTGCATAAACACTATCTAATGCATCTCTTCCTATATCTCCATATCCATATCCTGAAGAATTTGTAAAATGCATCTCACTAATTCTTTCTTCTTGTAGCGCACTTAAAACTTTCATCTGATTATATTCTTTTATTTCATCTAATTTTTTAAATTCATCTTTAACATCTTCTAATGCCTTTTGTGATAATTCAATTATTTCCTGATTTACATTGAAATTTTTAATTAAAAAATCTTTAGTTATGTCTAACATTATGTTCTCTCCTTATTACTTAATTAACATCATAATACTACCATAGTGAAAAATAATAATCAAATCATATAACAAAACAAAGAAAATGAGATGTAGCCATTTAAACTCCACCTCCATACAATATTACTATAAAATTAAACATTTATGATGTAATTTTATTTTTTATTTTGATTTTTCAACTATAAAGTTAATTATTTTCTCTTTATTCCTCCATTTATTTGCTATCTTCTTAGGATCTGGTGTGTGTTTTTTCATTATTTCTTTTAATTCCTTTATATCTAATTTCGCTAAGTACTCTCGTACTTTTTCTTCTCCAGCATTTTTAATTTGTTCTATAGGATTATATAGCTCATCAATTTCTGTCTTTATATAATCCTCACACTCATTATTTCCATTTAAAATAATATTTAAATTTATCTCTTTTATTTTATCTGTATTTTGGTTTAAAAACTCCATAACTTCTCTTAAATCCTTTTGAGATGTATTTAAAATCTCACATTGTATTTGCTCTACAGATTCATCAAATTCAAATCCTAAATCTTCTTTTAATTCATCCTTTACATCTTCATGAATTTCTTCTTTCTCTGCTAAATTCGCTTTTGAATCATTTTGTTTTTTATATTGGCTTATAATTTTTTTAACATATTTTCCTTCAAACCCAAGAGATATTATTTCTTCTATACTCTTACCATCCTTAAAAGATTGCAATATCTGAGATTTCTTACTCATTTTAATTCTCTACCTCCATTAATAAGTACTAAATTGTTCTTGTAATAATATATTCATTAGCTTTTCCTATTATTAACACAAATAAAAAAACCCAGCTATTTTGCCGAGTTTTTTTAATAACTTCAATAAAATTATATTTAAATCATCAACTTAAAAATAATTCAATTAATTTTAAAATTCATGTTGAGATTCTTTAACCTCATTATTATTGTTATTATTATTGTTGCTATTATTGAACAGTATTGCCTTTGCAGGAGTTATTGTAGATATTGCATGTTTGTATATTAACATTTGTTTGCCTTCTGAAAATAAAACAACTGTAAAACTATCAAAACCATTTACATTTCCTTTTATTTGAAATCCATTAGTTAAATGAATTGTAACAGGAATTCTGTTCTTCCTTGCACCATTTAAAAATATATCTTGTAAATTATTTGTTGATTTACTCATTTTAAGCACCTCCATAGTTTTTAAATACCCCAATTTTCACTATTTATTATAGATAAATACTAAATGTATCCATTAGACTTTCAGTTAACAATTTACTAACTATTAACTATACATATCTACCATAGTTTTGGTTTTAATCAACAATAATGTATTCTAAAATTTAGAAAGCTTCCCTATATATTATTCTATACTACTCAGGAAAATCCTTCCTATTTTATTCTATTGTTATATTAATTATTACACAATTCTTTTTTTTTAAAATCCTTTTTTATAAATTTTACAATTTCTTCATCATTAGTAAAATTATCTTTATCAATCCACACTACTCTTTTATCTTTTCTAAACCAAGTTAGTTGTCTCTTTGCATAATTTCTACTAAATTGTTTTATCATATCCACTGCACATTCTAGTGAAATCTCTCCATCTAAGTATAAAAGCAATTCTTTATACCCTATACCTTTCATGGATTGCATATCTTTTGTATAGCCTTTGTCTTTTAATTCCTTTACTTCATTTAAAAGTCCTTTTTCCATCATTATATCAACTCTTTTGTTTATTCTTTCATATAAATTTTCTCGGTTCATATTTAAAACATAGTAATGAACATTATAAGGTATATCATATATTTTTTGTTCTGATAAATACTTGCTCATTGTTTTCCCTGTAACTTTATACACCTCTAAAGCTCTTATAACCCTTTTTAAATCATTAGGATAAAGCTTTTTGTAACTTTCAATATCTATGTCTTTTAACATATTATGAACATAATCTTTACCTTTTTCATTAGCAACTTTCTCTAACTCTTTTCTATACTCTTCATCCTTACTTGTGTCTCCAAAACTATAATTAAATATTAATGAATTTATATAAAGCCCCGTTCCCCCTACAACCATAGGAACTTTTTCTCTTTTATAAATATCTTCTATAATATTTTCTGCATTTTCCTTAAATGCAGCAACACTAAATTCTTCATTAGGTTCTATAATATCTATCAGATAATGTCTTACTCCATCCATTTCATCTTTTGAAATTTTAGCTGAACCTATATCCATATCTTTATAAATCTGCATAGAATCACAGGAAATTATCTCCCCATTAATTTCTTTGGCAATCTTTATAGATATCTCTGTCTTTCCGACTGCAGTAGGTCCTGCAATAATTAATAAATTTTTCATATACCTCACCCAAACCTATAATGTATTATTGTATTCTCTTAAATTTCTTTTCAATCTCTGTTAATGTCATTTTTATAGTTGTAGGTCTACCATGGGGACAAGTAAAAGGATCATCCATGTATCTTAAATCTTCTAAAAGTTTTTCCATCTCTTTTATTGTCAACTTATCATTAGCTTTTACAGCAGCCTTACATGCTAATGTTGCAATTTTATTATATTTTATATCTATAGTACTTCCAGTTCCCATGTTTTTAAGATCATCTAAAATATCATAAAATAATGTTTTAAAATCCGGTTTACCTAAAAACATTGGAACTTCTCTAATACTTATTGTATTATTGCCAAACTCTTCAATATTAAATCCAGCTTTTATAAAAACTTCCTTATTTTCTTGATAATATGGATATTCATCAAAGCTTAATTCTAATATTATAGGAGTAATTAATAATTGACTAACTACTGATAAATTTTCTATAGATTTTTTATATTTTTCAAAAAGATATTTTTCATGAGCAGCATGCTGATCTATTAAAATAAGTTCTTTATTACATTCCCCTACTACATAAGTGTTATTAAACTGTCCTATTATTCTTATAGGTGGAAATTTAGAAATTAATTCTTCTTTAATAATAGGAATACTTTTTTTCAATTTCATTTCTTCATTATATTTTACATAATTAGCATTAACAGTTTCTATCTTATCCTCAGTATTAGTTGTATAAGGACTTAAATCAGTTCCTCTTTTAAACTCCTCTTTATCCTCTTTTATCATGTAAGTTGCTATATCACTACTTTTTAAATCTACTGGTAGAGTTTCAAATTTAATTTTATTTAAATCTATATTGTTTTGAAAAAAATCCTTATGTATACTTTCTTGCTTATATTCTGATTTTGGAATTTCTTCTACTTTCTCTAATTCTTTTAAAGCAACCTCTTCATCCACTTCGAAAGATTCTCTTAAATATTCTCTTAAAGCTTCATGAACTGTATTAAATACTAATTTAAATATACTTCTTTCGTCATAGAATTTTATTTCTGCTTTAGATGGATGTACATTCGGATCAATATATTCAGGGAATATATCTAAAAACAGTACAAAAAACGGGAACTTATTCACTGTAAGAAATGATTTAAATGCATTCTCAACAGCTGCTGTTATAGTGCTGCTTTTTATAAGTCTTTTATTTACAAAAATACTTTGTCTATTTCTACTTCCTCTACTTATTTCACTATTTCCTATATATCCATATACCGATGCTATATCATTATGACTTTCAAAAGAAATTATATTTTCACTTACTTGCTTACCATATAAAATCCTTATGGTATCTTCTATATTTTCAGTTCCATAAGTTGTTATTACATTTTTACCGTTATTAATAAGTTTAAATGACACTCCATAATTTGCGAGCGCTAGTCTTAATACTAAATCAGAAATTAAAGATGATTCTCTTTGTGGTGATTTTAAAAATTTTTGTCTCGCTGGAACATTATAAAATAAATCCTTAACCTCTATAAGTGTACCATCATTAGAAGGCGCATCTAAAAGACTCTTTTTCTCTCCACCATTTATTATTATTTCCACCCCAAAATCATCTTCTTTTGTTTTACTCTTCAATTTAACTTTTGAAACAGCAGCTATACTAGCCAATGCTTCTCCTCTAAATCCAAAACTATTTATTTTATATATATCATCAAGTTCTTTTATTTTACTTGTAGCATGTGGCATAAAAGCTTTTTCTATATCCTCTTTATATATTCCATGTCCATCATCGCTTATTCTTATAAGCTTATTACCACTATCTTCAATTTCAATTGTTATATTACCGCTATTTGCATCTATACTATTTTCAATTAATTCTTTAACAACAGAACTTGCTCTTTCTACTACTTCTCCTGCAGCTATTTTGTTAGTTGTAGCTTTATCCAAAACATTTATTCTTTTCATAGATTCACCTCCTATTATCACATATAATAATTGAAGTTTTTATAGTTTTTTTGCTTTTATAATTAATTCATTCAATTTATTTACACATTCAATTATTGTCATATTTAATAAATCAATATTTTTTATTTCTTCTATAAATTCATTGTTTTCCGCTGTTTGTAAAAATCCTAATTGCTGAGCAATGGCATCTTCTTTTTTCCCTATTTTATCTATAGCAACCTCTTTACAAGGTATTTCTTCCACTTTTTCTTCCTTATATCCTTTATCACTTATCTCTAAAATTACATCTTTATCTTTTTCTTTATTATCACATTCTAATTTACATAAAATTTCTCTTGCTCTATCTATAACAATTTCCGGTATACCAGCAAGTTTTGCAACCTCTATACCATAAGATTCATCTGCTCCCCCCTCTATAATTTTTCTTAAAAATATTATAGAGTTATCAACTTTTTTTACTGCTATAGAATAGTTTCTAACACCATCTACAATTCCCTCTAATTTTGTTAATTCATGATAATGTGTAGCAAATAAAGTTTTACATTTTATATTTGAACTTTTACAAATATACTCTATAACAGACCATGCAATACTTAAACCATCATAAGTACTAGTTCCTCTTCCTACTTCATCTAATAATATTAAGCTTTTACTTGTGGCATTTCTAAGAATATTAGAAACCTCCCACATTTCTACCATAAAAGTACTTTTCCCACCAGCTAAATCATCTGATGCTCCTATTCTTGTAAAAATTTTATCACAAATAGATATATCTGCAACCTTGGCTGGAACAAAACTTCCTATTTGAGCCATCAATGTTATTAGTGCAACTTGCCTCATATATGTAGATTTACCTGCCATATTAGGACCTGTTATTAGTAGTAGTTGATTGTCTTTAATATCCAAATTAGTATCATTAGCTACAAACTCATTTACATCTAACATTTTCTCAACTACAGGATGTCTTCCATCCTCAATTTTTAATATTCCTTTAGTATTAATATTAGGTTTTATATATCCATTTTCTCTTGCAACTCTGGCTAAGGAACATAAACAATCTAATTCTGATATAAGTTTAGATGATATTTTCATTCTATCCACATGAGCTTCAACCATATCACGTATATCTACAAAGATTTCATATTCTAATGCCATAAGCTTATCTTCTGCACCTAATATTTTTTCTTCCATTTCCTTTAATTCTGGAGTTATAAAACGTTCTGCGTTAGATAAGGTTTGTTTTCTTATATATCTACCTTCTGGTACCAAACTTAAGTTTGCTTTGGTTATTTCTATATAATAACCAAAAACTTTATTATATCCTACTTTTAGAGACCTTATCCCAGTTTCTTCTTTTTCTGTACTTTCTAAATTAGCAATCCATTGTTTACCACAATGTTTTGAATTTCTAAAGTCATCTATCCTCTCATCAAATCCATCTTTTATTATGTTTCCTTCTTTTACAGATATAGCTGGATTATCACTTATTGACTTGTCTAGTATTTCATAAATATCTTTTAAATCATCTAATTCATTTAATACCTTTAAAAGCAAATTACTTTTAAAATTTGTTAAAACTTGTTTTATTGTAGGTATTTTCTCAATAGAATTTTTTAATGAAATAAGTTCTTTTGCATTTATACTTTTTGAACTAATTTTACCTACAAGTCTTTCTATATCATATACTTCTTTTAATGCATCTTTCAAATCTTCTTCTTTAGATATATGTTTTACAAGTTCTTCAATTGCATCCTGTCTCAAAACTATTTTTTCTTTATCTACAAGAGGTTGATCTACCCAATTTCTTAGTCTACGCCCACCCATTGCGGTGCTCGTTTTATCTAAAACCCATAATAAAGATCCTTTTTTGTTTTTATCTCTTAAACTTTCTGTTATCTCTAAGTTTCTTCTTGAGCTTCCATCTATAACTAAATAATCATTTATATTATAACTTTCAATCATGTCTATATGTGACATTTTTACCTTTTGAGTTTCTATAATATAATTTAAAAGACCATTTATTGCAGTTAACAACACTTTATTTATGTGTATATCATTCAAATTTCTAAACTGCTCTTTTATTCTAATATCTTCTATATTAAAGTACATATCATCTAAATATGATACTGAAACTTCAAACCTATCATTTATATCAAAAACTAAATCTTTAATAACACTTTTAGGTAAAACTATTTCTTTAGGATTAAATTTTGCAATTTCATCTAAAATTACTGTTTTATTATATTTAAAATCACTGCAATAAAATTCTCCTGTTGAAACATCACAAAATGATACAGCGCAATTATCTTGTAAAATAGAGATTCCCATTAAAAAATTATTTTTTCGTTCTTCTAAAAAACCACTTTCAGTGTACGTGCCAGGGGTTAATATTTTCACTACATCTCTCTTTACTATACCTTTTGCAACTGCTGGGTCCTCCACCTGTTCACAAATGGCAACTTTATATCCTTTAGTTACCAATCTACCAATGTATGATTCTGCAGAATGAAATGGTACACCACACATTGGAGCTCTTTCTTCAAGTCCACAGTCTCTTCCAGTAAGAGTTAATTCTAATTCTTTAGACACAAGTTTTGCATCTTCAAAAAACATTTCATAAAAATCTCCTAATCTAAAAAAGACTATAGCATCTTTACATTTATCTTTTACATCAAAATATTGCTTCATCATCGGCGTTAATGCCATAACTTAATCCTCCTTATTAACTTTCATTCAAACTTATAAAGTATAAAAAAAGCGACAATGTCGCTCTTTTTTTATACTTCTTCCCCAACTAATGAGAATGATTGTGCTTTTATTATTTTAACATTAACAAGTTTTCCTATATTTTCTTTATTTCCAGCAAAATTCACAAGTTTACCTGTTCTTGTTCTTCCTGCTAACTTACTGTCATCATTTTTGCTAAGTCCTTCAACTAAAACTTCAACAACCTTTTGATCGTAAGCTTTATTCTTTTTAGCAGATATTTCATTTACAGCCTCTACAAGTCTATTGAACCTTGCTTTTTTAGCTTCTTCTGGTACTTGGTCTAACATTAAATCTGCTGGTGTTCCTTTTCTCTTAGAATATAAGAATGTAAATGCTGAATCATATTCAACTTCCTTAACTAAGCTTAATGTTTCTTCAAAATCTTCCTCTGTTTCACCTGGGAAACCAACTATTATATCAGTAGTTAACGCTACATTTGGTATTCTTTCTTTTATTTTTCTTATAAGCTCCACATATTGCTCTCTATCATAATGTCTATTCATTTTCTTTAAAATTCTAGATGAACCTGATTGAACTGGTAAGTGTATACATTCACATAACTTATCACATTCTGCTATCGCTTCTATAACTTCATCACTTAAATCTTTTGGATGAGATGTCATAAATTTTACTCTTTCTAAACCTTCTATTTTATTAATTCTTCTTAATAATTGAGCAAAGTTTATTTCTGGTTCTAATCCTTTACCATATGAGTTTACATTTTGCCCTAATAAAGTGATTTCTTTATAACCCTCTTTAACCATAGCTCTTATTTCATTCTCTATTTGCTCTGGTTGTCTGCTTCTTTCTCTTCCTCTAACATGAGGTACTATACAATATGTACAGAAATTGTTACAACCATACATTATAGTAACAAAACCTTTTATGCTACTTGCTCTATCTATAGGTTGCCCTTCGATTATATCATCTTCTTTATTCCAAACTTCAACTATTGGTCTCTCTCCACCTAATGCTCTACTTAAATATTCATTAAATTTATAAGCATTATGTGTACCTATTATAATATCAACATATGGAAACTTTTTTATTATGTCTTCTGCCATTCCTTCTTGTTGCATCATACAACCTGTTATAGCTATTACAGTTTCAGGTTTTTCTTTTTTAAGCTTTTTAAGAGCCCCTAAGTTACCTTCTACCTTTTGTTCTGCGTTTTCTCTAACACAACAAGTATTATATACTATAACATCTGCTTCTTCTTTTTTATCAGTTCTTTCATGTCCTAATGGCTTTAATCCACCAGATAATTTTTCAGAGTCCTCTTCATTCATTTGACAACCCCAAGTTTCTATAAAATATTTTAATTTTTTATTCATTCCTTCATTCTCCTTTGTAAAATTATAACCATTTTTATATTATCATAAACTTTTCCTTTTAAAATAAAAATGTGTTAATTTAAGTATCTAATTATTATCTAATTATATATAATTTAGTGACATAATTAAAGTTTTTTATCATCTATTGCCAGTTATTTTTATATGTTTCAAAATTAATTTTTTTTAGAAAATTCAATTTAATTTTTTTATACTTTTTATCATGTTATTTTGTCATGTTTGTTATTTCTTTAACTATGTGAGATTATTCTAATACATCTTTTTTAAGCATTTTTCAAAAATATAAAGCCGTAATTTTTTCACTTTTTTATATTAACTATCTTTTAACTATCTTTATAATTAATAATCAAAAAAATATTTTTTCTAAGTTGTTGTAAATTTTTCTCCTTACATTTTATAATATACTTTCATATCATTTAATATATTTTTAAAAATAATTTTAGTTTTTATAAATTATTTTAAAGAATTTTTCCTTAATTTATAAATTAAGCATAATTATGTTTTATTAATATATACATAATTATAAAAGAATAACCGCTTGAAAAAAATAATATTTGATATATAATTAAATTATAATAGAATATTTAGAATTTTTATAAAGTTTTTTATATTTTTTAAATTCAGGCTTTTTATTTATTGGGGGGTGCATTATGAATTTAAATTTTTCCGACAGAATGTCTAATATTAAGGCTTCTGAAATAAGAGAACTTTTAAAATTAACAGAACAACCTGAAATAATTTCATTTGCAGGTGGACTTCCTGCTCCAGAATTATTTCCAAAAGAAAAAATTGGGGAAGTAGCTAAAGAAGTATTATTTAACGAAGGCGCTTTTGCTCTTCAGTATACTACAACAGAAGGTTTTGCTCCACTTAGAAAAATAATAGTTGAGGAAAGAATGGCTCCATCTGGAGTTAAATGTGACATATCTAATATTATGCTAACAAATGGTTCCCAACAAGGTTTAGAGTTTTCCGCAAAGCTTTTTGTAAATAAAGGCGATGTAATAATTTGTGAAAGCCCTAGCTATCTTGGTGCGATAAATGCTTTTAAAGCCTATGAACCTAAATTCATTGAAATATCAATGGATAAAGATGGTATGATCATAGAAGAACTTGAAAAAGCTATAAAGGAAAATGACAATGTAAAAATGATTTATACTATTCCTGATTTTCAAAATCCAAGTGGTATAACCATGTCTTTAGATCGAAGAAAACGTTTAGCTGCTTTGGCTGCAAAATATGAAATACCTGTTATAGAGGATAGTCCTTATGGTGAATTAAGGTATGATAACGAAAAATTACCTGCGGTAAAAGCATTTGATGAAAGTGGCTTTGTAATTAACCTTGGCACATTCTCAAAAACATTCTGTCCTGGTTTAAGACTTGGATGGGTAGTTGCAGATACTAAAATTCTTCAAAAATATATATTAATTAAGCAAGGTGCAGATTTACAATGTAATACTTTGAGCCAAGTTATAGCTGCAAGGTATATGGAGAAGTATAGTCTTGATGAACATATTGCTTCACTTATAAAAGTTTATAAAAAACGTAGAGACTTAATGATTGACAGTATGAAAACTTATTTTCCAAAAGAAGTTAAGTTTACAATACCTGAAGGTGGCCTATTTACTTGGGTTGAGCTTAGAGAAGATTTAGATGCAAAAGCTATAATGGAAGATGCTTTAAAAGAAAAAGTAGCATACGTTCCTGGTGGATCTTTCTTCCCTAATGGTGGTAAGAAAAACTTTTTCAGACTTAACTACTCTAATATGAATGAAGAAAAAATAGTTGAAGGCATAAAACGTCTTGGAAGTGTTCTAGATAAATATTATTGTAATTGTAACTCATTTGAGGAAACAGCTGCAGTTAAGGAAGACTAATAATAACTCCTCCTTTTGGGAATAATATGAACAAAAGGAGGAATTTTTGTGAAAAATGTAAAAAATTCAAACAACAATAGTTCTACATTAACAAATATGTGCTATAATGGTATCGTTGACAGAAGTTATTTTAGTGGTAAGTTTAGAAACACATCTGTTTTTGATGTAAAAACTTACGCTAACTCTTTTACTGATATTGTTGATAATAATTTAACTGATCAAAATAATCTTTTTTAAAATTGGAGGATTAAATTAATGAGATTTTCAAATCGTATTCAAAAAATGAATTATTCATCAATCCGTAAATTAGTACCTTATGCTACAGAAGCTAAAAAAAGAGGAATTCATGTTTACCACCTTAATATTGGTCAACCTGATATCGAAACTCCTAGTACTTTCATTGAAGCTGTTAAAGAGTTTAATGAACCTGTTTTAAAATATGCACAATCTCAAGGATTGGATAATACAATAAATAGTTTCAGAAAATATTATAAAGAATGGGATATAGACTTTGATTATGATGAACTATTAATAACTGCTGGAGGCTCAGAAGCTATATCTTTAGCTTTCATGGCTATAGCTGATGTTGGTGATGAAATAATAATTCCGGAACCATTTTATGCTAACTACAATGGATTTGCTCAAGTAACAGGGGTTAATGTTGTACCATTCTTAACGACTGCTGAAAATGGATTTCACTTACCTAAAAAAGAGGAAATAGTGAAAAAAATTAATAATAAAACCAAAGCAATTATGATTTCAAACCCAGGAAATCCAACTGGTGTTGTATATACTAAAGAAGAAATCAGAATGCTTGCTGATATAGCGAAAGAAAACGATATCTATCTTATCTCTGATGAAGTGTATAGAGAATTTGTTTATGGTGATGATAAATATACATCTGCACTTTATATGGAAGATGCTTTAGATAGAGTTATATTAATAGATAGTATTTCTAAGCGTTATAGTGCTTGTGGTGCTAGAATTGGTTTAGTTGCTTCTAAAAATAAAGATCTTATAAAACAAATCTTAAAGATTTGCCAAGCAAGACTTTGTGTTCCAACTATAGAACAACTAGCTGCTGCTAATCTAATTAATACTCCTAAAGAGTATTTTGATAAGGTTAAAAAGGAATATGAAAAAAGAAGAAATGTAATGTATGAAAAGCTTTGTAAGATTCCTAATATAGTATGTGAAAAACCAAATGGAGCTTTTTATATTATGGCTAAATTACCAATAGATGATGGTGAAAAATTCACAAAATTCATGCTTTGCGACTTTAATCATAATGGTAAAACAGTTATGGTTGCTCCAGCTGAAGGTTTTTACTCAACTGCTGGACTAGGTAAAAATGAAGTAAGACTTTCTTATTGTTTAAACTGTGATGATATTTCAAATGCAATGGACATCCTTGCACTAGGTATCGAAGAATATAATAAGCTTAATAAATAATTATATGAAAAGAGATAATTTGTCTTTAATCAAATTATCTCTTTTTCTTTATTAGTCTTTGTAAAACCTAACATCTTATATTTTGATATAATTTCAAATTCATGTTTTTTATATATCGTTAAAGCTGCAATATTCTTCTCATTACATTTCAAAAAAATATCTTTATATCCCATACTTATAGCTATATTTATAAGCTTTCTTAATATAAAACTACTGTATGCTTTTCCCCGAAATTCTGGAATTACTCCTAAATTAACAATATATAAATTTTCATATTCTTTTATCAGTTGCCCATATCCAATAGCTTCATCTTCATGCATTAAAAAATAAGAGGCATTTTCTATATAATATTCTTGATTTTCTTCAAAAACTATATCACAAATTTCAATATCAGCTCTGCCTTTTGCTTTAAAAATTTTATTTTGTATATCTTTTCTTAACTCTTCATCTTTTCCCTTTTCAAATAATTTTAATTGAAGATTATCTTCTAAAGAAATATTATATTCTTGTAAAATTTCCTTTTTCATTTCATATAATAATTCAAATTTTTTAAAACCCAGTCTTTCTAACATAATCAATTCCTCTTGTTCAAAGGTTCCTTCTATTTCAAAATAAGCACCTACTGGAAACTTATTAAAAAAACCAGTATATAATTTAATATCATAATTATTTTCAAGAATTATTCTATTTATCTTATAACTTTTAAACTCATATCTGGTAACCCACATATATCCTATATATTTTTCATTTTCTTTTAAAAGCAAAATATTTTTATAACGAAAAAGCTTCATTATAAAGGGAAGATTTTCATATTCATCTAAAAATTTATGCTGTAATTTAGTAAATTCATAATCTTTATTTACTAATCGTCTAAAATTTTTTAAATTTATTAAATTTAAGAATTCGTACCTATACATAATTATTTATGATGCCTCTTTCAAAAATTAATAATACTCTATAAAACTATATTATTAATTAAACTATAATTATATGCAAATAAAATACATGGCAAAAGCCATGCATCTTATACTACATTTCATCTACTGCTTTAATACTTAAAGAAATTCTTTTCTTTTCCTCATCTGCTTCTAAAATTACAGCTTTGACTTCTTCACCAATTTCTAAAACTGAACTTGGTCTGTCTACTTTAGCTTGACTTATTTGTGAAATGTGAACTAAACCATCTACACCTGGCTCTAATTCAACAAAGGCACCAAAATCTGCAAATCTAACAACTTTTCCAAGCACAACATTTCCTGTTGGATATTTTTCATTTACTCTTGACCAAGGATTTTCTTGTAATTTTTTTAAGCTTAATGCAAGTTTCTTATTTTCTTTATCTACATCTAAAACATATACTTTTATAGTTTCTCCAATTTTAACAACATCTTTAGGACTTGAAACTTTATTCCAAGACATCTCTGATATATGAAGTAATCCATCTACTCCACCAACTTCTACAAATGCACCAAATGTTGATAGTCTTCTTACTGTTCCTTCTATTACTGTATCTTTTTCTAAATTGTTCCAAGTTTCTACTTCTTGCATATCTTTTTCTTGTTGAAGTAACGCTCTTCTTGATGCTACCATTTTCTTGATAACTCTTCCACGCTTTTCAAATTCTATTAATTTAACTGTAACTTCATTACCTTTAAACGATGCTAAATCATTAACTCTTGAAAGTGAAAGATGTGATGCTGGTATAAATACTTTTATTCCTTTATATGTAGCTATAACTCCACCTTTTACAACTTCTACAATTTTAACGTTTATTTGCTCGTTATTATTGTATATTTCTTCTAATTCTTTTTGAACGCCTTCTCTTTCGATTTCAGTTTTTGAAACAACTATATATCCATCATTGTTCTTAACTCTTATTATTTTAGCTTCTATTTCATCGCCTACATTTAATATTTCATCTAATTTAGCGTCTTCATCTCTAGTAACTTCATTTTTTGGAAGATAGCCTTCATTTTTAGCTCCACGTATTGTTAAGTAAGCTTCATTTTCATTAACTTTAAAGATTTCTCCTTTAACTATTCCACCTACTCTTATTTCCATATCTGTATTCATATACTCTTCATACTCTAACATTTCGTTTTCATTAACTTCATTTTTCATTTTTAACATAGCCTCCTTGATTATCCAGTCTGGTGTTGACGCCCCAGCTGTGATGCCAATCCTATTTATATTGTTATAAAAATCCTGTGGTATTTCACTGGCATTTTCTACATGTATTGTGTTTTCACAATTTTTCTTACATATCTCATAAAGTTTAGTTGTATTAGAGCTATTATATCCACCAATTACAACCATAGCTTCTACTTTTTTAGATATATCTTCTGCTGATTTTTGTCTTACTTCTGTAGCATTACAAATAGTATTTAATGCTATTATTTCTTTACAATTTGATACGACTTTTTCTAAAACTTTTTTCCAATTAGACTGCTTCTCTGTGGTTTGTGATACTACACATATTTTTCTTGGAAGATTTTCTAGTAAATCCTCACCTTTAGATATTATTGCAGTATTATCACACCATCCATTAATACCTATAACCTCTGGATGATTTTTATCCCCCACAATTAGTATTCCATATCCTAGTTCAAAATATTTTCTTACTTCCATCTGTATTTTAGTAACATATGGACAAGTAGCGTCTACTACAGTTAATTTTTTTGATTTTAAATTTTCCAACACATCTTTTGACACTCCATGTGATCTTATTATTATTATGTCTTCTTCATTTAAAGTGTCTACTTGATCAATATCTATATGATATATATTGTTTTCTTTCAATAAATTTACTACATCATTATTATGTATTAATGGTCCAAGCGTATATATGTTTTTTGCGTATTCTTTTTTTTTATTTAGCGCTGTATCAACAGCTCTTTTCACACCAAAACAAAACCCCGCTTTATCCGCTAAAAATATCTCTTTCATAGCCCACCACCTTAATGTAGGTTTCCTACTTATACTAATTTATTCCTTTGTAATTTCAATACTTTCATTAATTTGATATATTAATATCATACTACTATTTTAACACATTGTATATAAATACACTAATACTATTTACTTTTTTTTATTTTTTACATGATTACAAATTAACTCCACAACTTCGTCTATTCCTAAATATGAAGAATCTATTTCTATTGCATCATCTGCTTTAGTTAAGGGATTAAGTTCTCTTGTAGAATCTATAAAATCTCTTTTTTTAATATCTTCTAAAACATCTTCAAAATTCACATCTATTTTCTTTTCTGTTAATTCTTTACATCTTCTCATTGCTCTAGTTTCTGCACTAGCTGTTAAATAAAACTTATGTTGTGAATCTTTTAGTACTACTGTACCTATATCTCTGCCATCCATTATAACATCATAATTTTTAGCTATATCCTGTTGCATCTTAACAAGTTTCTCTCTAACCATAGGAATAGCCGCATAATTAGATACATTTTTGCTTATAATTGGCATAGTCAATTGATTGGTTATATCTTTTTTATTTAAAATAAGATTATCTCCATCAAAATACATTTCTGCATTGTTTAACAATTTCATAAGTCTATCTGTATCTTTATATGAAATGTTATTCTCTAATGCAATATATGTTACTGCTCTATACATAGAACCAGTATTTATATACATAAGCCCTAAATTTTTTCCTACTATTTTAGCAATTGTACTCTTACCTGCTCCTGCTGGACCGTCTATAGCAATAGCCATATTCATATTCCATTCTTCCCTTCTAACTATCCTTAATATCTAATCTTAATATTTCAGCATTTTTTAAATAAACAAAATGTACATCTCTTTCCTCTTCATCACTAATAACAGTAACTCTTATGCACATATTCAAGCTACTTTCAACTTCCATCTCATTAAAATGCATAATACTAACTTTATTTAATTGAAATTTTTTTCTAATGAATGCTCCTGGGTAAGCTTTTGTTATATCTTTAGTACATGAAAATATTAATGCTTTTATTTTGCATAACTCTAAATTATTTTTCTCTATTATCCTTTTCATTAGTTCTATAGAATTTTTCTCTATGTCTTCTCTTGTATTCTCTTCTATTGTTATAGCCCCTCTAATTGATAACATACTTTATTCGCTCACTTTCATTCCTGCAAGGTATCCTGTAGAAAAAGCTATTTGTACATTATAGCCACCAGTATAAGCATCTACATCTATTATTTCACCAGCAAAGCTTAAATTTTCTACTATCTTTGATTTCATCGTAGATGGATCTATTTCCTTGGTATCAATTCCTCCAGCAGTTACTATAGCTTCCGATACAGGTCTTAAGCCTTTATAAGTTAAATTGAAATCATGTATTAAATCTACAAATTTTTTTCTTTCCTCTTTTGTTATAGCATTTACCTTTTTATTTTCATCAATTCCGCTTAATTGAACCATAATTGGTATAAGTTTTTTAGGAAATAAACCATCTAAGGAATTTTTAAAGTCTCTATTTAAATTTTCCTTAAAATCCTTCTGAACTCTCTTATCTAATTCTTCTAATGTTAATGCTGGCTTAAAATTTATAGATATTTTATACTTTTCATTCTCTTTTATATTACTACTAGCACTTAATACTAGTGGTCCTGAAATACCAAAATGAGTAAATAGCATTTCTCCTAATTCTTTAAATGCTACTTTGTTTTTATTATTTTTAATACTTAATTCTACATTTTTAAGTGATAACCCTTGAAGATCTTTTATAAAATCATCACTTAATTCAATAGGCACTAAAGAAGGTTTTAATGATATAATGCTATGACCTGTTTTTTTTATTTCTTCTAATATAACCCCATCTGAACCTGTATGAGGGTAAGAAGCTCCTCCACCACAAATTATGAAATGATCTCCATATATTTTTTTGCCATTAGCTAATATTATTTCCGTTATTCTATTATTATCTAAAACAAGCTTTTCTACATTAGAATTAAGCATAATTTCAACATTAGAATTTTTTAATTCATTTTCTAGTGTTTTTATTATATCTGAAGATTTATCTGAAACTGGAAATACTCTGTCTCCTCTTTCCACTTTAAGTTTTGTTCCTTTGCTTTCAAAAAAATTCATAGTATCTTCATTAGTAAAAGAATATAACGAACTATATAAAAAGTAAGGGTTAGTTGGTATATGATTTATAAATTCACCAATATCTTTCGCATTAGTAACATTACAACGACCCTTTCCTGTTATAAAAAGCTTTTTGCCAATCTTTTCATTTTTTTCAATTAGTAAGACTTTATTGTATTTTGCTGCAGAAATAGCAGCCATCATACCTGCTGGGCCTCCTCCAACAACAACGACTTTTGACATTGCGCCACCACCTATTAATTTGATGTTATTTAAAATTTTCTATTTCAATAGTTAAATAAGTTTCAATACATTATTTTATCATATTAAATTTAAGAATGTATTTAGAATAAAACTTTTTATAATCCAGATATATATTAAACTTCAAGCCTGATTCACTTTTAAACTTTATGTTTAATATACTCATTTAATTATAATTTAAAACCTATAACTTTTAAATTATACTCTAAATAAATAGTATGTATCAATAGAAACTACTAATTTTTTAATCTTCAATAAAGAAATTTTAAATAAAAATTTAAAAAACAAAAAAGGGTGTCTAACCCTTTTAATACAAATTTATTATAAGACACCCTTTAAATATATTCTATATTAGTATATTCCTTGTGCATACATAGCTTCTGCAACTTTTAAGAAACCAGCTATATTAGCTCCTGCAACTAGGTTATAACCAAATCCATATTCTTTAGCAGCGTTTTCTGCATTCTTATGAATATTTTTCATTATTTGATGAAGTTTAGCATCAACTTCTTCAGCTGTCCAAGAGTATCTCATGCTGTTTTGAGCCATTTCTAAAGCAGAAACTGAAACTCCACCAGCATTAGCTGCTTTTGCTGGTCCAACAGTTAAACCTTGATCTAAGAAATATTGTAATGCATCATTAGTACATGGCATGTTAGCTGCTTCACAAACAAATTTAGTTCCATTTTCAACTATTTGTTTTGCATGTTCTATTCGAATATCATTTTGAGTTGCACATGGTATTATTATATCAGCTTTAACTCCCCATGGTTTTTCTCCTGCATGGAATTCACATCCAAATTTATCAGCATAATCTTGAGCTTTATCTCTTCCTGAAGCTCTCATTTCTAATAAATAATTAACTTTTTCATCAGTTATAACTCCTTCTGAATCATAAACATATCCATCTGGTCCAGATATTGTTACAACTTTACCACCAAGTTCTGCAACTTTTTTACAAACACCCCAAGCAACTTGTCCGAATCCAGATATAGCAACTGTTTTTCCTTTTATATCTGTACCTTGATGATGTAACATTTCTTGACAGAAATAAGTTACTCCAAATCCTGTTGCTTCTGGTCTTACTAAACTACCACCAAATGATAATCCTTTACCTGTGAAAACACCGTTTTCAAAGGCGCCTCTTAGCCTTCTATAATGTCCGTATAAATAACCAATTTCTCTTGCACCTACACCCATATCTCCTGCTGGAACGTCTATATCAGGTCCTATATGTCTATATAACTCAGACATAAAGCTTTCACAGAACCTTCTTATTTCAGCATTTGACTTGCCTCTTGGGTCAAAATCAGAACCACCTTTACCTCCACCTATTGGAAGTCCTGTTAGGGAATTTTTTAATATTTGTTCAAAACCTAAGAATTTTATTATTCCTAAGTAAACTGATGGATGAAATCTTAATCCACCTTTATAAGGTCCTATAACTCCGTTGAATTGCACTCTAAATCCTCTGTTCACATGAACATTACCATTGTCATCTGTCCAAGGCACTTTAAACATTATTTGTCTTTCTGGTTCGCAGAATCTTTCTAGTAAGTTTGATTCAACATATTCTGGATGTTTGTCTATAACTGGTGCTAATGTGTGAAAAACTTCTTCAACTGCTTGTATAAATTCTGGCTCCCCATTATTTCTCTTTCTAACATTTTCTAATACTTGATCAATGTAAGCTTTAGTATTCACGGCTATTCCCCCCAATAAATTTGTTGTAATTTTAATTAATTTTTTAAATATTTAAAAAATTTTAAATATTTTATTTCTTTCATTCATTGTATACCTTTCCATGTAGTAATTGCAAGGTATATTTTTATATTTTTAAGTAAATGATTTTTTGCACGTCAATAATTTGAAAATTTTATATTTATAAAAAATTTTATTTTTTCTAATTATTATAATAATTCATGTTTTATAGTAAATCAATATAATTTATAACTATTTTTTATATTGTCTATGTATTTTTTATAACATTATTCAAAAATTTTGTAAAGCTTAATCTTCGTCAAAATTTTACCATAGTTTTTTGTTAAAACACTAATACTTCCTCTTATAAACTTATTTTTCAAAATTACTAGTAATTTCATTTTTTCAACATTTTTATAAATATTATAATTTTATTATATATTTTTAAAAATCAATATTTTTATGAAATTATACTTTTAAAAGATTTATTTATTGCAATTTTAATACAATTATACTTTATTTTAAAAAATATTTTTATTTGAAAACAATAAGTAATTTGTTAATAATAATTAACAAATTTATAAAAAGATTTAATATTGTTTTATAATAAAACAATATTAAATCTTTTCACAAACCAATTGTATACGTTTTTATAAAAAATATATTTTTATGAAACTTATTATTTAATAAAGAGTTTCTTTTATTTTTGTAAATTCAAACTAGTCAGATAATACTTTTGAAACAAACTTTGTTAAATTTATATTTATTTTATGTAATTTTATGTAATTTTATGGTTTTAAATTGAATTTTGTATATTTTTATTTTATAATAAAAAAGATTATAAGCTCCCACAAGTTGAGCTTATAATCTTTTTTATCTGTCTTCTTTTTTATAAGAATAAACCTGATAGTTTTGCCACATATTTTCCAAATCAGCAAATGTTTGAGAAATTTTATCCTTTTCTCTTAATCCTACTGCAATTATTAATGCATTTATTACACTTAACGGTGCAACTAATGAATCAACAAAAGATGCCATATTACTTTCTGCAACAAGAGTATAATCTGCTTTTGTTGCTAATGGAGATAATAAACTATCTGTAATAGCTATAACCTTAGCATTTCTTGATTTTGCAAAATTTAATGCTTCAATAGTTCTCATAGCGTATCTTGGAAATCCAATTCCTATAATGCAATCATCCTCAGATAAATTTAGCATTTGTTCAAATATATCGCTCATACCATAAGATACTATTTTTACATTATCTAATATCAAATTTAAATAAAAACCTAAAAAATCAGCTAAAGCTGTAGAACTTCTTAATCCTATTATGTAAATATTCTTCGCTTCAAATATAGTATTTACTGCTTCATCAAAAGCGGAGTGGTTTATTTTTTCTAAAGTAACTCTTATGTTTTCAATATCTGATTTCAAAACACCTTTTAGTGCATTATTGTGGCTTATAAAGTCATTTGAAAGTTCTATCCTTTGAACTGTTGTAAGTTTATTTTTTATAAGCTCTTGAAGAGCCTTTTGAAGTTCTGGATAACCTTCATATCCTAATTGATTTGCGAATCTAACAACTGTTGACTCACTTACGCCTACACTATTTCCAAGTTTAGCAGCCGTCATAAATGCTGCTTTATCATAATGCTTTAATATATATTCTGCAATTAATTTTTGTCCTTTGCTAAGTCTTGGAAACTTAATTTGTATTAATCTCATAAGATCTTGATTGTTATTTTCCAAGTTACAACCCCCGTTCGTTCGCTAACGCTTTTTATTTTAATACTTGAGAAGTACTACATTTTTAGCCAAATATTTTCTCCAAATCAAATTTTAACACTTTATGAACCATATATCAATCAAATATTTCATTTTTTAGTATTTTGAATTTTTAAATTCATATACATTATATACCAATGCTTTTATTCATAAATTTTTATATTTTTAAAGCAATTCTTTCATTTTTAAAAACATTCTTTATAGTTTTTATAATTATATATATGCTTTTAAACTTTGATAACTGAAAGAATTATATATATTCAATAACTGTTATACTTCTTTTAATTAGAACTTTTTTTAATTTGCATATAAGTTAATTTTCCACTTATTCATTTATAGTATCTACCAACATTACTTATTTTATTTCCAAATTTATATTTTTTAAAAAAGATATGCTAATAAAAAGTGAATTTAGCATATCCTTCTTTTGCATTCCAAATATTTTATATTATATGGGGTTTCAAGTTGACTTTTAAAATTATCCATTCCAAAACTTGCATAATAAAAATACAACTATTTTTTTTCTATAATTAAAAGTTTAGGAGCTGATTCACTTCTATTTAAAACCTCATGTAGCATAACGCCATATAATTTTTTATCAAGATTTTTAACATATTTCATAATTGCCATCTCTTCCTTTTTTCCCTCATCATGTCCTACATAAATAGCTATTGAAACTATCCCACCTGAATTTAGCAATTCTAATCCACTCTCTATACTTTTTATAGTACTCTCTACCATAGTAGTTATAGACTTATCACCACCAGGTAAAAAACCCAAATTATACATAATTGCATCTACATTCTCTTTTATATATTTTTCTAATTTACTATGACTATCATTTATTAATTCAACTTTATTGTTATTTCTTTTTTTATAATTATCTACTGCTATTTTTTGTATATCAAAACTATAGACTTTATTAAAATTTTCACTTAAAAAATCTGTGTCATATCCATTACCTAATGTACCATCAATTGCAACATTTTTATTTTTAGTAAAGTTCTTTATTATATGCTGTGAAAGCATACTTACATCACTTACATACTCAAACATAAAACTACTCCCCTTTTAGATGTATAATTTCATCATCTGTTAAAAATCTATATTTACCTTCTTTAAGATTACCTAATTTAATGTTTCCAACAGACAATCTTTTAAGTCTTACAACCTTATGATTTATCGCATCACACATTTTTCTTACTTGTCTGTTTTTTCCTTCATGAATTACTATTTCTAAATCACATAATAAATTTTTCTTATCTTTATCATTTATTTTTAACAATTTACACTGAGCTGGAGCTGTTATATATCCACCTATATCTACGCCTCTACAAAATCTTTCTATTTCTGATTTTGTAGGTATCCCCTTAACTGTGGCTATATAAACTTTGTTTTTTTCCACCCTAGGATGTATTACTCTGTTATATACATCTCCATCATTTGTAAGTAATATAAGTCCTGAAGTATCATAATCTAACCTTCCTATAGGATATATTCTTTCATTTACATCTATCAAATCTATTATAGTTTTTCTTCCTTTTTCATCTTTAACTGTAGATACATATCCAACTGGCTTATTCAGTGCTATATATACCTTTCTTTTTTCTGGTTTTATTTTTTTATCGTCTACTTCTATAACATCCTTGTCTTTATCTACCTTTATTCCAAGTTCTTTTATAAAGACACCATTAACTTTAACTCTTCCAGATTGTATTATTTCTTCACATTTTCTTCTTGAGGCAACACCGCAACTTGCCATATACTTTTGTAATCTTTCTTCCAAATTCTCACATCCTAAATAATTTCAAATATAAGTTATTATAATATCTTAAATTTTAAAATGCAAATCACACTTGAAATCATATACCATTTGTTTAATAATTAAATTATATTATTATTCCGAATCTTTATTCTTTAAGTTATATAATTTAGGAGGAAAATTTATGAACAATACATTTTATATGCCTACAAAAATAATTTTAGGTGAAAATTGCTTAAATGATAATAAAAACTTATTAGAACCACTTGGAAATAAAGCTCTTTTAGTAACAGGAAAACATTCTTCTAGGCTTAATGGTTCTTTAAATGATGTTGAAAAAACTTTAAAAGATTTAAATATTGAATATTACTTATATAATGAAGTTGAAGAAAACCCTTCTCTAGACACTATTAACAAAATATCTACTTTAGGAAAACTTAAAAATGTTGATTTTGTAATTGGAATTGGTGGTGGTTCACCTTTAGATGCTTCAAAGGCTGCTGCTATACTTATTAATAATGTAGATGCCACAATAACTGATTTAGCAAATACCCCTTCTTTATCAGCCATTCCAGTAATAGCCATACCTACTACTGCTGGTACTGGTAGTGAGACTACACCATACTCAATAGTAACCGATCATAACTTAAGAACCAAAAGAGGAATATGTCAAAAAGTTTTTCCTATAATATCTTTTTTAGACCCATCTTATCTTATTAATATACCAATATCAATAAGAGTAAATACAGGAATAGATGCACTTTCTCATCTAATAGAAGGTTATTTATCTTCTAATGCTAATATATTAAGTGATAGTTTAGCAGAAAAGGGGCTAGAATATTTTGGAGATTGTATTTATTATCTTCAAACTGAAAAGTTAAGTTTAAATCAATGTGAAAAATTACTTGTAGCTTCTACAATTGCTGGAATGGTAATTTCTCAAGCTGAAACATCATTACCACATGGAATGGGTTATGCTTTAACATATTATAAAAATATTCCTCATGGTAAAGCTAATGGGTTATTATTAAAGGAATATCTTAACTTTTGTAATGATAAAATAAAAGTTAACAAAATACTTTCACTTCTTAAGTTTAATAATCTAGATGATTTTGGAACATTTTTAGAAGGATTGTTTGGCGAAAAAATCTCTTTATCAGAAAAAGAAATTATAGAATACTCAGATTTTATGGCAAATAATACTTCAAAACTTAAAAACCATCCTACAAAAGTTACTATTGAAGATATAGCGACCATTTATAAATCTGCATTGTAAATTTATGTTTAAAGAAGAAATTATTTTAATTGCTATATAATAATCTCTTCTTTAATTTAAATATATTCACTTTATTTATTTTTCTTTTTTCCCTCATATTTTTTTAACTCATCCATAAATTTATATTCTTTTGTATTTTTATTCTTCTTTTTTCTTTTATCAATCCGTTTATAATCTACATAATTACTACTTTTAAACACCTCACTAACTCTTAACATTACAAATCCCCCCAACCTCTAATTTATATATATTCTCGTACTTATATATATTTCTCCTTCCATTCTTTCCTTAAGATGTCCATATATAAAACATCTTGAAACATTTCATTTCTGCTATCAAAAAAAGCCTCTCTAATTATGCCTATAGGTTTAAATCCTAATTTTCTATATAAACCTTGAGCTTTTCTGTTATCAATCAGAGTAGTTAATTCAATTTTATTTATATTAAAGCTTTTAAAAATAAAATTTATAAAATGATACAATGCATCTTTTCCATACCCTTTTCCCTGTTCATTTATCTCACAAATTTTTATTCCAAATTCACATTTTTCATTTTTTAAATCTAACCCACAATAATTAATCTCACCTATAGGTGCTAAATTATCTTTTTTACATATTATAAATCTCTTATCTTTTGGGAAGAGTTCTTCTTTTACTATTTCTCTGTTCACTATATTTTTAATTGCTTCTTTACTTTGAAGTGTTCCAAAAGCTAAACCCGCATGCTCCATTAATCCTCCATCATTCCACCATCTATATAAAAGCTCTTCATCTCCACACTCTAATGGCCTTATAATTGTCAAATTTCCTATTATCATAAAAAATCTCCAATCTTTAACTATATTTTTTATAGGGCTCCAAGTTGACTCTTAAAGTTATCCATTCCAAAACTTGGATACCTAAAATAGTGAGACATGCTCCGAATTACTTAGAATTCAACACTGCATCTTGTATAAAAATATTTTAAGGTTATTGAATAAATTTAAATTGGAGCTTGTTTCCCTATATACTTTATAATTTTTTTATTAGTTCTTCTACAACTTTAGTTGCTTTTTCAAGTCCACCTAGCACAATTTCTCCCCCAAAGCCTGGATTCCATTTATGCCATAACTCATCGCTTATAGCTAAAATATTGCACACTTTTGTATTTGTAGCTTGTCCAAAAGCATACATAGCTGATGTCTCCATATCAACACCATACACCCCCAATTTAGAATATTTCTCTATTTGGTCTAAAGTTTCCTTATATATAGCATCAGTCGTCCATTGTGATCCTACAATATATTTATATCCTATAATTTTTAAAGAATTTTCCATTTTACATTTTAATTCTTCACAAGGATATACATTATCTTTATGATCTAGATAATGGTATGAAGTACCTTCTTCTCTTATGCTTTGATAAGGTATTAATAAATCACCAAGTTTTAAATTTTCATTTAAACTACCTGCAAGACCTATACCTATAAATACTTTTCCTCCAAGTTCCCTAAGTTCTTCCATTGCTGCTATAGTTGCTGGTGCACCTATACTGCTATAAAATAGAGTTACTAACTTCCCATTAACATTTATATTATATATTTCATGTCTTTTACCAAAAGTATTATATGATGGATTAACCCCATTATACTTATCCTTTAAATAGTCTATAACATTATTAAACCAAGATAATATAACAACTTATCCAACCTTAATATCTTCTAATTTTACATTTTTACTTTCCAGCACATAGTTAATATAATCTTTAGATGTAAATCTTTCCATTTAATTCACCACTTTCTACAAATCATCTCCACCATAGGATTTTCGTTAATAATACCATTACTTTTAAGTTTTTTCAAAATAATAAGAATATTTCACATGTTGTCTTTTTTACTATATATCGGTTTTAAATTTTCTTAAATTAGTCTATGATAATAATAAGAGATTAATGCTATAAGGTTCCAAGTTTTAGAACTATTCATTTCAAAACTTGGATTCCCAAAAGATTAATGTAATCTCGTAAGTATTTAATTTCGGACTTATATAAATATATACTTTATATACTTTTATTATTATCAATTTTATGAGGTGAATTTATTAATGATTAATAAGGCTTTAGACGTTTTAAATAAATACTTTGGTTATAATAGTTTTAGAAAAGGGCAAGAAAATGTAATTGATTCTATTTTAAATCAAAATGATACTGTAGCTATAATGCCTACTGGTGGTGGTAAATCCATATGTTATCAACTTCCAGCAATTTTATTTGATGGTATAACAATTGTAGTATCGCCGTTAATTTCTCTTATGAAAGATCAAGTAGACAATTTAAAAGCTACTGGAATAAGCGCTGGATACATAAATAGTTCTCTTTCATCACTAGAATATAAAACCGTAAAAGAAAAAATATTAAACAATGATTTTAAAATACTTTATGTAGCACCAGAACGATTGCTATCTCAAGATTTTATAACATTAATATCTAATGTCAATGTATCCTTTATGGCTATAGATGAGGCCCATTGCGTTTCTCAGTGGGGACATGATTTTAGATCTAGTTATACAAAAATAAATGAATTTATTAATCTTTTAAAAACCCGTCCAACTGTTGCTGCTTTTACCGCTACTGCTACAGAAGAAGTTAAAAATGATATGGTTAAACTTCTTCAATTAAATAAGCCTTCCATATTTATAACAGGCTTTGATAGGGAAAATTTAATACTAAAGGTTGTTCAAGGTGGAAATAAAGAAGCTTTTATTTTAAACTACTTAAAAACTCACAAAGAAGATTCCGGTATAATTTATTGTGCTACACGAAAGGAAGTAGAATCCCTTTTCAAACTTTTAAATAATAAAGATATTAAGGCTTTAAAATATCATGCTGGTCTTTCTGATAATGAACGTTTAGAAAATCAAGAATCCTTTATTTATGATAACTGTAATATAATAATTGCTACTAATGCTTTTGGTATGGGCATAGATAAATCTAATGTAAGATTTGTAATACACCATAATATGCCTAAAAATATTGAAAGCTATTATCAAGAAATAGGTAGAGCAGGAAGAGATGGTGAAGAAAGTGAATGTATTCTTCTTTTTTCTCAATCAGATATACATCTTCAAAAATATTTAATTGATGTAAGCACTTATAATGAAACAAGAAAACTAAATGAGTACAACAAGTTGCAACTAATGGCAGATTTTTCATATTCTAATGATTGTCTTAAAAAATTCATTTTAAACTACTTTGGTGAAAACTATAACCAAGATTGTGGGAAATGTAGCAACTGCCATTTCGAAGGAGAGTTTGTTGACAAAACAGAAGAAGCTAGAAATGTACTATATTGTGTTTATGAAATGAAACGTCCCTTAGGGGTAACGTCTATTATAGATATACTTAAAGGCTCTAAAAATAAAAAAGTCTTAAGACTTGGCCTAGATAAACTTAATACTTACGGAATAATGAGTAATATCTCAAAAGATTATTTAAAAACTTTTATTCATACTCTTATATCTCATAGATATTTAGAAAGCCTACAAGGAACTTTTCCTACAGTAGGACTTACCGAAAAATCTATTCCTATCCTTAAAAGAGAAGACAGTGTTATATTCAAGGAATTTGTAAATAAAGAATACTCCGATGCAAACAATGAACTACTAACAATTTTAAAATCTTTAAGAAGAGATATTGCCACTGATGAAAACATACCACCGTATGTTGTTTTTTCTGACAGCACCTTAAAAGAACTTAGCATAAGGCTTCCTATTAATAAAGAAGAATTACTTGATATAAGTGGGGTTGGAGAACACAAATGTGAAAAGTATGGAACTCTATTTTTAAATGTAATAAGTTCATATGTAAATGAAAATAATATAACCTTAGATTTTGTCTTCACTAAAACAAAAAATGAATCTCAAGCTAGAGGTTCCTCTCATAAAAGCAAAACTATAGAAGTTACAATGGACTTACTAAGTAATAACCCATCTATTGAAAATGCTTGTAAGCAACGTAATCTTCAAATAGGCACTATACTTGAGCATATAAAAAAATATTTAGAAGAACATAAAAATACTAATTTGCCTCTAGATTTTTCTAACTTGTATGATGAAGATAATGAAAAAGAAATTTTAGATGCAATAAACCAAGTAGGAAGAAACAGATTAAAACCTATCAAAGAAATAGTAAATCCTAATATAACTTACGACGAGATAAAAGTAGTTATATTTAAGAATTATTTTGTTTCATAAATAGAATTTAATCATCTTTATTAACAAATAAATTTTATTATTAATACAAAATTCAAAAGTGTACACTTTTTATAACTACAACATACTATATAGTATTATATTTAATATATAGTATGTTGTTTTAAAGTATTCAAGAGCATTTAAGAGCTATTGTTATCTTTTTCAACGGTATTCAACTTATTTTTATTTTTATTATGCTATACTTTATTTGATTTTTTTCCATTTATGTTGTACTATATTCTTGTAAAGAAAATACGTAATTAATTGATTTAATAATAAATTTTAAAAAGTTTTTAATGAATACTCAGGGGGTAGTTTTATGATAAATGTAGGTATAAACGGATTTGGAAGAATAGGAAGAACATTTTTAAGAATAGCTTCTGAAAATCCTGATAATAATTTTAATATAGTATCAATAAATGCTAGAGCTGATGTTGAAACATTAGCACATCTATTTGTTTACGATTCATGTTTCGGAACTTTCAAAGGTGATGTAAAAACAACTGAAGACTCGCTAATAATAAATGGAAAAGAAATCAAAATAACAAGATGTGCAGAACCAAAGGATATTCCTTGGGAAGCTCTTAATGTTAATTTAGTTATAGAATCTACTGGAAAATTCAAAACTAGAGAAGAACTTATGGGCCACGTAGACGCTGGTGCAAAAAAAGTTATATTAACAGCTCCAGGAAAAGATGAAGATATAACTGTTGTTATGGGAGTAAATGATGATAAGCTAGATGTATCTAAACATACTTTAATTTCTAATGCATCTTGCACAACAAATTGTTTAGCTCCAGTAGTTAAAGTGTTAAATGAAAAATTTGGTATAGTGAACGGATTTATGACTACTATCCACTCATATACAAACGACCAACAAATACTAGATAAGAGCCATAAAGATTTAAGAAGAGCTAGAGCTGCTGGCCAATCAATAGTTCCAACTTCAACTGGCGCTGCAAAAGCTGTTGCAAAAGTTCTACCAGAACTTAGCGGAAAACTTAATGGATTTGCTTTAAGAGTACCAACAGCAGCAGTATCAATAACTGATTTAGTTTGCGAACTTGAAAAAGAAGTTACTATTGAAGAATTAAATAACGCATTTAAAGATGCATCTGAAAATGAATTAAAAGGAATCTTAGGATATTGTGATTTACCTTTAGTTTCTGTTGATTTTAAAGGAGATGATAGATCTTCAATACTTGATGCACTTTCAACTATGGTAAACGGCAAAATGGTTAAAGTTGCTGCATGGTATGACAATGAATGGGGATATTCTGCAAGAGTTGTAGATTTAGCTAATGTGGTAGCAGAAGCCTTAAATTCTGAAGTAGTTTGTAAAACTGCTTAAAACTTAAAACAACCTCTAAAATAACTACTTATACGAGAGTATAGTAGTTATTTTTTTATTTTAAATTTTAATTCACTTTACCTATACAAATTAGTTTCATATTACTTTCTAAAGGAATATTTATACTTATCTTTACCAATACTAGATTTGATTACTAAACTAATATAGGAGGTTTTTTTATGGAGAATGATATGTTTTGCTATCAATGTGAGCAAACTGTTGGAGGAAAAGGTTGCACTAGAGTAGGTGTTTGTGGTAAAACACCGGATATTGCAAACCTTCAAGATTTACTTATATATCAATTGAAGGGTATGAGTTTTTACGGACTTGAACTTATTAAAAAAGGTGAAAAAATTGATAAAAAGTATATATCTTTTATAGAAGATAGTTTATTTTCAACTCTTACAAATGTTAACTTTGATTTAGACTTTTTTGTTAATCAATTAAAAACATCTAAAAAATATAAAAATGAATTAAAATCTAAGATAGCTAATACTATTGATGAATCTGATATAGCAAGATATCAATTACCTGACAATAAAGAAGAAATGTTAAAGGACTCTAAAATAGCAGGCATTATGTACAATGAAAATTTGGATGCTGATATTCGTTCAGTAAGACAAACCATAATTTACTGTCTAAAAGGAATTAGCGCATATTCTCATCAAGCAAGATTTATAAATTATCATGACGATGATGTTGACAATTTTTATTTTGAAGCATTATCAGCAGTTATAGATGATTCATTATCACTAGAAAACCTAATTGATGTAATGATAAAAGCTGGTAAAATGTCTGTTAAATGTATGGAGGTACTGGATAAAGCTAATAACGAATTATTCCAATCTCCATCTCCTCAAAAAGTGAATGTAAAAACTAAAAAAGGACCTTTCATAATAGTTTCTGGTCATGATTTAAAAGATTTAGAAATGCTTCTTGAGCAAACCAAAGATAAGGGAATAAATGTTTATACCCATGGCGAAATGTTACCTGCTCATGGTTATCCTAGCCTTAATAGATATGCTCACCTTGTAGGTAACTTTGGAGGAGCTTGGCAAGATCAACAAAAAGACTTTGACAATATTCCTGGATGCATTTTAATGACAACTAATTGTCTTATGAAACCTCGTGATTCTTACAGCGACAGAATTTTTACAACTAGTGTTGTTGGTTGGAAGAATATAAAGCATATTCCTAAGGAAAATGATGGAACTAAAGACTTTTCAGAAATAATAAATAAAGCCTTAGAACTTGGTGGCTTTAAGGAAGATGAAGTTCCACAGGAAATTTTAGTAGGATTTGGGCATAAAGCAACATTAAGCCATGCAGAAAAAATAATAGAACTTGTTAAAGATGGAAAAATTAAACGTTTCTTTGTAATAGGTGGTTGTGATGGTGCTAGGCCCGGTAGAAATTATTACACAGAATTTGCTAAACAACTTCCTGATGATTGTATAATTCTCACTTTAGCTTGTGGAAAATACAGGTTTAACAAGTTAGATTTTGGTGATATAGATGGAATACCTAGACTTTTAGACATAGGACAATGTAATGACGCTTATTCAGCAGTAAGAATAGCATTAGCTCTTGCAGATGCTTTTAATTGTACTGTTAATGACCTTCCTCTATCTATTATACTTTCATGGTATGAACAAAAAGCTGTTGCTGATTTGTTAGCATTACTTTCACTAGATATAAAAGGAATTTACCTTGGTCCATCACTTCCAGCATTTCTATCACCTAACGTACTTCAATATCTTATAGATAATTTTGATATAAAACCTATAAGCACACCAGAAGATGATTTAAAATCAATCTTTAGAAATTCATAATATAAAAAAGACTGCTTTGGCAGTCCTTTTTATATTATGAAATTATATTTATATTGTAAATTAATAAGTGATAAATTTACTTTAACATAAAATTTTATTTAAAACATATATCTCATTATTTGTTTTATTAAGACATGAACATGTTTATATCATCATCAACATTTGTTATTCCACCAATTCCAAAGTTATCAACTAATACTTTTGTTACATTTGGTGATAAGAACGCTGGTAATGTTGGTCCCAAATGTATATTTTTGACTCCTAAATGCAATAATGATAATAATACTATAACTGCCTTTTGCTCATACCATGCTATATTATAGCTTATTGGCAAATCATTTACACTTTCAACACCAAATACTTCTGCAAGTTTTAAAGCTATTACAACTAATGAATATGAATCATTACATTGCCCTGCATCTAACACTCTAGGAATTCCGTTAATATCTCCTAAATTTAATTTATTATACTTATATTTTGCACAGCCTGCTGTTAAAATTATTGTATCTTTGGGTAACTTTTCTGCAAATTCCGTATAGTAATTTCTTGATTTAGCTCTTCCATCACATCCAGCCATAACAAAGAATCTCTTTATAGCTCCCTCTTGTATAGCTTCAACAACTTTATCTGCTAATGCAATAACTTGATTATGAGCAAAACCTCCAACAATCTGTCCCTTTTCTATTTCTGTAGGTGCTTTGCATTTTTTAGCCATCTGTATTAATTGAGAAAAATCTTTTTTACCAAACTTATCAGTTTCTATATGCTTACATCCTGGAACACCTGTTGATCCTGTTGTAAATAATCTATTTTTATAAGAATTAGATGGAATTACAACACAATTCGTTGTCATAAGTATTACTCCATTAAACTTTTCAAATTCTTCTTTTTGCTTCCACCAAGCATTTCCATAGTTACCTGCAAAATGTTTATACTTTTTGAACTTAGGATAGTATTGTCCTGCTAACATTTCACCATGTGTATAAACATCTACTCCTGTTCCTTCTGTTTGCTGAAGTAACATCTCTAAATCTTTCAAATCATGTCCTGATATTAATATTCCCGGATTATTTCTTACCCCTATATCTACTGTTGTAATCTCTGGATGACCATAAGTTTTAGTATTAGCATCATCAAGTAATGCCATTCCATCCACGCCATATTTTCCTGCTTCAAGGGCTAACCCTACTAAATCATCTACCGTTAAAGTATCATCTAAAGTTGCGGCTAATGCTTTTGCCATAAATCCATGAATTTCATCACTATTGTATTCTAAATTCATAGCGTGTTTCATATATGCTGATAATCCCTTTAATCCATAAATTATAAGTTCTCTCAAACTTCTTATATCCTCATTTTCAGTTGCTAATACTCCAACTGTTTCCGATTTTTGCACAAAAGCTAATTCATTATTACCCTTCCATTGGGCAGCATCTGGAATAATTATTTCTTCAGTATTCATACCTAATATTTTTTTTAGAAAACCACCAGTTGCCTTTGTCTCTCCTATAACGCCACCAGCTTTTAAAACTTTAACTTTTAAGCTTTCTCTTAATTTTAAAGTCTCTTTAATTCTTCCTAAAAGATCTTCTCTATCAAAATTTGCATTTGTAATTGTTGAAAATAAGTTTTCTGTTATACATTTATCTACTTCTTTATCTATCACACCAACTTTTCTACCTTCATTACTTATAATTGCAAGACCTTTAGTAACATATACCAATAAGTCCTGAGTTTTTGCTACATCTTCAGTTTTTCCACAAACACCTTTTACTGTACATCCCTTACATCCTGCTGCTTCTTGGCATTGATAACAAAACATTCCCATTATAAATTCCTCCTTAATTTTTTCGTACTATTTCTATGTATCATAAGGTTTTAAATTTTAATTTTAACTTATACCTTTATAAAATAATAATTTTCCAATTTAAATAAAATGTATATTAGTAGTATTTATGTTAATTATTATTCCCTTTTCTCTATTTCCAACAAAACCTTCATGCATAAATTAAACTTTCAACTTGCATCCCTATATATCATTCTTTTGATACCTGTTTTCTACAATTGAAAGTATACTATTTTTTCAAATGTATTTCGGTAACTTTTGTTACACATTTTATTAATATATAAAATTGTTATTTTTAATTTTTATATTTTTAAGCATCAAAGTTTAGTTCTAAAAATAAAAATAAGAACCTAGTTAAACTAAGTTCTTATTTTTATTATAGTACTTTTATTAAAATGATTTTTATTAAAGTGATTTTAACTTAATTATAAGTTGACCACTTTCAACTTGGCTACCTTCACTAACCAATACTTCCTCTATTTCCCCAGATATTTTAGATACTATATTAGTTTCCATTTTCATAGCCTCTAAAATCATAAGCTTTTGATTTTTTTCTATTTTGTCCCCTTTTTTAATTAATACCTTAACAACTTTTCCCGGTATGCTAGCACCTATCTCTGTATGATCGTCTTTACTAGCAAATATAATTGATTTTTCATTTTTATTTTCTTCAATAGCCCTATCTTTTACATCTATTTCTCTTCTAAATCCATTTACTTCAAATATTACTTTTCTCATACCTTTTGAATCTGGATTTAGAACTTTTATTAATTTTACTAAAAACACCTTACCTTCTTCAACTTCAATCTCTAAAGTTTCACCTTCCACTATTCCATGGAAAAATGGTACACTTTGCATGTTGGAAAAATCACCTTTTGTCTTCTTATACTCTACATATTCTTTGAATACCTTTGGATATAAAGCATAAGCTATAATGTCTTTTTTTTCTGGAATTATTTCTAATTCTTCTGTTAATATTTTTTCTATTTTTTCAAAGTCTTCATCCTTTAAGAGTTCTCCAGGTCTACACTCTATAGAATCTTCGTCTTTTAAAACAATCTTCTGTAAACCTTTTGGGAATCCCCCATTAGGTTGGCCCATCATACCTTTAAAATAATCTACAGCTGAGTCTGGGAATGATAATATTTCACCTTTTTCTAATATGTTATTAGAGTCAATATTATTTTTCACCATAAATATAGCCATATCACCTATCATTTTAGATGATGGAGTAACTTTAACAATGTCTCCAACCATACCGTTCACTTCTTTATACATATCTTTTATCTCTTGGAACTTATGACCAAGACCAAAACTCTTAACTTGTTGTTTTAAATTAGAATATTGTCCACCTGGAATTTCATATTTATATATTTCAGCACTTGTAGCCTTTAACTCAGACTCAAAATCTTCATAAATAGGTCTTACACTTTCCCAATAATCAGATATTTGCTGTAAACTGTCACAGTCTAACTTAGTATCACGTTTTGTATTTTCAAGAGCTGCTACAACAGAATTTAAAGCAGGTTGACTTGTAAGTCCTGACATACTATTAAAGGCAGTATCAACAATATCTACTCCAGCTTGTGCCGCCATAAGTACAGTGGCAACTCCATTTCCACTGGTATCATGAGTATGTAAATGTATTGGTATGCTTATTTCTTCTTTTAATGCAGATATAAGTTCATATGCAGCATATGGTTTTAAAAGTGCAGACATGTCCTTTATACCTAATATATGAGCTCCCATAGATTCTATTTCTTTAGCCATTTTAATATAATAATTTAAATCATATTTTTTTCTACTACCATCTAAAATATCTCCTGTATAGCACATACATACTTCAGCAACTTTTCCTGTTTTTAAAACTTCATCTGTTGCTATCTCCATACCTTTTAACCAGTTCAGTGAGTCAAATATTCTAAATACATCAATACCTTTATCTGCAGATTCCTTTATAAATTCTCTTATAACATTATCTGGATAATTTTTATATCCAACTCCATTAGCACCTCTAATTAGCATTTGAAATAATACGTTTGGAATTTTTTTTCTTAATATTTCTAATCTTTCCCATGGATCTTCTTTTAAGAATCTATATGCAACATCAAAAGTTGCTCCACCCCACATTTCAATGGAAAATAAATCTTTTGCAAGATGAGCCATAGGTTCTGCTATCATAGCCATATCTTTTGTTCTAAGTCTTGTTGCCATAAGTGATTGATGAGCATCCCTCATTGTTGTATCAGTTAAAAGCAATTTCTTTTCATTTTTAATCCACTGAGTAAGGCCTAACGGTCCTTTTCTATCTAAAATTTGTTTAGTTCCATTTAAAGACTGAACTTTAGAAAATTTAGGTATTTGAGGTATATCAAAATCTTTATGACTATGCTTACCCTCATTAACTACTTTTTCTCCTAAAAAATTAAGTAATTTAAGTTCTTTATCTTCTTTAGGTATTACATTTAATAATTCTGGATGGTTTTCAATAAAGTTTGTTGTGCAAATACCCTTTTCAAATTCTTCACAACTCAAAACATTTATTAGAAAATCTGAATTAGTTTTAACTCCATCTATTTTAGTCTCTCTAACTGAACGTTTTGCTTTATTTATTGTTTCTTTAAAAGTTCTTCCATGGGTTATTACTTTCACTAATAAGCTATCGTAATATGGACTTATAATTGCACCAGTAAATCCATTTCCACCATCAAGTCTTACGCCAAACCCTGAACTAGTTCTATACATATCTATCTTTCCTGTATCTGGGAAGAAATTATTCATAGGATCTTCAGTAGTTATCCTACATTGTATAGAGTATCCCATGCAATGTACGTCCTTTTGGCTTCCTATTCCAATTTCTTTAGAACCTAAACTAAATCCTTGTGCTATTAAAATTTGACATTGCACTATATCTATAGATGTAAGCATTTCTGTAACTGTATGCTCTACTTGTATTCTTGGATTCATTTCAATAAAATAATAGTTTCCGTGACTATCTACTAAAAACTCTGCTGTTCCTGCACTTCTATAGTTAACAGCTTTAGCTATTTTTATTGCATCATTACATATACTCTCTCTTAAACTTTCAGGTAATGAAAAAGCAGGTGTATATTCTACAAGCTTTTGATGTCTTCTTTGTATAGAGCAATCTCTTTCATAAAGATGAACTATATTACCATATTTATCTCCAAGCAATTGAACTTCTATATGTTTAGGGTTTTCTATATATTTTTCTATAAAAATATCATCTATTCCAAAAGCTTTTTTTGCTTCGTTTCTAGCACTTATATACGAATCTACAAGTTCTTCCTCGCTACGAACAATCCTCATACCTCTTCCGCCACCACCAGCAGCAGCCTTTAACATTATAGGATAACCACATAAACTAGCAAGTTCTTTTGCTTTTTCTGCTGATTTTATTGGCTCATTTGTTCCAGGTATAATAGGAACCCCAACAGATTCTGCAACTATTTTACACTTTATTTTTTCTCCTAATTTGTCCATCATTTCAGATGTTGGCCCTATAAATTCTATATCATTTTCTTCACATTTTTTAGCAAATTCCATGTTTTCAGATAAAAAACCATAACCTGGATGAATTGCATCAACTTGCTTTTTCTTTGCTAATTCTATTATTTCATCAATAGAAAGATATGCTTCTACCGGTCCTTTTCCACGTCCTATTTGATAAGCTTCATCTGCTTTTGTTCTAAATAAAGCACCTTTATCTTCTTCTGAGTATATAGCTACTGTTCTTATTCCAAGTTCATGACAAGCCCTAAACACTCTTATAGCTATTTCCCCTCTATTTGCAACAAGAATTTTTTTAAAACTCATTTAAATCCACCCTTTCACTAGTTCTAACATAATATGTATATCGTTTTATCTATATAATATAATTATACGATTTTAATTATCCAAATATTTTTAAAATTTAAACTATATAATAGTTATCTTTGTAATTTTCAAATTATAATCATAAATAATTTAACATTCAATCTATTTTTTGTTAATATAGAGTCCAACGGTAAATTATTTAATATGAATTTGAATAATTTACTATTAGACCCTATATAATTTTCTTATAACAATTCTATATTGTTTTCTTTACATTTCTTTATCATTTCTTTATTCCATATACTAGCTTGAACTTCTCCTATATGTGCTTTTCTTAAAAAATACATACAGATCCTAGATTGTCCTATTCCACCACCAATAGTATATGGAAGCTTTTTATTTAATAGCATCTTATGATATTCTAATTCTTTTCTATCTTCACAGCCATTTATTTTTAATTGTTTTAAAAGAGAATTTTCATCTACTCTTATTCCCATAGATGAAAGTTCTAATGGCTTATCTAGAATAGGGTACCAAAATATTATATCTCCATTTAGTTCCCAATCATCATAATCAGGAGATCTTGTTCCATGCCTTTCTCCAGAGTTTAAAACTTTTCCTATTTTACTTATAAAAACTGCGCCTTTTTCTTTTGTTATCAGTTTTTCTCTTGTATCCGAATCAACATCTGGATACATATCCTCTAACTGCTGAGATGTGATAAAATATATGTTTTCCGGCAACATAGGCTTTATATGTGAGTATCTTTCACATACAATTCGTTCAGTTTCTTTAAAAGTTGTATATATTTTATTTACTACATTTTTTAAATAAACTTCACTACGTTGCTCTTTACTTACTATTTTTTCCCAATCCCATTGATCTACATATATGGAGTGAGTATTATCTAAAATCTCATCTCTTCTAATAGCATTCATGTCTGTATAAATACCTTCATCAACCTCAAATCCATAATTACTTAAGGCTATTCTCTTCCATTTAGCAAGAGATTGCACAATTTCCAAATTATCTTCTTTTATGTCTAAAGCATCAAAGGAAACTGGTCTTTCCACTCCATTTAAACTGTCATTCACTCCAGTATTTTCCATAACAAATAACGGAGCTGATATTCTTGTAAGATTTAAATTTTCTGCTAAACTTTTCTCAAAATAATCTTTAATAAATTTTATAGCTCTTTCAGTTTCTATAATACTTATTTCTGAATTATAATTTTTTGGAATTATTAAGTTTTTATCCTCTTTCACAAATTCATGTTTATCTTTTTTTACTAAAGTATATTCCCCACCTGAACCATCTCCTAACAATTTTTGATTTATTTTTTCATTTCTAAATTATATATTATATTTTAGCGTAAAAATCAATCTCATAATTAATTGTATTTTAACGCCAAATTTAAAAAGAAAACTTATTTTGTATCAGCTTTTGTATCAGCTATTAACATAGTACATCTTTTTTATCAAAATTGCAATATATTTTTAAATTAATTTCAATATTTTTTATTGATTAGTTAATTTAAAGTATTTTTTCTTTATTTTCATCATTTAAATTTGCTATTTAACATACTTTATAGTGTTTTTTAGTGTTTTTATTCCTTTTATAACTTAATTGTTTTTTTTACATGAAACATAGCCATCATAAAAATTTCATTATTGTAGCATTTTATTCATTTGTGATACACTTTTATTGGTTTTTTTTATATTTTTAGATTTTTTTTATATTTAAACTCCTCATAACCTTGTATTTATAATAGTTTAAATAGTGCTCACATAAAACAAATAATATTAAAAATAAAAAAAGGTATTTAAAAATAAATTTAAAATTTATTTTTAAATACCTTTTACTATTCATCTATCTTTTTCTACCTAATAATCTTAATAAATATATAAATATATTTATTAAGTCTAAATAAAGATTTAATGCTGCTAATATAGCAAATTTATTAACCTCAACTGGTGAAAGTTCATATGAATACTTATGTATAATCTTTATTTTTTGCATATCATAAGCTGTTAAAGCACAGAATATAATCATTCCTACATAATTTATAAAATTAAAAAGTCCATCATTAGATCCTAAAAGCATATTTATTATACTTACAATAATTATTCCTACAAGAGACATAATAGCAAATCTTCCTAAAGTTGATAAATCTCTTTTAGTTGTCATCCCTATCATTCCTGAGCAAAGGAACATTAAAGCTGCTATAAAAAATATAAAAATAATTGATTCTAAAGAATATGCTAATAATATGGCTGAGAAAGTTACCCCACTAATTACTGAGTACAACAAAAATAATATAAACCCAGTTTTAACAGACATGCTTTCCATTTTTCTAGTTATTAAACTGACTAACCCTATTTCTACAATAATAGCTACAAAGAACGAATACTGATTATAATATAAAAATATTATAAAATCTTCATTAATACATAATGCATATGAAACTATAAAAGTTAATATTAATCCCATAGTCATGTAAAGTAATGTTTTTCCTATAAACTTATTTTGACTAACTTGAAAAGAATTTCCTTCCATTTTTTTAATTCCTCCTTCAATTAAAATTAAATTTTTTTATTTAATTCTACCATTTTAGTTATTTTTTTTCAATATATTACTTGTAATTTATGTTATTTTTTTAAAAAAATTTGAATTTTTTTAAAAAATATGCTAGTATATCTATGGATTTATTTATTTTTTTGAAAAAAATGTATAATTTTGTTTTAGGAGGACTTATTATGGAAAATGATAAAAACTTTGTCCCTAGTGAAGTTAAAAAATGGAATTGGGGAGCTTTCATGTATAATATTTTATGGGGAATAGGAAATCGTTCCTATCTGCCACTTTTATGTCTAATTCCCCTTTTTAATATAATATGGATTTTCGTATGTGGGGCAAAAGGTAATTCTTGGGCATGGAAAAAAGGTAATTTTGAAAGTGTTGATGAATTTATGAAAATTCAAAATACATGGTCTAGAGCTGGATTATTTTCATTTATATTAACTATGATTGTTATAGTTTTATATCTATTAATAGTAATTTTTGCATTTATGCCTTTATTGAGTAATTATGGAGAATACTATAATTATTAAACTATATATTATATAATGAAAGAAAAAACTATGTGTAGCTAAAACTCATAGTTTTTTCTTTTATATTTTATAAGAATATACTTTCTAGAGTGAACTTAAAACTTTTTATTAAGTTAGACATTTTACGTATTATTATGTTATAATGAATTGCATATAAAATATATGTTAATTTTCTTTAAACAATTTTTATTATTTCTATAATAGAAATTTATTTTTTTGCAAAGTTTTTGTAAAGGTTTTACTAGTGATTTTTACTAAGTTAGTGTTTTCATATTTTTCGTACACTAATTTAATAAAAATCCATTAGCTTTTATATAATTAAAATATTTTGAATAAAATTAATAATCAATATAAATAATTTTTATAATAAAACATTAAATTTTAAAAGTTAACTTGTAACCCTACAATTAATTTTCTTTAAAATAAAGTAAAAGTAAATTGGATTTAATTTTAAGTTAAGAATATTAGAGGGGATGAAAGAATGAAATATTGGAAAAAGTACACTGAGGAAGAATTAAACCAAAAAGTTTCAGAAGCATTAAGTAGAACTTTAAACTATGACAATACTAACACTATAGGTATTCCTGGAACAAAATTAGATAATGCAATGTTTTATGATGGATTTGATTTTGTTAAAAAATCACCATATCTTAGAACTTTTATACAAAATCCTAATCATATAGGCTGCCATACATACGACAAAGCAGATATATTATTTGGAGGTACTTTTGATATTGAAAGAGAACTCATTCAACTTCTATCAAAAGACATACTTAATGGAGAAGATGAAGAATTTGACGGTTATATTGCTCAAGGCGGAACAGAAGCAAATATTCAAGCTATGTGGGTTTATAGAAACTATTTTAAAAATGAGAAAAATGCTAAGCATGAGGAAATGGCTATAATAACATCTGCAGATACACATTATTCTGCATACAAAGGTTCTGATTTATTAAATATAGATATTATAAAAGTTCCTGTTGAATTTTACACTCGTAAAATCCAAGAAGAAGTTTTAGATAGTATAGTAAAAGAGGCAAAAGAAAACGGTAAAAAATATTTTATAGTAATCTCTAACATGGGTACTACTATGTTTGGTTCCGTAGATGATCCTGATTTATATGCAAATACTTTTGATAAATATGAACTAGATTACAAAATCCATGTAGATGGCGCCTTTGGAGGATTTATATATCCTATCGGAAATAAAAATTGTACTACAGATTTTTCTAACAAAAATGTAGATTCTATTACACTAGACGCTCATAAAATGCTTCAAGCACCTTATGGTACTGGTATTTTCTTATGTAGAAAGAATTTAATACATAATACACTTACAAAAGAAGCTACCTATATAGAAAACTTAGATGTAACAATAAGTGGAAGTCGTTCTGGTGCTAATGCCGTTGCTGTATGGATGATTCTTGCCACTTATGGTCCATTTGGATGGCTTGAAAAAATAGATAAATTAAGAAATAGAACAAACTGGTTCTGTAATGAATTAGAAAACTTAAATATTACTTATTATAAAGAAGAAATGATGAATCTTATCACTATAGAATCTAAATATGTGAATGATGAAATTGTAGAGAAGTATTTCTTAACTCCAGAAGTTCATAACGACACCAATAAATGGTACAAGATAAATGTTATGGAACATGTTCATTTAGAAATATTAAACTCTTTAATAAATGATTTAAAAAATCATTTAAATTCTTCTACAAAAACAGCATAAAAAAAGCGTGCAATTGCACGCTTTTTATTGTATATTAACATTTCAATTCCAAATTACACTTTTCATCATTAATTATATATGGTTCCAAGTTGACTTTTAAAATTATTCATTCCAAAACTTGGATACCCAAAATAGTGAGACATGCTCCGAATCACTTAGAATTCAACACTACATCTTGTGTAAAAATATTTTAAGGTTGTTGAATAAATTTAAATTGGAGCTTGTTTCCCTATATTAAACGGCAATACATAATTGTTAATTACTTTTGATATAATAGTGCCTATTATTATAAATAGAATTCTTTCTAAAGTTATTAAAAAAAGTTCTTGCCCTATAGCAACTGTTCCTAATGCTGATATGGTAACACAAATTATCATTTTTCTATACTCAGTTATATAAGTGTTGGTATATCCTACAACCATTAATAATACAGTTCTTAATACTGACGATTCTATAATTGTAAATAAAACCATAAATATTATGCTGCCAATTAATGTTCCTTCTACTCTTTTAGGTATTCTTTCATTACAATTATCTTTATAAGGCTTTGTAAGAGAAAATACAGTATACATTATCCATCTTACTTCTGGTAAATCAATTTTCTCCATAATAAATGTAGAAATTCCCATAACTAATGCCATTCTAACCCCATATGAAAACATTAAACTTTTCTTTGTGAAATTTTTATTATATTTAAAAATTTCATCCTTTAATTTAAATTTATTTACACTTCCATTTTTATTTCTATTCATTGTATATTGTAATGTTACTGAAAATAAAGCACCAAAAACTAATGCAACTAACCTTATAACAAACTTTTTATCATCAACAGGAGTATTTAACATAAACATATATTGAAGTCCAAAAGGTATATATAATCCCTCATTTAAATTATATGAGCAAACATATGCAACAATAAACATAACTGTAGTATTTAAAATCAAACCTAATATTAATGACTTATATGCTAAAAATGAACATAATCCTAAAAATACATTCATAAATAATATTTTTAAAAAACTTACAATAAATTTTTCACTAGGCTTCTTTTTTATTATCATTAACGCTAAAGTTATTACTGTAACACCTACAAGAGTATTTTCTTGTCCAAATATACTTTTAAATAAACCTATAAATGCCACTATTATAATAAATAAAATACTTTTTGATAAAATCAATTTTTTATTCATATTCAACCTCTTTTCTTTTCATGCTATTGAGGATTTTATCATAGTTTAAATTTTTTTTAAAATTTATTAACTTTCGTTATATGCTGAACTATTTTTATGTTAATATATATAATGCTGCAATTGCTAGCATACTTTTAATATATTAATTTCAATATTTTTCTATACGATACATATATTCTAAATATTTTCATCAAATTTTTATAAACTTATAAATGAATTTAAAAAGGTTATTGCCATTTGGCAATAACCTCTTAACTATAAAGATTTTTTTATTTCAGATATCATTATCTCTGTAGAGCTAATTCCACTTCCACCTAAATACCATGCTTTAGGATCAAGATATATTATCTTTCCATTTTTATATGCATCTGTATTTTTAACTATATCTGTTTCTATTATTTCTTTAGCTGATTTTTGTTCTCCTCCAACAATTACACTTTTATCTATTACAAATATATATCCTGGATTTTTAGATAATATATATTCATAAGAAACATTTTCACCATGATTATTTTCACCACTTAAGTTTTCATCTGCACACTTAAATCCGAATTTATCATATATCATACCAAATCTAGAACCTTCTCCAAATACACTGATAGAGCCTTTATTTACCATAAATATTAAAGCATTATTTTCTGAAGCTGTAGTCTTATTATTTATTTCATCTAACTCTTTATTAATCTTTTCAATTTCTTTTTTTCCAAACTCATCTTTTCCAAATATTTTTGACAATATAGATATATTATCTTCTAAAGATTTAAAATGATCATTATTAACTGTTCCAAGACCAATAGTTGGTGCAATCTTAGAAAGCTCTTCATAATATTTGCCTTGTCTTCCTTCTATTATTATTAAATCTGGTTTTAGTTCGTTTATCTTTTCCATATCAAACTCTAATAAAGCTCCTAAATCAGAATATTTTTCATCATTATACTTTGATAGATATTCTGGTAAATTAGATTTAGGTAATGCAATTGGTTCTATTTTCATTTTATCTAATATATCTAAAGAACCATAGTCTAAAACTACAATTTTTTCTGGATTACTTTTAACCTGCGTTTGCCCATATCTATGCTCTATTAGCATATCTCCAGCTAAATTTTCACCTTTATCTTTAGTGGAAAATTTCAAAAAACTGTATCCCCCTATTAAAAATAAAATTATTATCAAAATACTTATTAAAACCTTTTTATTCATCTTTTCCTCCTTGATTTTGAATTTCATTATCAATCTTTTTTTAAAAATAAACGCATATTTTATTTCCATCTATATCTTTTATATTGAAATCTATTTTATAAATATCTTCTAATAACTGCTTATTTATAATCTCCTCCTTCAAACCGTCTTTTACTAATTTTCCATTATTTAACACTATTATATTATCTGAATAGCAAGAAGCAAAATTAATATCATGTATAACTATAACCACTGTTTTTTTTAAATCTTCTGTCAATCCTTTTAAAACTTTCATCATTTGAACTGAATGTTTCATATCTAGATTATTTAATGGTTCATCCAAAAGTATATAGTCTGTATTTTGAGCTATAATCATAGCTATATATGCCCTTTGTCTCTGACCTCCACTTAATTCATCTAAATACTTATTTTCTATATCCGAAAGTTCCATATATTTTATGGCTTCATTTATAAATTTTTTATCTTCATTTGTAAGTTTTCCTTTTGAATATGGAAATCTTCCAAATGATACTAATTCTTTTATTGTAAGCCTCACATTAATATTGTTACTTTGTTTTAATATTGATATTTTTTTAGATAATTCAACAGTATCCCACTTAGAGATTTCTTTACCATCAATATAAACTTCTCCTGAATCTATACTAGTTATTCTACTTAACATGGATAAAACAGTACTTTTTCCTGCTCCATTAGGACCAATAAAAGATGTTATTTTTCCTTTTTCTATATTAAAAGATACATCGTCCACAATTTTTTTATTACCATAACTTTTACATATGCCTTTTACCTCTATCATATATTGCTCTCCTTTAATAATAAATATATAAAATACACTCCTCCTATAAAATTTATTATTATGCTAACTGTACTACTATAATTTAAAATTCTTTCAACAATAAATTGTCCACCTACTAATGCTAAGATACTTATTAAAATTGATCCCATTATAAGTAAATTGTGTTTATATGTTTTAAGCCATTGATATGACAAGTTTATAATCAATATACCTAAAAACGTTAGCGGTCCTACTAAAGCCGTTGATATAGATATTAATATTGAAACTATAATAATTATTTTATAAGATAATTTATCATAATTAACACCTAAATTTATTGCATTCTCTCTTCCTAGCAACATCACATCATATTTTTTAATATCATCATACACAACTCCAGCAATAACTACCGTAATTATCAGACTAAAAAATAATATATTAATATTTACATTGTTAAAGCTCGCATATAATACTGTCTGTAAAGCCTCAAATTCATTGGGATCTATTATAACTTGCATAAAAGTTGCTGATGTTTTTAATAACGTGCCCATAACCGTTCCTACTAATAATAAAAAGAATATATTTCTTTTTCTAAGTACTACTAATTTGTATAAAGTTAATGTTCCAATTATCATAAGCATAGTAGAAAATATAAAATTTATATTTTTATTCAACATAAATATGGAAGAAGACCCAAACATAAGTACAATAACTGTCTGAAAAAATATGTATAATGAATCAAGTCCTAAAATACTAGGAGTTAGAATCCTATTATTAGTCATTGTTTGAAATACTAATGATGAAAAAGCTATAGAAGAACCGGAAATTATTATCGCTATAATTTTAGGTATTCTCTTTGAAATATTGTAATTGAAATTATTTTCATTTAATCCTAAAAATATAAATAACATAATTAATATTAAATTTATAATAGCTAGTAAATAAATTTTACTTTTTACACTTATATTTCTACTTTTCATTATTATTTCTCCTAAAAATCAACCAAAGAAATATTATAGATCCTACTGACCCTACAGTAACACTTATCGGTATTTCATATGGAAATATTATTAATCTTCCAACTACATCACAACATAATACAAAAATAGCTCCAACCAATGCTGTAGTACTAATATTTTCAGATAGGTTGTCCCCTTTATATATAGAAACTATATTAGGAACTACTAAACCTAAAAAGGGTATATTCCCAATGGTTATCACAACTAATGATGATATTAATGCAACTATAACCATACCTATAGTAACTACTTTATTAAAATTTAATCCTAAATTTTTAGATATATCTTCACCCATTCCTATAACTGTAAATTTATATGCATATATATATGCTACAGTTAATAAAGGAATAGTTAAAAATAATAGCTCATAATTTCCTTTAATAATCATAGAAAAATTTCCCTGCATAAAAGAATTTACATTTTGAACCAAATTATATTTATAAGCTATAAAATCAGTAATTGAACTAATTACATTTCCTATCATTATTCCTACCAATGGTATAAATACTGCATTTTTATATTTTATTTTTCTTAAAACTTTCATAAATATAAAAGTTCCAATTATAGAAAATATAAATGCCATAATCATTTTCTCTGTCAGTGTAGTAGTCGAGAAAAACATAACTGATATTAAAACTCCTAACTTTGCAGAATCTACTGTTGCTGCTGTAGTAGGTGATACAAACTTATTATTACTTATTTGTTGCATAATAACTCCACTTATACTCATACCTACTGCTGAAAGTATGATACTTATTAACCTTGGTATCCTTGATAAGTATATTATTTCTAATTGCATAGTATCTCCATTTAGCAAGTTTGAAATATTTAATTCATGAACTCCAACGAATAAAGATACCATTGACAATAGTACTAATATAACTACTAAATATTTATCTTTCATACTTTGAATTTAATAAAGCTTAAAATATTGCTTTAATTTGTGTTACAAAAATCTATTAATGATTTATTGTAACTTCTCCTTTCTATAATTTTCAATTTATAACTATTAATAATTATTATCAATAAATATATGATAATGAAATTCATTATCATTGTCAACTTGTTTTTGAAAGTTTTTTAATAAAATTTAACATTTATTATCTAAAATCTGTTTTTTTCTCTTAAATACGTGAAAACTCTATTGATAACAAGATAAGTTTCAGCAATTTCTATAAATAAAAAGTAAAAAAATAAGAGAGCTTATTTTTTCTAAGCTCCCTTAACTTTTAATTTTAAGTTCTAAAAATTACATTTTCCTTATTAAACATATATCTAGCTATAGCTACTGATATTACTATATACGCAATCATCCACCCTAAAACAACAAGAATATGTTGAATATTTATAACTCCTAATGTTACCTCTTTTAATATAGACATAACATTTGCTATTGGTATGTGAAAGTATATATTATCTATATTTTTCCCATCAACTGTATACATTAAAAAAGTTGGTACAAAAGCTAAAATAGTTAATGGTGTAGTATAAGTTTGAGCCTCTTTAAAAGACCTAGCATATATACTTATAGCTAACTCTAATGCTCCAAAGGCCATAGATGTTAGTACTGTAAATATGAATATTATAAGTATTGCTAACGGAGATATTCCTATATCAAAATTTTCTACTCCTCCACCAAAAACGCCAGGGCTTATTTTAAACGAAATTACAAGTCCAGCAATTGCTGCAATAGCAGTAATAATTCCAAGTATAGTTATAGCAAAAACTTTTCCATAAAGTATAGATAATCTGCTTGCTTTTGTTGTCAAAAGTGGTTCTAAAGTGCCTCTTTCCTTTTCTCCAGCACCTAAATCTGTAGCAGCTGGCAGTGGTCCTGTAACACAATATAAAACTATAAATAAAGGTATAATCATAGACATAATCATCTTGCTTACCCCATCATCTTCTTCAACTATAGTTTTTTTATTTATATTTACAGGAAGTAATACACTAGGATCAATACCTCTATTGGTAAGTGTTGTTTTAACCACGTTTTGTGAAAACTCACCTATATATTGATTAACCTTAGAAAATACCATACTAGAAGTTTGACTGGAATCATCATATATAACATCAATATTTGTTTGAACTCCATTTTTTATATTTTCTTCAAAATTATCTGGTATTGTTATAACTACTGCAATCTCCCCATTCTTAACCTTATCTTCTGCTTCATCAAATTCTATAGTTTTTATATTAAGATCATCTTTTTCTTTCAAAAATTTATCTAAAGAGCTTTTACCTTTGTCTTCTATGGCTATATTAAAATTTTCCTTTTTTGCAGTTTTTTCTATACCTGCACTCATAAAGTAAAACATTATAGGCAATAGCAATAGTGGAATTAAAATTCCTACTAATACTGTTTTTTTATCTCTAAATAAATCTGATAATTCCTTTTTAAATATTAGTCCAACTGTTTTAAAACTCAATACCATCACCTCCAATTAGACTTACAAACACTTCTTCTAAATCTTCATTGTTATATTTTTCTTTAAGTCCTTTTATTGTACCACTCTCAACAACTTCCCCCTTGTTTATGATAACTATTCTATCACATAACTTTTCAACTTCATTCATACTATGGCTTGAAAATATTATAGCTTTATTTTCTTTTTTGCATTTTAATATAAACTTTTGAATTATTCGTGTTGAAATTACATCTAGGCCAATAGTAGGCTCATCAAATAGCATAACTGAAGGATTATGTACAATAGACCTTGCAATAGCAACCTTTTGTTTCATACCTCTGGAAAATTTTCCTACTTTCCTATCTATATATTCTTCCATATCAAGAATTCTTACAAGTTCCTCTATATTTTTATCCGCTTCTAGTTTGTTCATACCATTAAGTAGTGCAAAATATCTTATATTTTCTCTAGCAGTAAGTCTATCATAAAGTCCTACCTCTCCGCCAAATAAAATTCCAATTTCACCTCTTACTTTGTCAGCATCTTTAAATATATCATGACCATTTACAAGACAAGTTCCTTCTGTAGGTTTTAACATTGTAGCTATCATCCTTAAAGTCGTAGTTTTTCCTGCTCCATTTTCACCTAACAAACCTACAATCTCACCCTTTTGAACATTAAAGCTTATCCCCTTTAATGCTTCAACTCTGCCAAAGTTTTTTTTAATCCCCTTAACATCTATCATTTTTTCACCTCTTTAATAATAAAATTTATATATTATTTATAATAACTTATATTTTAAACATATTATACCATATTGATATGTTTTCAATAAATTCCTATACAAAAGCTCTTTACATGGTTTTTATATACATCCTTTACAATACCAAATCTTTCATTTAATATATAATACTATTTAATTTAAATCTAATTCTCATAAAAATTTAGCTAAAAGCAATGTATCTTCATAATTTCCATTAATTTTTATATTTTTATTACGAACACCTTCAACTATAAAACCAAACTTTTTATAAAGCCCAATTGCAACAACATTTTTACTGAAAACTTCTAATTCAATTTTTTCTATTTCATTTACTTTTGCCCATTCTATTACACGCTTAATTAAAGCACTTCCTATTTTTAACCCACTATATTCTTTTAAAATTGTTATTCCAAATGTTGAAACATGTCTTGTCCTAATTGAATTCCCTTTTTGTAATGTAGTACATCCAACTATTTTTCCTTCCATTTCCGCAATTAAAAATAATGATGTTTTTTTAATATATTCTATTTCCTGTTCAATTGTTAAATTAAATTCTTCTGACTCTTTAGTAAAAAACTGTACTTCTCTCATTACTCTTTTTACTAATTTTATAATTTCATTAGCATCCTCTATTTTTGCTTCTCTAATTATTAATTTTTTAATGCTTTGTACCATTATTATAACCACCCCAATTTTTTCATATAAAAACTCAAATTTAATTGCTATGAAATGTATAATAAGAACTTTCAATACGGTTCTTATTAAAATTTCATCACATATTGATATTAATTCTTCTTGATTTATAATTATCCTTTTAAAAATATATTTCTATTCTCCATTTCATTTTGTAATGTTTTCGTAGAAAATAAAAGTAATATTAACTAAATAATGTATTTTAATATTCATAAGAATTAATCTTACAATTAATTAATAATAATTTCAAATTCAGTTCTCTATATTGAATTTTTTACAATAAAAAAAAGGCCCCTTAATGGGCGCTTCAAAAACTAAGGCAATTAACTTAATCCTAATTGCTTATTAACTTGTTTATTAGATCTGGTAGAAGCATCTATTATTTTTTGATAAAGTGTATCACCATCATATCCTTTTTTCATATATTTGCTTTCATAATATTCAAATGGCTTGTTAGTGTTATTATAATTTAAATGGTTTGCTAGTTCTTTATCTTTCATTAACTTTCTAGCTTGCATTCTATATTTATTCCTTAAAAAATGAGCTTGTTGAGCTTGTTTCTTTATTGATAGTGACTTATCTATCTTATTAATTATATTTCTATCTTTGCTATTGTACCATATTCGCACTTCTACATTACTTAGTTTTCCTATTAATTTTATATACTTTTTAAAATCATTAGCTGTTATAACCTCTTTAACCTTTCTTTATTATTTTAAAATCACTATATTATTATACACTATATATTACATTTTGTAAAAGTTAATACTATATATGCTAAAAATACAGCAATTCATTTTTGAATAATTTCATAATAAATTCATTTGATTACATTTTTAGTTTTTAAAATAACTTACTTATTCATTATTCTCCACTTACTTTTTAAAATGGTCATTTCATATAAATTCCAATATCCACCTTTTGCTTTTCTTGCATTTTTTATAAATTTTTCTTTTAAAAACCCAGACTTCTCATAGCATTTAATTGCACTCTCATTAAAATCAAACACTCCAAGAGTTATTTTTTCAAAATTGAAATTTTCAAATCCAATCCTTAATAATTCTTTTAATGCCTGTGTTCCAATCCCTTTATACCTAATATTTTCTTCTCCAATTAAAAATCTACATACTCTACCTATTTTATTAGTTTTATCCACTTCACGAAGTTCAATGGTTCCTATAATTTCATTTGTAGAAACTATAATTATTTTATAAAGAAATATATTAGAATTATGCTTTTTAACATCGTTAAAATAGTAATCTTTAACTTGATTAATAGTTAAAGGATACGTATAACTAGGTCCAGCCCATTGCAATAAATAATCTGATGACTTATTCTTATTCCACTCTACAATTTTTTCTAAATCTTCTTCTTTTAAATATTCAAGTTTAATCATTTTTACATACCTCCCAATAAATTATACTTTAATTATAAGTTATTACGTGGCGTAAAGGTCAATCTTAATAATTTAAAATTAATTAAAATGTATTTTAAGTTAGAATAAGTAACTCCACTTACTCTATAGAAATAAAATGTACTTCTTAGAATAGAATTTTTAACTTCTATCCTAAGAAGTACATTTTTTATGCTATATTTCATTAAATTTATTTTTCCATTTCATCAAAAAACTGTTTTGGTTTTTCAATTCCTAATTCAGCTTTAAAGGTGTCTTCTAAATATTCAACACAATTATTTTCCTTTAGAAATTTTAATACACTTTCTTTATCTTTTTTTACAAATACAATTGAATGTAACTCTCTTTCTAAATTATTTTTCTTTAAATACTCATCATATTCTTTAAATAATAATAATAATTCATTTGATGACATATTTAAGTAAACTTTAAAGAAAGTATTTATAAAAGATAAATTTTTTCTTGTAATAAAGTATACATGTTCTGTTTTATTTACTTTTTCTTTGTCATTTAAATCTAAACCAATCTCTTCTAATACTTCTCTTTCAACACACTTTTTAGGTATAATTTCATCTTTATAAACATCATTTTCACTTATTGCTCCACCTATAAATTTAACTTTACCACCTAAACTAGTGTAATTAGCCATTTTACATAAAACATAAAAGTCATCACTAGTAACCATAAGTGCACTAGCAGCAACAGATCTACATATATATTCCCCTTCCCAATTATTCTTTAAGGTGTACATATAATGAGCAAAATTAGTTTTCTTCATTATAAATTCTAAAGTATCATCATTAAACATAATATCACTTACAGTAAAAATCTCATCATTAGTATATTCTTTACCACTTTCCATTAAATTGTTCCAATTTTCTTCAATACTTTTTCTTATATCTTCAGGCAAAACTACCTTTGAATTACTGTATAAAAATTTAAACTTATCAACTTTATCATATACTAATTTACTATTCATTATCTTATCCTCACCATTCATAAATGTATAATTTAAAATATTATTTTGCCTCTACAATATAGCTTATAACTTTTAGTAATATTGTAAACTTACTAAAGTTATATTCCATAAAATTTTATATATTCCTCTTTTTTCATCATTATTATAAAAAATAAACACAACTTCTACACTATTTTTATTATTTTAATTTAAAGTCTTCCATGCTTAGTATAGTTTTTTTATTAAAAACAATTTTAAATTCTGTTCCTTTTTTAATTTCACTATTAACTGATAGTTTACCATCATGTTTATCAATAATAGTTTTTACAATTGATAGCCCTAATCCTGAACCTTTAATTTGCTGTGAATGTGACTTATCAGAGCGAAAAAATGGTTCAAAAATATGTTCCCTGTCATCTTGTGAAATTCCAATACCGTTATCTTTTACATTTATAATAATTTTATCTTTATCTAGCATTGATGATATATTAATATATCCATTGCTTTTTCCATATTTTATAGAATTTTCTATTATATTAAAAAAAGCTCTATATAATAAAGTTTTATTTCCATGTATATTATTCTCTTGTATATCTAAATTTATTTTTATTCCTTTACTCTCTATTCTAAATGATAATTCACTTAAAATTTCTTTGAATAAGTTTTTTAAATGTATTTCATCATTAAAATCTACTAATTCAGAAGATGTAAGCTTTAATAAACCATCTACTATTTTAATAAGTCTATTAGTGCTTTCTTCAACAATATCCGCATTTTCTTTATAATCTTCTACACTTGGCATATCATCAATTTTTAAAACTTCTAGTGATGCTTTAATTGTAGTAAGAGGTGTTTTTAATTCATGAGCAGCATTTGCTGAAAATCTTTTTTGATTTGCAAATGATTTTTCTAATCTTTCTAGCATTGAGTTAAAAGATTTAGCAAGACTACTTATTTCATCCTTACTATCTTTTACATCAATCCTTTTATTTAAATTTTGATCATTAATATTATGAACTGTATCACTAAGCTGTGAAAGTGGTTTTAATGCTTTACCAACCATAATATATGTACCAGAAATACCAGCAATTATAATTCCTATCATTACAATTATACTTTGAATTGAAAAATTTTTTTGAGCCTCTACAGCCTTAATTCTTACATCTAGATTTTTAACATTATTTTCCTTATTAATTGATTCAATAATTTTTTCCCTATTTATATAATCGCTGTTTTCATTTTCAATAATTTCCCTATCCATATTATTTTTCAAAAAATAATAATTTGCACTACTAATAGATATACCAGTTAGAGATATGGCAATCAGTATTATAATAATACCTACCAAAAGAGTAATTCTAGTTTTTAAAGTAATTATTCTTTTCATATAATCACACCTTCTTATCTGTAAGAATATATCCCTGACCTCTAATATTTCTAATCACATCACTTTCAGATAGTGATAGTTTTTTCTTTAAAGAATGAATGTGAAACTTAAATGAGTTTGAAAACAAATCTACGTCACTATCCCAAACATGTTCAATGACCTTTTCTGCGCTTATAACTTTATTTTTATTGTACATTAAATACTCTAAAATGGAATATTCTTTTTTAGTAAGTTCTACTATTATATCTTTAACTTTTACTATTTTGCTAGCAGTATCAATTGTTATTTCTCCACAATAAAGTTTTACATTTTGTTGCACAAAAGCACGTCTTAATAAATTTCTTATTCTCGCTTCTAATTCTGCAAACTCAAAGGGCTTAGCAAGATAATCATTAGCCCCACTATCTAAACCTATAATTTTATCCTCAACATCGCTCCTTGCAGACAAGATAATTACTTTTAATTCATTATCAGTTTTCCTTATGTCTTTTAATACATCAATGCCTTCTATTTTAGGTAAATTTAAATCTAATATAACCAAATCATAATCATTTATTTCTAAAAACTGTAGTGCCTCTTCACCATCATATGCATTATCAACTGCATATCCATGTTTTTTTAGCCCCTTCGTTATAACTTTCGATAACATTTTTTCATCTTCAACAAGCAAAAGTTTCATAAAACACCTCCTAAATATTCAAAGCCACACAAATTTGTGTGGCTTTTTATGATATATTTTAACCATATATATAATACTTATTTATTTCCTATTTAATTTTCAATGATTTGTTTGTTCATTTCTACGGCACCTTCTGGCTTCTCAGGCATTTCTCCTTGCTTATACGTTTTAACTTCACCATTTAAAATTTCTTCATTATCACTATTAACATTACTTTTCTCTAATTGTATCGCATCCTTTGGCATCTCAGGTGCCTTTCCTTCTGCATAAGTACCTATTTTTGCTGAAATTTTATCAACAATATTTTCCCCACCTTGGCTTGATGCAAAAACACTTGTTGTTGTACCTACTAACATAGCTAATGTTAAAAGTTGAATACCTAATTTTTTCATTTTCATATTAAAATCCTCCTTGTTTTTTATTGATGTTCTATATCATGGCTTTATTATACATAAGTTAAAGTTAGATTAAAGTTAGATTTTAAAATGAAATTTATTATATTTATATCTACATTATATATTTTTATAAAATGAATATTCTAATTTTAAATTAAAGTACCCTTACTGATTTTAAAATATTTTCCCTTCTAACTGCATTTACATCCTATGTTATAAACAGATATTTCTAACACATATTTATTCTGAATAAATTGCCTTTATATTTTCGCCTGGCAAAAAATTTATATCCTTTATAACAAACTTTTTGCTATCAACATCCCAAGTGTAAATAGTTTCAACTTTACATACATACTTTTTATAATCAAATATATACCAACTTGTTGTTTTTATATCATTCTCACCATTTTTATCAATATCAACTGGCATTACAAAAAGCCAATCAAAATATCCTTTTGAATCATCTATATAAGTATTATTTTTAAGATAATCCAAATAATCAACTTTAAATACTTTGTTACAATCTATATTTCTGAACTCTATTTCTTTTTCACCAGTAAAATGGTTCACAGATATATATTCATTTGGATGCATTATGCCATTGTTATTATTATTTTCATCATCATAAAGAACTTTTAATTTGTTATCTTTAAAGGAATAAATCTCTACTTGTACATATCCGCCACTTCCTCCACATGGCATTTGAACAAAGATATCCATACTTCCATCTTTATTAAAATCATATAATCTTAACGGACTAGTATGACACCCCTTAGCCTTAATCTCTTCTAAAACCATATCTGTATTAGCATCCTTTATTAAAATATATATTTCTTTAACAAAATACTCATCGTATTCCTTACTACACACTAACTGGACCTTTTCATCTTTTCCATCTCCATTTACATCTGAATATTTCTCATATTTTACATAATAATTGTTATTATTAGAAATATCTATTTTACCATTTAATATTATATTTACCATATCACTATTTACTACAGATTTTCCTCCTATAACATTAACATTTTTTATATTATCTACGTTTTTATTCATGAAGTCTAACATAGACACATCTACTTGACTTGAAGCTAACATTAAAGGGGCATTAATTTTTGCAGCCAATGAACTTACTGATAACGCATCTGGATAGTTACTCCCAGATACTACATATACACTTTCTAAATTAATTTCATCTACAAATTCATTTAATATAGCCACATTAGTAGCATACCTATTATTCCCACATATTCTTTTACAATTTTTTAAATTATATTCAACATTTTTTCCTACTACAGAATTACCACCTACAATATAACTTTTACTATATCCACTGTTATTAATAAAAGTTTTAATATCATTTGATAAATTCTCCGGCTTAGTTAGCAATATAGGCATCCCTTTATTTGCAGCTATAGATGATATGGATAAAGCATCTCCAAAATTATATCCATTAACCACTACTATGCCATTTTCTGAACCTATTTCCTTTGCAACTTGTAAACTTGTATCAAATCTTGAGTTTCCTGCAATTCTCCTTGTTTTTATATCCAAATTTTTTATTTCATTTTCTGTATTAGATGATATAGCCCCTATTCCTCCAACTATAATTACTTCTTTCACTTTTAATCTTTCTAATTCCTCTTTTGCATTTTCATTTAATCCTTTACATTCAGTTAAAATTATAGGTGCATCATATTTTTTAGCCATCGGTGCAGCTGATAATACATCTGCAAATCCTTCTCCACTAGCTATAATAGCATAATCTGCTTTTTCCCATCCATTCTTAGATATTTCTTTTGAAGTTTCATATCTATTCGCTCCAAATATTCTTTTATAATTTGGCATTGCATTAACTGTATTTATATTAATTGAATATATAACTATTAATACAATAAACGTAATGCTAATTGTTTTTAAGTATTTTTTCATAATCTCACCCTTTTACATTTTTTTAATATTATGTAATATTATATCATATTAAAAGTGTGATAAATCTTTATTTTTTTAAAAATATGTTCATCTATAAATAATTTAAATACAAAATATTAAGTTTAATATTTTTTCAAATTACTTTAAAACTTTTGTTATAAATCTTATTTAAATTTATATAATTTTGAAGTAATCATTAATAATATCTTTTTCATACTTAAATCCTTTTAAATATAGGAAATGACATAAGCTCTAACCTTATGTCATTTTCTATGTTTAAATAAATTATTTTTAATTAATTATTTTCCTCTTTCTCACAGGAATCCATACTTCAAAACCACATTTATTTGATTTTTCTTCTTCTGGACAATATACTTGAATTTCACAATTCATTGACTTTTCATAACCACTTGTAGGTAACCACTCTGTATTAATCACCTTCATTAAACTTTCTATAGTGTTGTTGTCCTTACTTAAAAATTCCTTAGTCTCAAATACAACCCATGTACTTGCTGGAATTTTAAATGTATCTAAATCTTTATAATCCTTACCATCAGCTTCTGCACCAATAGCTATAACGTTTTCTCCATTGTCTAATTTTTGCGTTGCACACATTCGCCAAAATGGTGGACGATAAAGCTTATACTCGTTTCCAATTTTCTTATCCATTCCCTTATTAAGAAATTCATCCCAAAATAACCATATATCTATATTTTTTTCTTGCCAATTATTAATTTTAGCATTTGTAGTACATTTTTCAAAATTTCTAATAGATCCTACAATCTCAATTTCTTGTTTTTCAATAATATGATATTCCATATCTCTACCCCCTTTTATTTCCATACAAAAGTCAACTTTATAATAGAAATTAATTTTTTCTATAAATCTATTTTTAGTATGAAATGGATGACATACATTTTAGAATAACTGTTTAGGGATGTATAACAATATTTTACAGCCATTTACAATAGTTTGCAACTTATGTATCTTAAATTATATGTTTTACCTAGTAAACGGCTTTATTGAAACTACATTACGTAATTCTACGCTTAGTTGTAAAACAAAGAATATGGATTTTATAGAAAGATAATATATAAAGCTACTCATTAATTTTTTGAGTAGCTTTATTTCATAAAATATGACTACTTTATTAAGTTTTAGTATTATTTATAATATTCATCTTTTAATATTGAATAATACTTGCAATCAACTAAGTTACAACTATTATCCTTAATAAGCTTTCTTAAAGTTCCTTCATAAATTAAATTACACTTTTCCATTACTCGTCCTGATGCAAGGTTATTTACATCAAAACGTGCTCCTATACGTTGAAAACCTATTTCATTAAAACCAAATTCAATTACTTTTAATAATGCTTCTGTCATAATACCTTTATTCCAAAATGCTTTACCTATACAATATCCTACCTCACAGTTTTCATCATTATTATTAATCTCTAGTAAGCTAATATTACCAATTGCATGTCCAGTTTCTTTTAACTCAATAGCCCATTGATATTGTTCCATATTTTTATAATTATTTATCCACATTTCTATGAGTTGTTTACTTATTTCAACACTTTTATGTGCAGACCATGAAAGATATTTAGTTACTTCCGAATCAGATGCCCAATTATTAAACATGTCTAATGCATCCGCTTCTTTAAATTTTCTTAAAATAAGTCTTTCAGTTTCTAGTTTTTCTGTTCCCTTATGTTTTAACACAACCTTATTCACCCCCTGTTATAGAATTCCAAATTGACTTTTAAAATTACTCATTCTAAAACTTGGATGCCTAAAATAGTGAAATATACTCTGAATCACTTAGAATTGAACATTCTATCTTGTATAAAATAAACTTAAATGGGAGCTTATTTCACTATAGCATAACCAATTAAAAACATCATAATTTTTAATTTATTTTATAAAATAAAAAAAGTAAGCTTCTCAAAAACCTCTTTATTTTTTCTTCACTAGTACTGTCCATAGAAAGCTTTTTCCAAAAACATTATCATTATATGATTCTTTCATTTCCCTAAATTCAACTATTTCAAAATATGGTTCCAAAATTTTTTTCAATTTATATTCAGTAAACCCAAGACCTCCATGCATTGAATAATCTCTATATACATCATAATCTGAAATATTTGCTCCACCCTTCAAATTGAAACAAGTCATTGCAAAATATCCATCTTTTTTTAGATATTTTAATATAATATTTAAATATTGATTTCTTCTATGTGGCTTTATATGATGAAAACATCCACTATCATATATAAAATCAAAGCTATCTAATTCATTCTCAAATTCAAATATGGATTGACATAAAAAGTCTACATTTATAGAACTTGCTTTAGCTGTTTCAATAGCCCATTCAATAGTAGTATTGGAAAAATCTATTCCTATAACATCCCACCCATTTTGTGCAAGATATAATGAATTTCTTCCATTTCCACAACCTATATCAAGTGCCTTTCCTTTATTCAATATACCTGAATCAAAATACGAAATAAGATTTTCATCTGGAATATTTTCAAAAAACGGTACAGGTTTATCCTTATTAGAATAAAAATCATCCCACCATTTGTTCTCTCTTTTTTCCATTAAGCTATCTAACATAATAAGTATGTCATCTTCACTATTTACAATTTCACTATCAATTGTATTACTCATCTATATTCCTCCTATACTAATTTGTATTTTTAACAAATTTATTATAATTATACTAAATATTGTTTAAAGAGTAAATATTTTAAATATTCAAATCCAACCATGAACTATCTCAAATATATTAAAACTTCAATTAATGAGATGATACTAACTTCAATCCCACAATTCCAATTACTATAAATCCAATACAAATTAGTCTAGTAATACTTATTGGTTCCTTAAATAATATTATCCCTAAAATTACAGTACCAACAGTACCAATTCCTGTCCAAATTGCATATGCAGTACCCAATGGAAGATTTTTTAATGATAATGATAAAAAATAAAAACTTGCTATCATTCCCAATACAGTAAATGCACTTGGCATAAATTTTGTAAACCCTTCTGAATATTTCAAGCCTAAAGCCCATCCTACTTCAAATAAACCTGCTAAAACTAAAAATAACCATTGCATAATTTTCATTCCTTTCTAATATTAAGTAGTTAAACGCAATTTATTTCTCATCTATTTCTTTTAAAATTTCAACCTATTCCCCTCCTTTTAATGACAAATAAAAAAAGCCAAGGTCGATACGCAAAATATCTCCCAGGCTTTTATCCTTCCGTGAATACAGTTAAACTGTACGTTTTATCTTGGACCAGACCAATTTCTAATTTAAAATTGCGGAACCCTATAAAACTTTTAAGACATATATATTTTTATGTGTCCTAATATATCAAAATTTATTAATATAGTCAATATTTATTAATGTTCTTATTTTCAACCTATATAAGAAAAATATGAAATTATTCAAAACATAATTTTCTTCAAATTACATATATACAAATCTTAATGAATAAACTTTACTTTCTACATAAATACCTTCTATTATAACAGTAGTTTCATAGTTATTATATATACATTCAATCATGATGAACTCTCTTAACATTTTATTTCTATGTTTCGTTACTGATTCTTCTTCATTAAATATTATAGCTTTTTTCTCAGACATTTTTTCACTAATATCTTCTTCATTACTTACATATATATTTTTTATATTATCTGCCTTAATGATTTTAGTCATTTCTGAAAATACAAATTGAATTTCATTATCCATTAAAATCATTGATTGTAGCATAGCTTTTCCCTTATCTTTAAACCCTGATATATATCTAAGTGAATCAGTAAATTTCATTATATAATTTTTATTATTTCTTTTAATTTCAGCTTTTATTTCTAACTCTTCTTTTTTCTCCATATCTTTTTCTTCTATTTTTCCTATTAAAGCTAAAATTAGTATTCCCCCTACAAAAACAAAAATTAATTTTTCAAAATTGTTCATAACAATATCCCCCACATCAAAACAAATCCACTTAAAATTTATTTTGCAGTAAAATAAGGCATAATGATACTTTTATGTTAATTTAATTTTAATATGACCTTTAGCATTATCACCATTAATTTCTACTTTTAATTTTTCATTGTTATTTGGAATTGAAATAGTTTTATCAACAATACCATCTTCCTCAAATAACACTTCACTATTGTTATAAATTTTAATGTTTAAATCTCCATGTTCAACATTAGAATCAATTTTCATTTTATAAGAATTCTTTGAAGAGCTTATTTCTTTTAACTCTGTTCCATCAAATGCTTGAAATTTAATATCATAAATATTATTTTTAGTCTTATCAGTCCACATTATTGTTTTAGCATTCCAACCTATTTCATTTATATTAAAATTTTTCTTTTGATTAATATTTACATATGAATATCCACCAGCAATACAAAACAAACAAGCTAATATACATCCAATCATAAATTTTTTCTTTTTTACCATTGTTTACACCTCTTTATTCTATTTTATTTATTATTTTAGTATTTATTTGTAAAAATGTATTATTTTCCTACAATTAAATTATACTAAACATTTTACAAATAATAAACCTCCATTATTTTTATATTTTTTCTTATTATTACTTTTTATAATTGTTTATATTATTCTGATATTTCCAACTTACATCAGAATAATATTAGATAAAACAGCACCTTTAAGAAAATGTATTTTTGACGGTTACAAAAAAGTTAAAAAGAATGGACATTGAGTCCATTCTCTTTAAAATATCTACAACAGAGGTTTTGTCATACTTAAAATATTTCAGAAACTTATTCTTTATTTCTTTCTTATTTGGGTATATTTTTACTTTTCATTAAGTGTTAGAATTATATTATCACTATTTGGATTAATAACTATTCCATTTAAAATATTAGAATCATTAAATATATCTACGCTAGTATTAACCACAATATTAAAAATTTCTTTATATGTAGCCATTATACTATGATTAAAATAATCAGTATTTATTTCACTATTTTCTGAATATACACAAATATACTTACCTCTATTTTTAACTATTTTAGTTTCATATTTATATGTTAATCCAGCATCATTGGTAATACAATTATCATACTCTGTAAAGTTTTCTAAAGTATAATTAATCGCTAGTAAAAACGTCATTTTTTTTATTTCATCATAAAATATTTGTTTATTAAAATCCGTAACTTTTAATAGTTGTTTAAAACTAGAATTTTTAAATTCTTTAGATAAATTTACATTTTTTATAAAAGTAAAGATATCTAAAAGATACTTTCCATTATTAATGTACCCGTCAATTAGAATAATTTGATTATCCCCCATAAGTTTAATATAATTATCTTCATTTTTTTGAACATCTCTAATGTCTTTAATGACATTTTTTATTATTTTATTCTCCTGGTAAATAACTTGGTTCTCTTTTATTTCAACACTTATATCCTTATTAATTCTTTTTTCATACTTTTTTAGTTGCTGATACTTTTTTACATATGGATAAGCAAAAAAAATCATAACTAAAGGAAAGTTCAGACTAAAAGTTGCCAAAATCATTTCAATACAAAAATGATGATTATTCTGTTGCTTTTTAATTGTACATATATTTATAGCTAAAAGAAAAAATATGATACTTATTACTATACCTATTAAAAAAAGATATATATATTTTTTACCATTTTCATAATATTTTCTAGCTTTATCAATATCCTTATTCAGAGCCTGTTTATCCATTCCAGTATATTTCATTGTAATTCCCCTCCCAAGATGATATTACTACTCAATTTTCATCAATACTAATGGTGTCTTGCTCTGGTATATCAATCTTAATTTTTCCATAATCCTCATTTAACATTTTATTTTCTCGTTTTTTAGTATTAGAAATATTTAATACCATCATAACAACAAAAAACAAAAAAATAATTAATACAAATATAGTTTTTTCTTTCTTTTTATGTGTCCATCTACCTTTTTTTATTAATTTAGTTAGTTTATAAGCTTTAGCTTGTACTTGAATATATTCCAAAGCTGCATCAGAATATAAATCTTCATATTTTAATAAAACATCTTGAAATATACCCTTAAATTCATTACTTTCTAAATATTTAATAACCCTATTATCTCTAAAAACATAACTTAATGTTTCTACACTAGGATTAATTTTAAGCTGATTATCAATCTTATTTAATGTGTAATTTATGTACTCTTTTTCATATAAATATTGATTTTCATCAAACCCCTTTGTATTTATATCTTTCTTTTTAATTTCTTCATTAATCAGCTCTAAATCAATATCTAAGGATAGGTTATTCTTATCTTTCTTTCTACTTTCTTCATCAAGTGAATCTAAATTAATATCTAAGAATAGATTATGGTTATCTTTCTTTTCAATTTCTTCATCAAGTGAATCTAAATTAATTCCAAATTGATATTGGTTATTATTTTTCTCAACATAATCAAATTCTACATCCATAATTATTTCTTTAGATTTGAATTTATCAAATGCTGTGTCAATATTATTGTGAAAATTCATATCATCCTTATTATCTTTATAGATACTATTAACATAATCTAATATGTTTTTATATGCTTGTTGAATTTTTTTAAATTCTTCTGGATACTCTTCAGGGTGATAAATTGCACATTGTTTAGCATAAGCTTTTTTTATGACCTTTCTATCAGTTGTCGGATCAATATTTAATATGTTATAAGCATCTTTAATTATCATAATAAATCCCCTTGATCATCAGAAAAAAATATATCTAATTTGTCTATATTATAATGCTGTTCAAATTGATTAAGAATTTCCTCAAAGCGAGCAATATTATCAAGTCGGCGACGTACATTGTTTTTTAAGTTCTTAATTTCATAGTTAAAACTAGCAACTATGTTTTGTAATTGTTCTTTGTTATAATCATCTAATTCTTCATAAATTCTATTTGCCCTTTCCATCAATAATTCAATTTCAGGATTTTGATTTAATTTTAAAGAAATATCCTTGATTGCATTAAGGTTCTTAACGTCATGGATATTTTGTAAAATATTATCTTCTCCTATTGTTAAAACTGTTTTTTCGCCTGTGGATATAATTTCTACCTCAATGTAAAGCATGGAATTAATATCATAAGAATAAGTTATATTAAATTGTTCTTTTTCTTTTAAATTCTTAGGCAATTTAATGGTTGTAGCACCTAAGAAAAGATTATTTTTAACATACATCCCTTCTCCCTGGTATACTTCTATATTTATTTCTCTTTGACCAACTTCCACAACCTGTAATCTTTTAGTATAACTAGCTGGTAAAACTGTATTTTGGGGAATAATCACAGTGGAATATAAGTTACCGTTATCAATTTCATTATGAGTACCTGTACTAAGTGAAAATGGACAAATATCAGTAACAACCATATTCTTTATTGTTTCATCACGTTGCTTAATTCCTATATATTTGCCTAGTCCCTTAGCTACCAGATAATCTATTTCATTATCTTGAATAACTGGTACTCTAATTAAGTTTGTTAGATATTCTTTAACAATTGGCATATAGCTAGAACCACCAACTAAAATTAAACTGTCTATTTCATCCGCACTGAAACCACTATCTTTTACAGCTTTTCCAATAATAACCTTAATTCTATTGAAGATTGACATTGTAATTTTTTTCAAAATATCAAGTGTAATCATACAACTATAGTAAACTCCATCTAGATTGTGTTGCATCAAAACACTATCCCTAGTTTGTAATTGAATCTTCACACGTTCACTATTTAAAATTAAACTTTCTTTTTTTGCACTATCTAACTGTTCAAAGTTTATATTATTATTGCTACAAAAATATTTAGCTAATATTAGATCAAAGTCACTTCCCCCTAAATGATTATCACCAGCTATAGAAGTAATACTAACCACATTGTCAAAACAATCAACCAAAGAAATATCCAAAGTTCCTCCACCAAAATCAAAAACAATAAATGTTTCATAATCCTCATTATTATGACAAGCAATAGCCGCTGCTGATGGTTCATTGATTAAACGTTCAATTTTAATTCCTAAAGTATTTCCCACTTTTTTAGTTGCCTTACGTTGTTTTGCATTAAAATATGCAGGTACACTAATTACCAATTCATGGATTTCTTCTTTTAAATAATTTTTTGCATCTTCAATTAATTGTTTTACAACTAATGCTGAAAGTTCTTCTGGTAAAAAATATTTTTTACCTAATAAAACTTTTTTATTAGTACCCATATTGCGTTTAAATAAACTAGCTGTCTGATTAGCATGGGTTACCAAACGTTCCTTTGCAATTTTTCCCACTATTAGTTTCTCATTATCATCAATACTCACCACACTTGGTGTAAGGTATTCGCCAAACTGGTTAGGAATCATTTCAACTTTACCATTACGGTAAACTACTGCTAAACTATTTGTAGTACCTAAATCTATACCAATAATTGACATTTTTATCCCCCCTAATTATCCCTATTAAATAGTTATTTTAATCTATGCTATATTCATAACCTTAAAAACAGTTTCTATATCTACATTATTTTTTACTTATTTATGAATCCATTGAATATTATCTTTTTTAATTTCATTTCTACAAATTAATAATCCTCCACTAAAGAAATCGTTCTCATTTTCTTCGATTAAACAGTTAGTATACGTTAATAAAATTTAAAATAACAATCTATCAATAGATTGTGCCAACCTTACTTGATAAATGTTTAATACAAGGTTATTTTTTGTTCACCTAAAAAATATTTTAATATGCCAACGATTATTATAATATTTAAGGATTTTTTCATTATCAGGAAAAGTCTCTATGTATAAAAAAGGCGTGTAATGTTTATTGGCAGGATGAAAGTGGCAACCACTTTCTGAAAATGATTTTAAAAAATCTATCAATATAATTTGATTTGAAAGCTTATAAAATATACGTTGAGAATTACTAGGAACGAAGTGAATAGCAATAACCACAACTGTTCACTATTCACTCTTAACTTTTAACTAAAATAATCTGTTAGTTATTGATAAAATATTAATTTGAGTTTTCTCATTTGATAAATGAATAATTTTAGAACTTAACTTGGAACCCTATAGTATTCTCATAATTTAAAAATAAACGAATTCAATGTTAAATAGAACTGGCTTATTGGTGATTTTCATGTTAAATTGTTTTTATAATATATACACTTCACATTTTATTGTGCAAAATAATTTATACAATAAAATGTGAAGTTTGTCTCTATTTTTTATGTTTTTTAACTGTAAATATATATTGTGAAATTTTCTCAAATATAGTTAGATTAAACTTTCATTATATTACTTTAAATTAAATTGAGCTTTCATAGTAACTACGTCACCTTGGAATGTTACATTACAATTTGTTCCATCCTTATTTATCCAAGAATATATACAACTATCTATATCCATTACCTTTGATTGTGAAGTTAACTCTCCTTCTCCTAGAATTGAATTTACTTCTTCTAAACTCATTCCTTCATTAATTTCATTGTATTTTTCTAATGTTATGTTTGCATCACTTTTTTTCAATCCTGCCTGAGCTTTTCCTGTAATAACTCCATTTTGAACTGTTATATTCATATTTGATATTCCACTACCTGTCCATGTATACATTTTAGTAGTAATTCCTCCAATATCAGAAGAAGTTGTCTCTGTACCCTCTCCTAATACTTCACACGCCTCTTCATAACTTTGATCCATTCCTATTTTTAAGAAATTTTCATATGTAACCTTAGTTTTCGCTTCTTTCTCTTTGTTATTTTGAGACGATGATGTTGCAGATTCATCAGTTTTATTATTATTATCCGATCCAGATGCTCCCTTAATCGCAATAACTATAATGATTATAGCAAGCCAAAACCACCATCTTTTGTAAATTTTTTTCATAATATTAAAATCCTCCTAAAATTTATTTCATTTTAAATTATAACTGTTAAATTTAAACGTGTACATGAGTTTAATATTTATTATAATATTAAAAATATTATGGATATTAATAATTTAAAATCAACTTCGGTAATATGCAATTTTATCTGATAAAAGTTAACATTAACACAAAAATATATCCTTGTAACCATTCAGTAATTAGAATATCATTATACTTTTATGTTACCTTAATTTTAATATGACCTTTATCATTACCACTATTAATTTCCAGTTAATAGCACTAAAAAAAGGAATATCCTAAAATAAGTTTATATTTTAAGACATTCCCTATTATTTTTTATATTAAATTTATATTAGTTTTTCATTAAACATTTTTATAAATTAACTTTATTTACCTTGTTGTCAAATATAATCTTACAAAGTATAGTATTAGTAAGTGTGCTGGATAAAAAAGATAAAAAAAGTATTTTATTTTCAAACCCCTTTCTCCATTGTAAAAATAGATTGCAAGTAGTGAGAGATACACTATTCCCAAACTTGAAGGTACCTCATATAAAAATACAATAGCTCCTGATAATATTTGTAACAATCTCTTTTCTCTAAATATATAAAAAAGAGCTATACAAAGTATTCCGTAATAAGTAAAATCACATTTTATAAATTTAGCCATTATTCCAAATAACACTATAGTAGCTATAATACAAAATATATTAACTACTTTATTCATTTTTTTGCTATTAATAACTTCAATTATATACATTACGCATACTCCTAAAAACAATGTGAAAAACACATTATTTAATCTAGAAATTGGTATAAACATTTTATTACCAAATGCTAAATTGAAAGGTATTTCAGAAACTAAAGCAAATATAAAAAGTCTAAATGCATATTTCTTTTTATTACTTGTATGAACATATCCTTCAACAAGCAAAAAACAAAATATTGGAAAACATATACGTCCTACAGCTCTCATCATTAAATATATGCCATTTAATGTATTCATATCTCCAGTATAAGGTATTTTTTTAGAATATATACCCATTAATATTAACATTGCTGCAAGATGGTCAATAAACATTAAAATTATTGCCATAATTTTTAATGTACTTCCTGATAATCCCCTTTTTGATGATATTTCTGTTTTTTCAATTATAGATGTATCCACTATTATTTCTTCCCCCTGTAATCATAGTTAATAAACATATTTATAAAAAATATATTTATTATAATACAATAAGTCTGTAATCATTTTCATACACTATTTTAACTATTTTTTGTTTAATTGTCAAATATTTCTCAATTTTTACAATATTTTCACTTATTGTATAAAAACCAATATTTTATTTATATTTCTAATTCCATAACTTCATTTTCTATTAAAAATCCATGACGTTTATAAAAGTTTATCGACCTTTCACTTGGCCAAACAAATAACAATTCAATTTTATTATATAATGCCCATTGTTTCACTTTTTTTATAAGCTCCGATCCTATACCTTTGTTTCTAAATTCTATTTTTGTATAAACATTTGTTACATATCCTATTTCTGCAAATAACTTTTGTGGTTTAGGTACCTTTCTTATTCTATTTATATATATATTTGAAACAATTTTATTACTATCTTCAGCTATCCAATATTCCCAACTTTCAGTTTTTAAACCATTTACTAAAAATACATTACACTCTTTAATAAAATCTTCTTTTGAAATCTCAAAATTTCCTTCTTCTTCATATTCGTGTTGCCACCTCATTTCTGAAAGTGTCGGAATATCTTTTTCTGTTGCTAATCTATATATCATATTATCATCCCTCCCACATAACATAAAATTTTTTGCGATTTTCTAATGCTATTACTTTATATTAATAAGTTTTTTCTGGAGTTGCATTTGCTATAATAGTTGAATACATTTTTTTCATAATGTCCATTAAAATATTCTACATTTATTTAATTAACCTCTTTCTTACAAGCTTTGCATAGGGATGTGTCCAACCTAATTTTAAATAAAATGATTCTGATGATGGTAAAGCATCAGTCATAATTAATTCACAGTTTCTCTCCATTAGAATATTTTCTACATGTTCAAGAAGTTTACTACCAATCCTATGTTTTTGCATTTCTTTAGAAACAGCAAGTTTTGCAATATAAGCCCTAAATCCAAAATCATATGCAAATATACAACCTACTATTTTATTTTCAATTTCATAGACAAATACAATAGCATTAGATGAATTAAATGCTTTTTCTAACGTCTTATTATTCCAGTTTGGATGCCAAAAGTCAGGAATTGATTGCATTAACTGTTTTACATAAAGTAAATCTTCCTTTTTCATTTTTCGAATCATACATAGACCTCCCACGTAAATTTAAATTTGTTTTTCTTATATATTATAATAAAATTAATTCTTAAATTAATTCCCAACTTTAAACATAAGTTTATTCGCCTATGTAATTCAATAAAAGTTTCAGAATTCCTTTATATAAGTATTTTTCTAATTCAAAGTACTCCCATAATTTGAATATCAAATACATCATAATCTCATATTATAATATATAAATATATATTAATTTTTGGGGGGATTTTTATGTCATGTAACAATTGGAATAATAACTGTTGCAATGATTGTAACAACAACTGTAATAATGATTGTAACAACAACTGCTGTGATAATTGGGATGACTGCAACAATGATTGTAATAACAATTGGATTGACCACTGTTTAACTGATTGGAACAATAACTGTTGTGATGATTGTGGCTGTGGCCTATTTGACTGGATATTTTGGTGTTAAATAATTATAAATATAATTTTATATTTTCTACACTAACTAAAAATCATCTAATACAATATTAGGTTTTAATATAATACCCACATATTAAACTAGACAAGCTTAATATGTGGGTATTTTTATATTATTTATTCTATATTAGTAACTTTTAATTAAGAGTTAATCTTATCTTAACCCTACCTTTTCCTCAGCAAGCTTAAGAGTTTCTTCTCTATTTTTACCGCGTATATAAACATTAGCCTCTACACCGGTTAATGCTCCAACACTATAAACACTTTTACCCATACCTTTTACATATTCTTCATGATTAACCACAATGCAATCTTCTAGTTTCCATGATAAAATTTTAGCTATACATTCATCTGCGTCTGATCCTTTAGCATAAACAACAACATTTCTATAAACTTTCAAATTTTTTTCACTTCCATTCAAGCTAGATTTTTTTATAATAGATTGATAGTCTACATAGCAATAATTCGTATCAACTTGTCCATTAACCCCATCAAAAGTTCCACTATCTGTAAACTGCCATATACCATAATTACCTCTATAATTACAATTAGAATTATATTCTGCTACCCATTTATCATATCTATTAAATATATCACTTGTAAGTTTATTATTAAACCAATAAGTGTTAGCATAAATTCCAACATGATATCCAGCAGCTTCTATAATATCGCAAAATGTTTTAGCTATAGATGCTATGACACTATTGTTCAAAGTTCCTGTAGTTCCATCGTCCTCTAAATCAAGGTATACTGGATAATCTAACTTGTAACCTTTTATATTTCTTAAAACGTGTTCTGCTTCACTTTTGGCATGGTCTATTGTAACTGCATAAGAGTATATATAAACCCCTACAGGAATACCTAAACGAGCACATTCTTGTATATTTCTTTTAAATTGACTATCGTCTTGACTAGTCATGTTATCTCCATAGCCAACCCTAATAATAGCAAAATCTATTTGACCTTTTATCTTGTCCCAATTTATAATTCCTTGATGTTCACTTACATCTATTCCTTTTAATTTCAAGTTGTTCTTCCTCCTTTAGCCTATTCATTGGTTCAATTGTGATGATATTATCTATTATTTTAAATACAGCATTTAAAAATTTTAATCTTAAAATGAGTAAAAAACTATTAAAAATAAAAGATAATATTCTATATATTTTTATTTTTCATTCTAAATATCTTTGTATAATAATTAGACTTATTTTTTTAATTGCTATAATATAAACTATGCTTTAATTAGTACTTTGCTTAATAATCTTTAAATTTAAAATAAAAATAAAGGAGACATCAAAAAACCACCTGCAATAATTAGAATCCTATCTTTTAATTAATTTTTTAGTACCATTTAAATATACATTAAGTTCTACATTATATAATTCATCACCATCTTCATAGGTACTCATCCCCATCCCAATTTTATGATTTTTCCTATGTATTAAAATAGCATCTTCACTCTTTGTATTGAACCATTTACAAAGATAAGCAGTAACTCTTTTATAAGCATTATTCCCATATAAAATATAATTTCTACTATTTGAAAAACTTCAACTATTCTTTTTCTCTTCTTATCAATTTTTTTTAACATATTCATAATATATATCCTCCATTGCTACCAAAGTATATAACATAAAATTTATTAGCTATTCATAACTCAATTTATATTTTTCTATTTATAATCATATATCTAGAATTATTCCCATTTTAATAATTCTAAACATTTATTCTCTATTTACTTTTCTATTTTTTAATCTAAATGGAAGCTTGTTTCACTATATAAATTTATTGCTAAAACAAAGAATGGTCTGTATTAGAATAAAGTATAAAACTTCATTCTAATACAGACCATTTTTTATATGATATTTTACTTATTCTAATCTGCAATATTAAATACTACTCCTTTAATGGTGAATATTTTAAGTTTTGTCTTTCTGAACTGTCTAAATAATTTCCACCCCAAATTTTTTCTTTTTATTTATTTTTCTCCCTCTTTATCTTTTATCAGAAACTTGAATAATTTAATAAGAATATTGAAAAAAAGTTATTATTATTTTCATGCTTTTTTCAATAAACATTTCTACTAATTCAATATAACATATTAAAATTCCTACTATTATGATTGAATGTATAAATCTATTTAATAATCTAAAATTAATTATATGTTAACTTTATGGAAACACAATAAAAATTTAATTATTTATATAGATTTATTTACTATAATAAAACTAAATTCCTCTGATTAAAAACTTTATAATAAGCGAGACTTATTGCTATTCTTTATAATAAGTAATTGCATAAATTCTCTTTATAATTAACCAGTTCCAATATGATAATTAAGTTAGGAGATATGTATTATGAAAAGATTAACCCCATTCACAATCACGAGTATATTAAAGAATTATAAAAAATTAAAATTATTATCTTTAATATTTTTAATTTTCATAATATTATTTTTTATAATTCCATTCTATATGCCTTTTATGCCACAATATACAATAAGATTGTATTTTAAAAGTGCTAATACAAATAATTTTAAATTATATGAAAAAGTTACTACTGAATTTCTTTCTCATGATGAAAATCTTTTTAAGGAGAGAAATAAATCAAATGATAAATGTTATATTTTTTTTGTTAAACCTACTAAAATGAATGAAGAAACTTTAAAATATAAAATATATGAGGTGAAAAGATATAACAAATCTCTTATAAATTACACAGAGAATGATATATTATTTTATAATATATATGGTATAAGCACTAATATTGATGAAGTTGTTGGTCCATATATAACATTAATAAGATCTAATGATAAAAATAAAACAAAGTGGATTGTTCAAGGGATAGGTTATTAGTATAGAAAAACAAGCTCCAATTTAAATTTATTCAATAACCTTAAACTATTGTTATACAAGATGTAGTGTTGCATTCTAAGTGATTCGGAACATGTGCCACTATTTTAGGTATCCAAGTTTTGGAATGGATAATTTTAAAAGTCAAATTGGAACTCTATAAATCAAAAGAAAGCTGTCTCAAAATAATTGATACAGCTTGTCTTTTTAATTACCTATTTTAATTAATTTTAAATCTTACTACATGTTTATTCCTAAAAAATATATATCTGTAGTAATACCATTACTAAAAGTACTATCACTAAAATTTATATTTAAAATAAGTTTTAACGAAATTAGCCATAGGCTGTTTTTCATCTTTATCTCCAATATAATCTAAGTCTTGATCATAAAAATATAAGTATGCTATACTTTTTTCTTTATCAGATGTTCCAATCATACCAAAAGCTTTTGGAAATTTTCTATTATTTTTTTCATTTTCATCTGCAACTCTAAAATTATAGCTGTTTATTAAAAATTCATGTTCTGGTATAACATATTTATCTTCACCATCATCTACGTTATACATTGAATCTAAACTAACTTTTGAATCTAAAAAATTATATTTTTCTTCTAGTTTAGCTTTTTCATTTTTATATGTTTCATCATCATAACTTACAACAAGAACAACTGAATGAGCTTGAAATATAACCATTGATTTATTAGTATATTTATATGTTATATCTTTATATGTAGGCAAGTCATCTAACTTAGGCATGAAATCCTTTGCATTTGAATCAATGTTACTACCTGTATTAAGATAACTTTCAATATCTGAATTTACTTTACTACAACCAGTAACACAACTAATTAAAACTATTAATAAAATAATAGAACATTTTTTTCTTATTTTTCTCATTCCTTTATACCTGTACATCTAATAATATTTTTTCAACATTAATTATAATTTACCTTTAATAACTCCCTAAATATTATTCTTTTCTTTACCTTAATCATTCTGTATAGATTGCGTCTCTTGTTCTAATTCAATAAGTGCTTCTATTATTATACTATATATTTTAATTTTTTCATTTATTTTGATAAAGAAATATCAAAAAAATAAAATTATAGCTAACCCATATATTATAATTATTCCAAAGAAAAATTTTTCATTTTTTCTTTTTGTATTCTTTCCAAATCAAAACTTAGCTCATTTTTATATTTATCTTTTATATCATCAATACGTCTACGATATTTATTGTATTTCTTATTACTGACCTCTTCTTGTAAGATGGTATAAAATTTAATATCTTTCATTATCTCTTTCCTCTAAAACAATCTATAATTTTAAATTTTCTTCTCATTGTTTTAATTTTTTACACTTACAGTTACTATTCAATAATACTATATATAGTCCTTTTTTATTACATTTCTAATTACAAAAGTAGTTCTAATCGTTCACTCTATACAATTTCTAAATAAAAAATAATACAAATTAAATTATATGTAACAAATTTTTTATAAAAATCATTATTCACTCAACATATTAAAATAACAATAAAAAAACTCTTATTCTCCAATGAACTATATTTATTCAACTACTCAATTAGAAGCTTTATATTTTAATTCAGTTTCTATATTATCTTGCTATTTATTATATTATAAATTTATTCGCATTTATAATATACAAATATATATTAATATTACCTATAATTATAACAATTTTAGTAAATAACTATGAAGGTTTTTGCATTGAAACTATAGCTGATTGTGAAGGTATCAATCGTAAATATATAACTCTTAAATTTAATTTATTATAAGTTAAATTTATTTCTATGATAAATAATAAAGGATGCTAAACAGCATCCTTTAAAATATATTTAACTTTATATTCTAGTCTTAAAGCAAATAACCTTATTTTAAATATTTGAACCTATTCCAAAATAATTCTTTATTTAATTTGAAAGTTAATCCATCATAAAGGTTTCCTATAACTTTCCTAATATTGATTTCTCTATTTACTTCTTTAAATCCACATTTTTTAGCAAGTCCTATCATTCTCTCATTTACTGACCATGTTTGTGTGTATATATCTAATGATTGTTTTGATTTTAATACATAAGAAATAAATAATGAAAATGCAGCTTCACCCAACTTTTTATTTCTAAATTCATTATTTACAATATCAATTCCTATTGCAAACTTTGTTTTATTTCCATCAATAAAATATGATGAAACCCAACCAATGTGTTCCCCATTAACATAACATACCTCTAATCTACTACGTATTTTGGGTAAATCTTTGTTTAGTTTTTTTAATAGTTCAATTTTTAATTCGCCTATATTTACATTTTCTTCTTTTTCCCAAGGAGCATCCCAATCTTGCCATTCAACTTCTTTTGTGTTCCAAATTATATAATCATCTATATCTTCAACACCTGTATCCCTTAAAAATATATCTTGATTATAGATTTTAAATACATTTTTATTAATTAAACTTGACATATTTATATCTCCTATTTCAAAAATAAAATTATGAATATTCTATAAATAACTAATTCAAATATACGTTTATGTACTTGGAATATCTACTAAAAGATTATTCAACAAAAAATTAGGTGTTTGCTCATATATATAATTTAAAATTCCTTGACCTTTACCTTCTTTATAATATTCTGTTGACTTAACTTCATTTAAAAATTGTATAGCTAAATCCTCAACACTTCTTGATGTTGTAATTTTCTTATCTTTCTTTGCAATCTCCACTATAATTTCTGAGTTACTTCTCATATAGTTTGAAAATGAATTTAATATAGCACTCTCAATTTCAATATCTGATGGAAAATATGGCTTAGGATTAAATTTGCTATCTGCCTGTTGATTTGATACTTCCTGCTGCTCTAACTCTTGAGACTCCTCTACCTGTTGTTGCTCCTCTTGCTGTCTTGCTTGTTCTTCTTCTATTTGTTTCTGATTTTCTATCTCTTGTTCTTTTTTAGCCTCTTCGTCCTTCTTTTTCTGTTCTTCTTCTTTTTGCTTCTTTTCCTTTTCGACTTTCTCTTTTTCAACCTTTTCTTTCTCTTCTTGTTCTTTCTGCATTACTATTTTAGTTTTTTCAATAGCTTCTCGCTCTATCTTCTTAATATGTTTGCTGATACCATAACCTATTCCTCCACTTATAATCATGATAGCAATTATGCAAATTATTAATATTTTTTTATTCCTATTCACTTCTTTAATTCCCCTTATTTTGTATTTTTACATTTTCTATTATATCATTTTTATGTAAAATTTAGTATTAATTTATATATTTATACACAAAAAGACCTGTACTAAACAAGTCTTTAAGTTATATACTAATATTTATCTAATTATAATCTCTATAATAACAGTTATAATCAAATTTTCAGATATTCAATATTAAACTATCCTATTTCATTTGAAATTTTAAATATTTTTTAACATAGATATATTCTCTCCTACTTCATCTATTATTTTGTATTCTAAGCTTTTATATAATGAAAAAGCAGGTTTATTATATTTAAAAACGTTAAATAACACTTTTTTAAGTCCCTTTTCTTTTGCTTCTTCTTCAACTAAAAGTAAAGTCTGCTTTCCATATCCTTGTCTACGGAAATTTTCATATATTAAAAAATCACATATAAATGCTATATCTTTCTGATACTTTTGGTACCAAATAATCCCCACATCTTCATTATTACTATTTACAACCATATAAATAAAATTATCTTTTGTATATTTTCCTTCTGGTAAAAATCCATGGAAACTTTTTTTAGCACTTTCAAGTGCATCTTCCTTACTGCATAGACCTGATTTTATCAAATCTTTTGAATAATCTAAAATGTCCCATTCAGCGAATTTATCAAATTCATCATCACTTAGTTCTCTGAACCTTATACTAAAATTTTTCACTTTATTTCTCCTTAACATTTAAAATTTCATAACAAACCTATTTATTTTAGACCATATTTACTAAAAACTAATGAACTAATTTTTTCTTCATAACCTTCATTTATAAATCCCAACTTTAACATAAGATTTTTACTTGCAATATTTTCTTTTTCAACACAAGCCACAAATTCATATTTATCATAATGATTATGTAATTCTTTAATTAATGCTGAAAGTAATTCATAAGCAAAACCTTGCCTATGGTATTTATATGAAATTGTATAGCCTAGTGAAATAGTTCGATTTTCTATAGAAATAAAAATATCTCCAACAATTTCATTTGTTTTTTTGAAAATAATAGCCAAACGCTTTTTGCCTATAGAAAACAAATCATCATTTTTACTCTTTTCAATAAGCTTTGTTAAATTTTTATTATCTTTAAATTGACCTCGTTGAAATTTTGAGCATAAATCATTACTTCTATAGTCTACTAATTCTTCTAAATCCTTAATTTCAAAATTTCTTAAAGCCAATCTTTTAGTTTCAAAATACATAAATCTCACCACATTTATACTTTCAAAATTTTTGTTTGATTTTTTTGACCTAATCCAAGGACGTCGCTTCTCATGGTAGGCATAAGAATCAGATGAAAATATATTTAGAGTTTCTTTAAAGATTTCACAGATTAGCATTTTAAATTTGTTCATTATTACTTTTTAATACTATCAAGGCAATAAAGCTAACTAAAATAACATTTATATTATCGCTAAAGTATCTTAAATCTAATGACCAAATTATAAAAAATACTACTGAAGTTCCACCTATGTAATCAATACTGCAATTGATTTTTCTATTTTTCTTTAAAGCTATTCTTATAGGGAAACAAGCTCAAATTTAAATTTATTCAATAACTTTAAAATATTTTTATACAAAATATAGTGTTGAGTTCTAAGTGATTCAGAGCATGTCTCACTATTTGGGATATCCAAGTTTTGGAATGGATAATTTTAAAAGTCAACTTGGAACCCTATACATATAAACAACTAATAATTAATATTCCTACAAACCATAAACTGAAATTTATTAAATCCTTTGTTATAATCTCTTTATCATAATACTTATTTCCATAAAAATTTTAAAATTCCTTTATAATGTCATGTATATTATTGTTACACTATAATATATAATTTTAAAAACAAAAATTATTTTCATAAAAATAAGCTATCACACAACTAATTTTAGTTAATTATGCAATAGCTCATTATTACTTTTTATTTAAAATTTATATCAACTTTTCATTAAATATTCCATCTAAATTAAGTTTATTTACTCTATTATATATTTCATCTTTATCTATAGTATATAACCCTAGCTCTTTCATTCTATTAAAGTACTCTGCACCTGCAAAGGTATATCTATTTCTTCGTCCTTCTTTTGTTTTTACTTTTTCATTAGCATAGGCTATTAAGTCTCCTATTGCTAATGCTCTTGGAAGTATTAACAGTGGCATTCCTAGGTAATTTCTTACTGCATTGTGTCCTGCGAGACTTCCTGTACATATGGCTTCTGTGTGACCTACAAATAACCCACTTTTCTCTCCGCCACAGAATAAATTTGAAAGTCCATCAACTTTCATATCATCACTTCTAGGTGCTACTGATAGATATCTTATAGAATTTCCTTTTCCTCCTGCATATGGATCTACAAACTTGGCATTTTCTAATCCATGTATTTTTCTTAATTTTTCTAATGGATAATAAGAAGTCATAAGTTTTGCATGTCCTGTATCTAGTAATACTATATTTTCCGCAAACTCCTTTAGTGCATATTGTTGACATACCTTTTGTTTTAATTTATCTAAATTTATATCTTCTTTCGGTACTGTTAACACTACAACACCAGTTTCATCTAATTGTTTTACTATTTCATCTGAAAGAGTTTCTTTAGCTAATTTGCAAGAACCACTAAATGCTCCATAAACATCTTCATCTCTTTCACCTTTTATATCTTCAATACCTGCTCTATAACTTATACTTATTCTTGGTCCAAAAGATGGACACCTTAAAACACACATAGAACATCCATTTCCATATCTTAAACAATTACCCATTGGACCTGTAGAACCTGTGGTTTCAATAAAAACATCACCTTCTATAAAGGAGCCATCATTAATATAAACACCTTTTAATTTATCTCCATCTTTTTCTACATCTACTACTCTAGTTACAACTTTAATCTCTATATCAAGCCCTTCAACATATCTTCTTACATCTGGCTCAATTTTATTTACATCATAAAGCCAAGCATGCTTATGCCCTGGAAAATCTATATCTTTATGCCTTGTATTTCTATCTGTTATATTTATTAAATCCCCAGCACCTAACGCTAATAATTCTTCTGCTGCTGTATATCTTCCGTTGTTTCTCATTATTCCTCCTACGTTTCCTAGTCCTAGTAATAAATCTGTTTTTTCTATTAATGTAACATCTGCACCTGCTTTTTTTGCTGTTATTGCAGCAGCTACTCCAGACCATCCACCACCAATTACAACGACTTTCACAGTGTTCTCCTCCCCTCTAAAATGTACTTAGGTTCAGTTTGTATTTTGCACAATCTTCTTAGTTTGTCATCATTATTTATTCTTGTACAACAACCACAAACCCCTTCACCACAACACATTTTTTCATTATTACTGCAAGAAAACTTAATATCCTTGTCATGGGCTTCTACAATTCTCATAATCTGGTAATTTAAAATATCTGCTGCATCGCAATGTACTATTGAAATATCATTTTCATTTAGTATATCTTCTAAAACTCTTTTAAATTTCCCACTTAATAATCCACCAGGTATTATACTGGTACATTCTATAACTTTATCTGAATACTTTATAAGTTTATCTTTTATAAATATATTTTCAAATGGACTTTTATCTATTATAGTTATAATTTTGTTTTCATTATGATGCAACCACTCTATAACTGGAATCATAGGCGCCTGTCCTATGCCTCTTGCAATAAGTAAACATTGCTTTTTCTTAGTTTCTAAAATTGATTTTACACCTAAAATACCATTCCAAAATGGTCCTTTAACCAATAAATAATCATCTTTATTAGCTTTTGCTAGTTCTTTTGTCTTTAATCCCTTTAATTCAACTGCAAAAGTTAAAGTACTATTTTCCCCATCATTTTCCATGATAGAAATAGGGGTGTCGTAATTGCTTTCTGTATCTTCTCTTCGTAAAAATACAAAACTTCCTGGACTAGCAAGTTCACTAACAAGTTTATCACTAGCAGATATTTTTAATATTAATATTTTATCTTCTAATATTTCTTTATATAAAACTTTGCATCTTTGATGTTTTCTTCCCGGTTTGCTTTTAAAATTATTTGTAACAAATTCTTGGTAGATGCAAACCCCATTCCAATTGCAACAGTCACAAAAATCTTTACCATCTAAATGTGAACATAGTATACAATTACCAGACTCCGCCAAATGACAGGGACAAAATTCACTTCCGCAGTCTATGCAAGTATAAGGTTCATAACTCATTTCAAAACCTCCTATAATACTCTACTATTAGAATATTTACATCATAAGCATTTTGTTACATTTTATAACTAAAACTACAAAACAAAAAATTGCCTTAAATATAAGGCAATTTAATAATTTTAGTTTAATAATTTTTCTTTTATTATTTTATATATAGGTTTTTTCTCTATTTCATTTTGAGATAGCATGTATTCATAAACTATTTTTCCATTTTCATCACTTACTCTAACAGTTCCTATTTTTTCTTCTTCGCTTATTGGTGCTTTTAAATTTTCTGGTACATCTACTTCTATATTTAATTTTTCATCTTCTTTAACTGGAAGAATTACGTCTTTTCTACTTATCAAGTTTAGCTTTCCATCACCATTTTCTATTTCTATGTTCTTTAGCACTTCGCCCTTTGAAATTACTTTTTTATAATCATAAACTTCATCTACATAATTAAAGATTTTTTTTGTTTCTTCCCATCTAGGAGTACAATTTAAAGTTACCATTATTATATCTCCCTCTCCCATGTTTACTGATGAAACAAGACATTTTCCAGCGCCTCCAGTATATCCTGTTTTTACACCATTAGCGTTAGGCATTTGATATAAAAGTTTATTTATATTTTGATAATCTCTTGTAAATCCATGTTTTGATTTATCTATTGATTTTGAAGATACAATTTCATGAAAAATGGGATTTTCTTTAGCTTTTTTAGTTGCTATAGCTAAATCATATGCTGTTGAATAATGATTTTGACTATCAAGACCATGTGGCGACTCAAAATGAGAATCTAACATTCCTATTTGAATACAATATTCATTCATAATACTACAGAAACCTTCTACAGATCCTCCAATACCTTCTGCTATTGCTATTGCTGCATCATTTCCTGATTTAAACATAAGTCCATATAACAATTCATATAATGTAATCTTTTCCCCAGCTTTATATCCAACTGTAGACCCTCTTATTGCTGCTGAATTTTTTGAAATAGTAAATTCCTCTTCTAAATCGCCATAACTTAATGCTACTAAAGCAGTTACTATTTTAGTAGTGCTCGCTACTGGTACTAAAGAACGAGAATTTTGTTCAAATAATACCCTTCCACTTAAACTATCTACCGCAATTGCACTTCCTGCATTTACTCTTAATTTTTTAGGACTTGCATAACATACAGTACTAAATATTTTAATAATAAGAATTGCTACAAGTATTACTGAAAGAGATTTTATATGTGTTTTTTTCATTTTTCTCACCTCTATATATTACTTTGAAAATTATGCTAAATGTGAATATTATTTCCCAATATGGTTAGGATAACTTATAGCTATTTAATTATAAATTTAAAATCCTATTTTATTTATTGGAGGATAACTATGAATTATTTTTTATTTATTTTAACAATAATATTAGCAATATTATTTTGTCCTATTCCTCTAAAATTAAAACTGAAATATATAAATAAAAAACTAGAAATTTTTATTTATAAAAAAAATTTAAATTTAGATAAAAAAACTAAATCTAATAAGATAAATATAGAAAAAAAAGAAGAACCTTCTAAAGAAGGTGGTATTAAAAGAAAATTTTCAAAAGATAAACTTTCTTCAATAGATATAAAAAGTTTATTAAATGATTTAATTTATAATAAATTCAAAGTAAAGATGAAAATTAAATCGAAAGTTGATTATTCGCTTTCAGATGCAGCACATACTGCTATTGTCTATGGATATGCTCATCAAGGTTTTGTACTTTTGCAATTAATTTTAAAACTCTTTTTTAAAGTTAATGATTTTAAATATGATTTAGATTTTGAGTTTAATAAAAGTTACATTAATGTGGAAACAGAGTGTATATTTTTTATAAGTTTAGCAAAAATTATATATGTATGCTTTTTAGTCTTTAAAAACATAAAAAGAAAAGATAAAGTTAAAATTTCACAGCCAGTATAAGCTGTTAAGTAATAAATTTATGTATTACTTAAATTGCTGTTAAGGAGGAGTTTATAAAATGGATAATCATCCAATAGAAAATCTTATGAAAGCAACCATGGAAAATATAAAAGATATGATCGATGTTGACACAATTGTTGGTAAACCCGTTACCGCTTATGATGGTACAGTTATAATACCTATATCTAAAGTTTCCTTTGGATTTGGATCTGGTGGATCAGAATTCGAAAGTGACAAAAATAAAAATTCTATAAATAATCCTTTTGGTGGTGGTTCTGGTGCAGGAATAAGCATCAAGCCAGTAGGTTTTTTAGTAGTTAAAGGTGATTCTGTAAGATTGCTTTCAGTAGATCACAATAATAGTTATGATAAATTAATAGATAGTATACCTCAAGTTTTTGATATGGTAAAAGACCTTTTCAAAAAAGATGATGATTATAAAGAAGATACTAAGAATAATAAGAAATGTTGTTGTGACAATGATGAGTTTGGTACTATAGATGACTTAGATATATAAATATATCTCCTTTCGTAAAATAAAGCAGTAAATTAATTACTGCTTTATTTTAATCCTTAATTATATTAAACTGTTTCAATTTTTTCTTTGCTTTCAATTTCTTCTACATTAAAAGTTTCTAAAGAAGGAAGTTCATCTATATTTCCAAAATCAAAATATTTTAGGAATTCATCTGTTGTACCATATAAATTAGGTCGTCCAACAACATCTTTTTTTCCACTTTCTTTTATAAGATTTTTATCTATAAGGGTATATATAGCTCTATCACTTTTAACCCCTCTTATTTCTTCAATTTCTACTCTCGTTATAGGTTGTCTATATGCTATTATAGATAAGGTCTCTAAGGCTGCTTGTGACAAAGATTGTCTTACATTAGTTTTTAATAATTTTTGTATGTAACTAGAGTTTTTTGGTTTTGTTACAAATTGATATTCTTTGTGATTTTTTATTATTTTAATGCCTCTACTTTCGTCTTCCTTATATATCTTCATAATATCTTTCATAAGTTTCTCTGTATATTCTACAGAACATTCTATTATTGAAGCTATAGATGATAAACTTATAGGGTCTCCACTAGCATAAAGCAGTGACTCTATTATTGAAAAATATACCTTCTTATGTGAAACTTCTTCGATTTCTAATTGCTCTTTATGCAAATTATTCATCTTCATCTGTCCTTTCTATATCATCTACTCTTTCTACATATATATCTGAGAAACTTTTTTCCTGTATAACATTTACCGTTTTTATTTTAATAAGTTCTAACAGTGCTAAAAAAGTTACTATTGCTTCACTTTTACTTTTATATCCTTCTATAAGCCTTGAAAAATGTATCTTAGGATAAGTTTTCATAAGAGTTGTAATTTCTGTCATCTTATCCTCTATTTTAAAGGTTTCAATTTTTATTTTGTCTTCAAAAAAATCTCCCTTTTCATTCATCTTATTAAGGTAATTATTCATCAACTCATTATATAAATTATATAAATCAAGCATTGTTCTATTTTTTAATAAATCTGCAATAGTTTCTTTTTTAGGATTTTTCTCTTCTATTATTTCTGGTTTTTTACTAAATACAGCTCCAGTTTCTAACTGTCTTTCACCTAAAAACTCAGCTACCATTTTGTATTTTTTGTATTGAATTAGTTTTTCCACAAGCTCCTTTGCTGCATCTTCTTCATTTTCATACTCTTCCACTTTAGGTTTAGGCAACAACAGCTTGGACTTTATTTCTATTAAAGTTGCTGCAATAACAATAAACTCAGAAGTTATTTCTAAGTCCATTTCTTGCATAGTTTTTAAATAACCTAAGTACTGATTAGTTATTTCTAATATTTTTATATCATATATACTCATTTCATTTTTCTTAATTAAATGGAGTAATAAATCAAATGGGCCTTCAAAATTTGTTATTTTTATACTTAACGACATATAAAACTCATCCTTTATAAGAATATAAAACCAAATTATTAAATAAAATTAAAACATCAATTTTAATCTTATATTAAATATTATGACTTTATAAATTTCTTTTTTCATATTTTCTAATTATACCACATGAAATTATTTAGTAAAAGAATAGACTTTATTGTGTCTTTATGTAGTTAAAAAAGTTATGGATATTAACTTTTTATAATATCCATAACCTTATATATAATTTAACTTTCTTTTTTTAATTTATCAATCAATTTTTTAGGATTTACAATTTTTTTAATCTCATATTCTTTATCATTCTTTTTAATTTTTAAAACATCACCAGTTTCCAACGCAGTATTCCAAAATACTTCTGGTGTAATATCGGGTTTAACCTGACAAGCCAATGCATATAGCCCTGCAATATATGGTGAACACCAACTCCAACCACCTTGAGAATAAAAAGCATACTCTTCTTTTCCTGTTTCACTTGCAAGTGTTCTTGAATCCATTGGAATAAATAATACTTCACTCTCTTTTAAACCTTTAATTCTAATATTATAAAATTTATCATTATCATCAAAAAAAAGCTTTTCGCTATAACAATTAGGTTTATAAGATGAAATTTCATCTGGATTACTCAATATATCTCTTCCAAGTCCATCATAAGCAAATCCATAGGTGTTTTTTAAAGATGATGAAACCACAAATATATTTTTATCTTTTGCTCTTTTTACAGCATCCATAAATTCTTCGTATCCTTTTTCTTTAGGATTAACTCCTATAGAAAGAGAAATAACTCTAATTTTTTTATTTTCTTCTAAAGTTTCATTTACCTTTAAAATTTTATCAATAGCCTTTACTAACCATACGAAATTCATCTCAACACTTCCAGACCTACTATCTCTGTCTTCCCAACTTGTTGAAATATAGTATAAATCTGCATTTGGTGCTATTCCTACAGTTTCTCCTACAGCAATAGATGCCACTCCCGCTCCATGCATAGTAGGTGAATTTTCAAAACTATGAAATTCTTCATAGTACTTAAGATTATCCTTATATTCCACATGATCTTTTAATAACATCCCATCAATTATTGCAATTCCAACATTCTCTCCTTTAATGCCACTTTTGTGAATGGTTTTTACTCCTAAGCCAGGATTCTTTCCATATTTAATTATTTTCTTAGGTTTATATTCTTTAGGAAGTTTTTTAGGCCACTTTGTAATAGTATCAAATGATGCATGAACTAAATTATCAGTTTCATCACTTAAATCTAACTGTGATAAATCCTTCCCCCTTACATCAACCTGAAATGATCCATAATTATTAGGATCATATTGTGGTAACTCTGTTAATTTGGGTATAGAATTTGTGTAACTAGCTTCATTTTTATTTAAAAAAGTCTGAACACTATTCAAATCTCTATTACATCCAACAGTAAATATAATTGTAGATATCAATAATATAATAAAACTTTTTCTCATAGTTCCCCCTCATAATTATATAGTTTTTATATTTTAAAGTTATTAAATAAATTTAAATTGGAGCTTATTTCCCTATATAACTCTTTACTACAATAATTTTATAGTATCATATATAAGCTAACTAACTAATTTTAAATCCAAATATTAACATTTTGTTTAGAATATTTATTTTAAAAATCTCTCATTATAAAAAGGGATACCAAAAGTATCCCTAATTTAATATTATAAACTTATGCTTTAAAATTCAACTAAGTTTACAACTCCAAATATATTACTTATATTATCTTTTAAATTTCTTAAAAATTGAGATTGTTTTACTTCTCTATCAGTATACATTTGAACAGTTCCTATTAATTCATCACCCATGTAGTATTCACAAGTTCCTATTATGTCCCCTTCTTTATAATGTTTTTTCTCCATATCAATATTGATTTTTTTAGTTATTTCTGCATCTTTACCTTTTTCTAAAGTTATATTTAAGCCTTCATTTGCTTTTGCAATAAAGAACTTATCTCCTTTTTTGTTTAATGGAATAGTTTCTATTTCCTCATCTTTAGCTACTACTTTTTTACTTTCAAATTTTGCAAATCCATAATTCATCAATTTGCTTGCTTCTGCGTTTCTTATTTTATATGTAGGTGAGCCCATAACAACAGCTAACATTCTTACATTATTTCTTACTGCAGTTGCTGATATACAATATTTTGCTTCTTCAGTATATCCAGTTTTTAATCCATCACAGCCTTCGTAAAATCTTACAAGTTTATTATGATTAACAAGTTCTATAGGTGTTTTACGTCCTTCTGATATTGTCTCCATATAAATTGATGAATATTTTAATATTGTAGGATGTTTTAAAAGTTCTATAGACATTGTAGCTATATCTCTAGCTGTACTTAAATGTCCTTCTATTGGAAGCCCAGTACAGTTTTTAAAAGTTGTATTAGTCATACCAAGTTCTTGAGCTCTTTTATTCATCATATCAACAAAAGATTCTTCACTTCCACCTAAATGTTCTGCCATAGCTACAGCTGCATCATTACCTGATGCTATAGCTATCCCTTTTAGTATTTCCTCAACAGTTCTTACTTCACCTTCATCAAGAATCATACTACTTCCACCCATGCTCTTAACTTTAGCACTACATACTATTTTATCATCTAGTTTTAAATCTCCATTATCTATTGCTTCCATAGCAAGAAGCATTGTCATTACTTTGGTTACAGATGCTGGAGCAAATTTTTCATCTAGATTTTTTTCATATATAACCTTTCCAGTAGTAGGTTCTATAAGTAATGCTGATTTTGCATCAACATCTAATGGTGCTGATGATTTTGTTTCCTCTTTTTTATTGATTTCTTTTCCATCTTCAACTGCTATTGCTGGAACTGTTATTTGAAATAATAATAATAAGCTTAAAATAACACTTATAATACTTTTCTTTTTCATTTTTATCCTCCTTATGAAATTAAACTATTTAAGCTTATTTTTACCTAAAAAGAAAAATTTATTAATATAATGATAAATAAAATTATTTTTTCGAACAAAAAAAACTGGCTAAATAAGCCAGTTCAATTTTTATCTTATTATGTCGTGTACTAGTGGTATGTTATCTGTATAATTTTCAGATATTACATAGTTATCTAGTATACCTTTTTTAGCCTTTTCTATGTTATTTTCATCATTTGAATGGATATATGCTAAAACATCTCCTTTAGAAACTTTTTCTCCTCTTTTCTTATTTAACACTATTCCTACTGCTAAATCTATTTCAGATTCTTTAGTTGCTCTACCTGCTCCAAGTTCCATTGCAACTATTCCCATTTTATCTGAATGTATTTTTTCAACTACTCCATCTTCTTCACTTAAAACTTCTACAACATATTTTGCCTTTGGAAGTTTTGATGTGTCATCAATAACTGAAGTGTCTCCACCTTGAGAAGCAACAAATTCTTTAAGTTTTTCTAATGCTTTTCCATTTTCTATTACTTCTTTTAACATTTTTCTAGCTTCATCTCTATCTTTAGCTTTTTCAGCTAATATAATCATTTCACTTCCTAATGTTAAGCATAATTCTTCTAAATCTTTTGGTCCATTTCCTTTTAATGTTTCTATAGCTTCTTCAACTTCTAATGCATTACCTATAGCTAATCCTAAAGGTTGATCCATATCTGATAAAACAGCTATTGTATTTCTATTAACATTTTTACCGATGCTAACCATTTCTCTTCCTAATATACGAGCATCATCTACGGTTTTCATGAATGCTCCATCTCCAACTTTAACATCTAAAACTATTGCATCAGCACCAGAAGCTATTTTCTTACTCATGATACTTGATGCTATTAAAGAAACATTATCTACAGTTGCTGTAACATCTCTTAATGCATATATCTTTTTATCAGCTGGAACTAATTGAGCTGTTTGTCCTGATACAGCTATTTTTAATCTATTTACATTATCTATGAATTTTTCTTCGCTCATTGCAACTGAAAAATTCTCAAAAGTTTCTAATTTATCAACAGTTCCACCGGTGTGGCCAAGACCTCTACCTGACATTTTAGCAACAGGTACTCCTAAGGCTGCTACCATTGGAGTTAATATTAATGTTGTAGTATCTCCAACCCCACCTGTACTATGCTTATCTACCTTTATTCCTTCTATTTTTCTTAAATCTATAACATCTCCAGAATTCACCATTGCCATAGTTAAATCTGCAGTTTCTCTATCATTCATTTTTTGAAAGTATATAGCCATTAATAATGCAGACATTTGATAATCTGGAATTGTTCCATTAGTATAGTTTTCTATTATAAAATTTATTTCTTCCGTTGAAAGTTCTTCCCCATTTTTCTTCTTTAATATTAAATCGTACATTCTCATATTTTGTTACCTCCTATTCTGCATAGTTTTGCAGAATTATTTTAACTTATTATTTTAACTTATTGTTTAAAATTAAAAATTTAATTTTAAAGGTATATTTTAATATAAATTCTACATTAAATCAATATTAATTGTATATTACATTAACAAAAAGTACATATTGTATTAATTAAATGTACATATATACTGTACAAATTACATATTTACTGTATAAAATATTATAGATGTATCACAAATAATGATACATCTATAATTTATTTTATTTATATTATAATTTTTCTATTATTGTTTTAACTAATGCAGTAAAATCTTTTTTTACTTTTGCAGAAGTTTCCATTACTTCTTCATGATTTAATGGTTGATCAAGTATTCCTGCTGCCATATTTGTTATACAAGAAATTCCTAAAACCTTTATTCCACAATGTCTAGCTGCTATAACTTCTGGAGCTGTAGACATACCTACAGCGTCAGCTCCTAATATTCTAGCCATTCTAACTTCTGATGGTGTTTCATATGTTGGGCCTGAGAACATCATATAAACGCCTTCTTTAAGTTTTAATCCTAAATCATTTCCAACTTTTTTAGCTATTGCTACATATTCTTTTGAATAAGCTTCAGACATATCTGGGAATCTTACACCTATTTCTTCATCATTTTCTCCTATTAGTGGGTTATTACCACAGAAGTTTATATGATCTTTTATTATCATTAAGTCTCCTGGTATAAACTCAGTATTTACTCCACCAGCTGCATTTGTAACCATAAGAGTCTTTACACCTAAACTTTTCATAACATATATTGGTAATGATAATAATTGTATATCATACCCTTCGTAAAAATGGAATCTTCCTTGCATCATTATTACATTTTTTCCATTAAGCTTTCCAACTACAAATTGACCCTTATGACCTTGAACAGTTGATACTGGAAAGTTTGGTATTTCATTATATTTTATTACTACTTTTTCTTCTATATTATCAGCCATATCCCCTAAACCAGATCCTAATATTACACCTATTTCTGGTTTAAAGTTTAGTTTACTTTCTATGTATTTAACACTTTCTGTAACTATTTTCATATTCATAGCAGGTTCCTCCTAAATGACGTATTTATCTTAAAAAATTTTCTATTTTAATATCTAGTTATTGCTTCTTCTTTTTTACTAACTCTATTTTTAATTTACACTTGAATTTATTTTATTATTTGATTTTTGAAACTTTCTCCATTTAAAGAGTTTTCTATATCTAATAAATCTAATATTGTCTTTCCTATATCACAAAAACTATTTCTTATTTGTAAATTAATATTATTTTTTAGATTTTTTCCATAAACTAATAATGGAGTGTATTCTCTAGAGTGATCTGTACTTTCATCTGTTGGATCACATCCATGATCTGCCGTTAATATAAGCACATCATCTTCTCCTAAAGCTTCCATTATTTCTGGTAGTCTTTTATCAAATTCCATTAAAGCATCTGCATATCCTTTTGGATCACTTCTATGACCATATTTCATATCAAAATCAACTAGATTTGTAAAAATTAATCCTTCTTTATCAGTTTTTAAGTATTCTAAAGTTTTATCTACTCCATCCATATTATCTTTTGTATGAATAGCATCTGTAATACCTTTTTTATTAAATATATCTTCTATTTTTCCAACAGCCATTACAGATTTATTGTTTTCTTTAATATAATCTAACATAGTTTTTCCAAATGGATCAACTGCATAGTCATGTCTATTTGAAGTTCTTTTAAAGTCACCTTTTTTACTTCCTAAAAATGGTCTTGCTATAACTCTACCTACCATCTTGTCACCAACTAGCATTTCTCTTGCTATTTCACACATTTTATAAAGTTCTTCTAGTGGTATTATTTCTTCATGTGCAGCAATTTGGAAAACACTATCTGCTGAAGTATAAACTATTGGGTAGCCAGTTCTCATATGTTCCTCACCTAATTCATCTATGATAACTGTACCTGAAGCTACTGTATTCCCTAATATTTTCCTTCCGATTTTGCTCTCAAATTCATCTATAATTTCTTTTGGAAATCCTTGTGGATAAGTTTTTAATGGTTGAGTTAATACTAAACCACTAATTTCCCAATGACCTGTTACAGTATCTTTTCCTTTTGAAAGCTCCATAGCTTTTCCATAGTTTGCCATAGGGTTTTCTAATGAATCAACATTTTTAATTTCTATTATATTACCTATTCCTAATTTTTGAAGATTAGGTAATGAAAATCCTTCTACTACTTTTGATATATTTCCTAGTGTATTAGTTCCAACATCTCCATATTCTTTAGCATCTGGAAGTTCTCCTACTCCTACACTATCCAATACAATTAGTGTAACTTTTTTTGTCATTTTTTTAGCTCCTTTCTAGATTTCTAGTTTTTATTTTTATCCTGTTTTTAAATTATTGTATTTCAATTCTATATAAATATTATAATCGAAAAATTTTAATTAGAATGGATTCTATAGTAATTAGAACAAGATATTACTATTTTAATATAAATATCATAAAATTTAAATAAAAAATCTTAACAACTTAGTAAATTTAAAGGTTTATTATAATTTTTAATAAAATTATAGGTTCTATATTAAATTATTTTTACCTATTATAAGTTTTATATAATACTTTTCAATTTAAAAAACTACAACTTTTATTTATTTTTTACAAATATCATATTATGTTAATTATTAATATAACGTTTTAATTAAGGTTTTTCAAGTAAAATTCATTAACAGTTGGTTATATATTTAAATTTTAATATATACGCTAAATTCAAACCTTATTTTATATATCAAGCTCTTGGATGTGCCTTTTTGTAGATTTCTTCTATTTTATTTTTTTGAGATATGAATGTATATATTTGTGTAGCACCAATACTGCTATGTCCAAGTAATTCTTGAACAGATTTTATATCTGCTCCATTTTGTATAAGATGAACTGCAAAAGAATGTCTTAAGGTATTAGCATTTATATACTTATTTATGTTTGCTTCTTTAGCATAAATTTTTATTATTTTCCAAAATCCTTGACGTGTCATCTTTGTACCTTTTGTATTTAAAAATAGGGTTTCCAGATGGTCTATATTAAAATTATCTCTTACTTTTAAATATTCTTTTAATGCTTTAACTGCAGCTCTACCTAATGGAATTATTCTTTCATTTCCATTCTTTCTTTTAACTTTAATATATTCCATTTCTAAATTTTTATCAAAAACAGTTAGATTTAAAATTTCACTTACTTTCATGCCAGTTGCATACATTATTTCCAACATAGCTTTGTCTCTAATTCCCTTATCAGTAGTTGTATCTGGTTGTTCCAAAAAACTATCTACTTCTTCAACTGTTAAAATTTTAGGAATCTCTTTAACTTTTTTGGGAATATCATAAGCTAAAGTTGGATCCTCTTCAACAAATTTATTTATAATAAGATATTTATAAAAATTTCTTATTGAAATTATATTTCTTATTACTGAAGTGTTAGCTTTACCTTCCCTTTGCAATTTTTCAGCATAAATCATTATAGTATCTGTATGTATTGAATTTAAATTTTCCTCTCTACTTTTTAAAAATTTAATAAAATTAGAAATATCTCTAGTATATGCCTCTATTGTGTTCTGTGATAAATTTTTTGAGTGTAAATTTTGAATATATTTTTTTAATAATTTTTCCATAATAATACCTCACTGTACACAAAAATGCCCTAATGGGCATTTAAAATAATCATATTTATATAATGAAACTTCAACTTATTACAACTCATAAAAACATTTTAATATAAATGTAGCTTTTTGAGCATGCACTCACTCTTATATTATCTAAAGTTTACGATATATAAATTAAAGAATAATTTTGAAATCCTATAGGGAAATAAGTTCCAATTTTAATTTAGACATTTATACATTTAAAAGCCTACAAAGTTCTTAAATATATAAATGTAATTATATAGTACTTCCAATGGTTTATCAACATTTCTACCAACTAAAATACTATTCTCATATACTCTCGTATTTTTAGTAAAAAAATATATAGTTGTTTCTAATACATTTGGTAATATTATTCCCATAAAAATTAAAATCCCTAAAGTTTTTAGATATAATAGTAAAAATTTTTTAACTTCGCAACTCATAACTGCTCCTTTATTATACTATAAATCTTATTATAATTGGATTAAGTACACTTTCAACTCCTGAACCTATTATAATTACAATAGTTAACATAATAAAATTTTTTATATATTCTTTAGTTGCAAATGGATTAGTTGAATTTCTTTTTAATTTTATTAAATTTACCGAATATTTTATAGCTAAAACAGAGGCTATTACTATGCATGGTATATATATTAAGTTTTGTGGCAATACAGAAAATATTCCTAACAAAGCACCTTTATTCGCAAATTTTGAAATAAAAAAGCTAAAAGAAAACCCTAAAGTAAATCCCTTTATTATGTTTAAAATTAAAATTACAGGTACACCTACAATAGTAATTCCTAAAATACCATAAGCTAAAATAAATAATCCATTATTTTTAATAGCTTGTACAAATATAGCTTTGCTATTTATGCCTTCTCCTGCTACAGATTGTAATATAATGTTAATATAATTGACCATAGTGTCATTTTCAGCTGGTGTTAAATACTTTACACAACATATCCCCAAAATTATTCCTACACAAATACAAACTGTAGCAATAAAATAAATTAGTGCATTATCATTTATATTTTTTAAAATTTTTTCTGATATTATATTTTTACTCATTTTTACCTCCTAAGTTTTTTTATTTATTCTATAATTTATGTTTTCTAATTCTTTATATCTATAAATATGAATTAATCTTTTATTATATGATTATTTTCTAAATGTGTTACTAATTTAATATACTAAAAAAAGATTGAATTATGATAAAAATCATAATTCAATCTTTTTAAATTATTTATAAGCATTTAAATTTTATTTATTATAAAAAGCCTAATGCAGCTATGGTTTTTCCATCTATCACTTCACCATTTTTTATTTTTTCCTTTAATTTATCTATAGTTATTTCTTTTACATCTATAAACTCATCCTCATCGCCACCTATAGTTCCATCGTATAAATTTGTTGCTTTATATATATAAATAATCTCATCACTAAATCCAGGAGTAGTTGCTATTTTCCCTAAGAACTTTAAATTTTCAGCTTTATATCCTGTTTCTTCTTCTAACTCTCTTTGAGCACATATGACAGGCTCTTCTCCAATTTCTAACTTCCCTGCTGGAATTTCTAATATAGTTTCATTTAAAGGTTTTCTAAATTGACTAACTAAAAGGATAGTATTTTCATCCTTAAATGCTAAAATAGCCACAGCCCCTCTATGTTCAACTATTTCCCTTTTACTTGTCTTTCCATTTGGAAGTTTTACTTCTTCTATTTTTAAATTTAATATTTTTCCTTTGTGTATATAATTAGTACTTATTGTCTCTTCATAAAATTTCATAATATCCTCCAAAATATTTTATTTTAAATATTAAATAAAAAATTTTTTTAAATTAATATTCTATTATTTTATTATTAAACATTTACTATTTCAATATCCTTTATCTTAATACATAAAACTACTTAAAACTTTTTGTAATGACTTATATCTCTATATCATTCATTCATATATTGTTTTTTATCCACGTTAATTTATAATCTTTTAATGGTGGATATTTTAAACTGTCTAAATAATTTCCACCCCACGTTTTTTCTTTTATCCACTGTGCATTCATTCTTGAAGCTGAAAATCTAATTTTTTTATTTTTATATTGATATTTATAATAAACTTCTGGATCTTCACCTTTAATATAGACCATGTAATTATATCCACTAACATCCCAATTTTTTAAAAAATCTTCAACCACAATATCATTTCTTGATATACCCTGTCTATCCATATAATCAAAAATAGTTTTTTTAGCAATATATCTGCTTGTAAATATCCATATTACAATAAAAATTATTATTAATAAGAATATAATAATCTTCTTTTTTCTAAAACTGAGTTTATTATAAGATTCAAACCCATCTTGCATAATACTTCCTAAATTACCCCTTAGTTGTGTAATATACTACTACTCTCTTATATTGTTTTATTAATATTAAATATAATCATTAGTCTTCATATGTTTATAATCATATAATAGCTATATTAATCAAAATACATCAATTTTAGACTCTTTACAACTTTATTGAAGTCTACATCCTTAATTTCGTTTTTAAGCTTCCTGACGCATTTAAACTACTTTAATAGCTTACTAGAATTTATTTTAATTATAACTTTATTATATAATTATTAAAATATACTTTTATGTTATTTAAATATCTACTTAAAATTAAAACTAATATATATTTTATAACTTTTTTATTTTCAACTCTCAAATAGACATTAATATAGGGAAACAAGCTCCAATTTAAATTTATTCAATAACTTTAAAATATTTCATACAAGATGCAGTGTTGAATTCTACGTGATTCAGAGTATGTCTCTATTTTAGGTATCCAAATTTTGGAATGAATAACTTTAAGAGTCAACTTAGAAGCCTATATAATCACTCTTGTACTACTTAATTTATTTTTCCCAAATTATAATATTTCTTTTAATTTTTTACATGAAAAAGGCACACATTTAATCAAATATAATATAAATATTTAATAAAACATATACCTTTTCTTAACTTACACTTATTATTTTTAAAATTATAAATTTCTCAAAATATTTGTTAGCTAACTCTATTTTTTAATCTTAATTTATCTGCAACCATAGCTATGAATTCACTATTAGTTGGCTTACCTTTATCATTATGGATAGTATACCCAAATAATTTATTAATTGTGTCTACTTGTCCTCTGCTCCAAGCTACTTCTATAGCATGTCTTATAGCTCTCTCAACCCTACTTGCAGTAGTATTGTACTTTTTAGCTATAGTTGGATATAATTCTTTTGTTACTGCTGATAAAAATTCTATGTCATTTACAACTAATGTTATAGCTTCTCTTAAATACATATACCCTTTAATATGTGCTGGTACACCTATTTCATGAATTATATTAGTTATTTCTGTCTCTAAATTTATTGGTCCACTTTCAGCTGTTTTTGATATTGTTGGTACTTCTGATACAACTATTGGTTTCTTATTTTCATCACCTGTTATTGTGTTATTAAACATTTGTCTAATTCTTTTTGTAAATACATCCATATCAAATGGCTTAACCACATAATAATCTGCACCTAAAGTTATTGCTCTTTGAGTTATTTTATCTTGACCTACTGCAGATAAAACAATTATTCTTGGCATAGGATCTAAGTTCATACTGTTTAATTTTTCAAGTACACCTAATCCATCTAAATGTGGCATTATTATATCTAAAACTACTAAATCTGGTTTTTTCTCTTCTATGAATTTTAATGCCTCTATACCATCTTTCGCTATAGCAACCACATTAATATCTTTTTGACTTAGTAAGTAGTCATTAAGAATATTACAAAATTCCTTATTATCATCTGCGATAAGTACACTGATACTATTTTGTTCCATATTATATACTCCCCTTTTCCTACTAATTACCATTTTCTAACAATCTATATTTTCGACAAAAGAAATATAATTCCTTCTTTTAAATTAAAAAAAAATGAATTTTGTAATTATTTTACACTTTTTCAAATTTAAAATTAAAATAATAAAATGCATAAGAACCCTCTCTTATACATTTTATTATTTTTCTTTGAAAAAATCTATCTATTTTGATAAAATATCTGAATCCTTTAGCATCCAGTCAATATATATACCATAACCAGTGTCTGGCTTGTTAATTAAAACATGTGTTACAGCACCAATTATTTTACCATTTTGTATAATTGGGCTACCACTCATACCCTGAACTATACCACCAACTTTGCTTAAAAATTCTTCATCAGTGATTTTAATTACCATACTTTTAGATCCTGGTTCATTCTGTGGTAGTAATTTTTCAATTTCTATATCATAAAATTTAGGTTCATTTCCTTCAATTGTAGTTAATATTTGTGCTTTTCCAAGCTTTATCTCATCTCTTGAAGCTATTGGTAGTGGATTATTATAAACTCCATTTAATAATGAATTATTACCTTTACCAAATATTCCACATTCTGTATTATATTCTATATTACCTAAACTACTATTTTCATCTGTAAAAATTCCTCTTAATTCTCCTGGATTTCCTCTTTCTCCTTTTCTTACTGAAACTATGTTAGATGAAATTATTTCTCCATTTGATATAGACATAATATTTCCTGTGTCTACATCTGTTATTGGGTGTCCTAATGCTCCAAATCTTTTGCTTTTTTCATCATAAAAAGTTAATGTTCCAACACCAGCTGTGGAATCTCTTACCCAAAGTCCTATTTTATATTTGTCATCATCTAAGCATTTAACTGGTTTTAACTTAACATCCATAGTACTTTTTTCTCTTTTAATAGTAATTAAAATTTCTTCGCCATTACATCTATTTACAAAAGTTGCTACATCTTCTGAGCTATTTATTTCTTCATTATTAATTTTCAATATACTATCGCCAATTTCTATTCCAGCTTTAGCTCCTGGACTAATTAAGCCATTATTGGTTTGTATATCAGATAATGCTATTACTAAAGCTCCTTTAGTATTTAACTTTATTCCTAAAGGTTGCCCACCTGGATATAATTTAACTTCGGAAGCTTTAGCATATAAACTTTTATTTAATTGTATCGAATCTTTATTTATATTACTTACGCTAAGATCTAAATTTTCAGTTTTAAGTATTCCTTCATTATAGCTATACGAATTATCTTTATTTAATTTAAAAGCCAATTCAATGTTTTTACCTAAATTTCCCGAACTAAAAATTATAATAAAAAATATTATACTTGATATAAATAAAGATAATATATTATTTCTATTTTTTTTCATAATGCTATGCCTCCTTTTAACTTTGTATTTTTAAATTTCCCAAGTTTTAAATTTATTATGTTGATATTATATTTCTTTAAAAGTTAAAATCATAAGATGTTACTATTATTTAGATAAACTTTTAGTATAAGTTTGGAACATAAAAACCTTGTAACAATAAATATATTTAGGTTTTAAACTGTACTTACTATTAATACCTTTTTTATTGTATTAAAATTTCCTTGTATATAACTTTTATTTATATAATTTTTTATATGACAAATAATATAAATATATCTCCTAATATATATTGTATGCTTAACTTATAAATAACTATTGTTATTTTTGTAAATTAATTTTATTTTTTAATATTTATCTCTGATATAGAATTTTAAAGTAAATTGTAAAGTCATTCATTTATCTAGTAAGAAATGTTTTTTAAAAACGGACTATAGTTTCGTGCTAAACCATTAACTCTTACCTTTTTACTGACTATAATTATAATCACTTTTATCAACTCATAACAAAAGTCTAATTAATAAACTTAAATATAAACTTATTTTCCTATATTATAAAAAATATATTCTATAATCATACAAAATACGCTTCACTTAATAAATTAAAATGTTTATATATATATATGAATAGATAAAAAAATTTTAATTTACAAAATTTACACAAGAAAAAAACCATATAAAAATAAAATTTCAATCTTATTTTCATACAGTTTTTTTATTTTTATACTATATTACGTTTTAATATATTAGCCATTTCTATCATTTCTTCTGAATTATCTAGTGTTAACTTAGTTACTTCGCTTCCACCTATCATTCTAGCTATCTCATATTTTTTCTCATTCTTATCCATTTTTCTTACTTTTGTAAAAGTTTTATCATTTGTGGATTCTTTTGCTATTAAGTAATTATAATCCGCCATGCTAGCTATTTGTGGTAAATGAGTTACACATAACACTTGGTGATTTTTTGATATTAAATACATTTTTTCACCAACTCTTTGAGCTATTCTTCCACTTATTCCAGTATCAATTTCATCAAATATAACAGTTGGAATTTCATCTTTGTCCACAAATACCGTTTTAAGTGCTAGCATTATTCTTGAAAGCTCTCCACCTGAAACTATCTCTTCTAACGGTTGAAGTGGTTGTCCAGGGTTTGTTGATATATTAAATTGAACTTTATCCATACCATTAGAATAAATATTTTCTGTAAGCTCTATATTTATTTTAAACGTACTCTTATTAAGTCCTATGTAGTCCAATTCATTCTTTACTTTTTTTTCAAGTTCTTCCCCTATTAAAACTCTAATATTATGAATTTCCACTGCTTTTTCGCCCATTTTTTTTTCCAATTCAGTTTTTTCTTTTTCAAGCTTTTTTATTATTTCACCAAAATTTAAAAGTTCATCATAACGAATTTCTAAATTTTTTTTATAATTTAATATTTCTTCTATTGTTTCCCCATACTTTTTTTTAGCTATACTTAATTGATACATTCTTCCATTAACAAATTCTAATTCTTTTTCATCATAATATATATTATCTTTTATAGTTCTTATATCATCGATATTTTCTTCTATGATATAATAACAACTTTCTAGTGCAGATACTATTTTTTTTATTTCAGATTTATTATTTTCTATAGTTTTTAATTCCCTAATAACATATGATAATCCATCTACAGTAGAATAACCTTCTTCTCCACTGTTTCTTAACATACTATATGAAAGTAATAAACTCTTTTCTATTTTTTCTGCATTAGATAACATTGAAAAACTTTCTTCTAATTCTTTATCTTCACCTATTTTAGGATTTATATTTGAGATTTCATCAATTTGAAATTTTATAAAATCCATATTCTTTTCTCTATCGTTGTTATTTCCTTTTAATTCTTTTATTTTTGATTCTATTAAAGATAATCTTTCATACAATTTTCTATATTCGTCCAATAGAATTGTTATATTTTCACTTCCAAAAGCATCTACATAAATTATATGGTTAGAATTATCTAAAAGATTTTGATTTTCATGTTGACCATGTATATCTAATATCGATTCACTAATAAGCTTAATTTTTGATAAAATTAAAGTTTTGCCATTAGCTTTAGCTATAGTTTTACCAGTGTTAAAACTTTCTCTTGTTAGCACTATTACATCATCATAATCTACTTCTAACATATTTAGTGTAGATTTTATTTTTTCATTGTCTATTGTAAATATTGCTTCAACTACAGTTTTTTCTTCCCCAACTCTTATAAGATTTTTATTAAATTTCCCACCTAAAACAAAATTAATAGCATCTATCAATATAGATTTTCCAGCTCCTGTCTCACCTGACAAGACGTTGAATCCATTTTCAAAATCAATAGAAAGCTCTTCTATTAATGCAAAGTTCTTAATATTTAATTGTAACAACATAATACATCAACCCTATCTATGAATCAATTTCTGTATTCTATCAAATATTTCATGTGATTTTTCATCACTTCTAGTTATAACAAGGACTGTATCATCTCCTGCTATTGTACCTGCAACACCATCAAATGCAAAAGAATCCAAAGCATCTGCTACTAACCCCGCTGATGCGGTTATTGTCCTTACAACTAAAAACTTATCTATCTTTTCAACTGAAGTTGCAGTTTTAGAAAACATATTAGCCATTGCATTAGGGTTATATCCTGTCACTTTACTAGACGCTGCATATTTATATTTTCCATCATGTGATAAGATTTTTATAAGATTTAATTCTTTTATATCTCTTGAAACTGTAGCTTGAGTTACATTGATACCATCATTTCTCAGTTCTTCTGCCAATTCTTCCTGTGTTTCAATATCTTTACTTTTTATTATTTCATAAATTTTATTATGCCTTAAACTCTTCACTAATTATCACCTTCACATTGTATTGATCTTGAAATTATTTTTGTTCTTAATAAGTCAAAATAATTATAGTCATCAAAATTTATTAAGTTGCATTTTCTTGCCATTTTTTCTATATGAATTTCTTCTTTGTCTTTTAATTCTATTACTGATTGACCATCTATACATAAGTATGAACCACAGTCCTGGGAATTAATAGTTATTGATATTTTATTATTAGAATCTAATATTATAGTTTTGCTTCCTATAGAAATGGGGCATATAGGCGTAACTCCTATAACCTCTAATGTTGGATATATAATTGGTCCACCTGCTGACAATGCATATGCTGTGGATCCTGTTGGAGTAGAAATTATAAGCCCATCAGCCTTATAATTTATATAAAAGCTTCCATCTATATATATATCATAATTTATAACACGAGAAAAGCTTCCTTTAGAAATAACTATTTCATTTAGAGCCGAATAATAATATTTCTCATTTCTTTCTGGTAATGAACACTTTATCATCATACGTTTGTTTATTGTATATTCATTAGACTTTATACGCTTAATTCCACTTTCTAATCGAGAAAGCTCTATACTTGTTAAAAATCCTAAATGACCTATATTAACAGCTAATATTGGCGTTTCAAATTTTTCTACTGCTCTTGCTGCTCTTAAAATAGTGCCATCTCCACCTAAAGCTATCAGAAAATCTAATTTTCCACCTTTTTCACTGTCCAAGTTTAAGGAATCATAAAATTTATATATGTTACACTGTTTAAAATATTTTTTTACTATTTTTTCTACTTCTATTATTATTGTGCCTTTACTATCCTTTTTAGAATTAATATTTATCCCTATATTCTTCATACTTCCTCCATTGATAAACTGGAATGAGATATTTTAGCTATTTTTTCTATTTCATCCACTGAGAATATATTATTTGTATTTATAGACTTGGAAAAATACACTAAATATTCTATATTACCGTTAGGTCCCTTAATAGGAGAATAATCTAAACCTATTACAGTTAGTCCAATTGATTCTATAAATTTAACAATTCTAAATATAACTTCTATATGATCTGTAACCTTTTTAACTACTCCTTTTTTATTAACTTTTCCTCTACCAACTTCAAATTGTGGTTTTATAAGCGCTATAATTTTACCATTATCATTTAAAAGATTTGCTACTGATGGAATTATTTTTTCCAATGATATAAATGAAACATCTATTGAAGCAAAATCAGAAAGCTCTTCAAAATCCTCTGAAGTCAAATATCTTGCATTTACACCTTCCATAGATATGACTCTATTATCTGCCTTTAATTCCTTTACAAGCTGATCATGCCCCACATCTATAGAATACACTTTAGTAGCGCCTTCTTCTAACATACAATGTGTAAAGCCCCCTGTAGATGCTCCAATATCTAAGCAAATTTTATCTTTTAAATCTATATTGAAATTTTTTATAGCTTTTTCTAATTTCAATCCACCCCTACTAACATAAGGTATTGTTTCACCTCTAAGTTCTATTTGTGAATCTTTATGAATTTTTTTACCACACTTAATTTCTTTTAATCCATTTACATAAATCTTGCCTTCATTTATATATTCTTTTGCTTTTTCTCTTGAAGATGCAATTTCTTTATTATGCACTAAAATATCTAGTCTAATTAAGTTCTCGTTCATGCCTACTCCTTTATAATGCACTAATAATACTGTTGTAAATTCCTTTTGGATCTAATCCATAAGTCTTATATAACATATCAACGGATCCATGAGGTATAAATTCGTCATCAAATCCTAAGTTAATAACTTTAGTGCTATTATAATTCTTTTTATTTATATATTGTAATACTAAATCTCCTAGACCACCATTTATTATATTATCCTCTACAGTAACTACCATATTGATTCCATCGTTTATAAGTTTATCAATTAAGTTAGTATCTATTGGTTTTATAAAACATGAATTAATTACAGTACAATCTATATTATTTTGAAGCAACTGCTCTTTAGCTATAATTGCATGTTGTACCATTTTTCCTGTGGCCAGAATCGCTATTTTACCTTTTATTCCCTGTAGTACTTCCCATTTACCTTTTTCCATATTTTTTATAGGTGACAGATGTACATTAGCCATATCTCCACCTCTCGGGTATCTTATAGCAACTGGATAATTTGCAGTAACAGCAAAGTTTAACATTACGTTCAATTCGTCTACACATTTAGGACTTACTATCGTCATATTAGGTATATGTGATAAATATGATAAATCAAATATTCCTTGATGTGTTTCACCATCTTGACCTACAATTCCTGCTCTGTCTATAGCAAAAACCACAGGTAAATTTTGTAGCGCTACATCATGTAATACTTGGTCATATCCTCTTTGTAAAAAAGTTGAATATACCGCAAAAACAGGTTTTAATCCTGAAACTGCCATTCCTGCTGCCATAGTTACAGCGTGTTGCTCTGCTATCCCTACATCAAAAAATCTTTGTGGAAATTGTTTAGCAAAACCACCAAGCCCTGTACCTTCAGGCATCGCTGCTGTTATAGCTACTACATCTGGATTATCCTTAGCTATATTTATCATTTCATCCCCAAAAGCTGCTGAATAACTCTTGCCACTGCTTCCATTAATTTTTCCATTACAAGAATTAAATGGTCCTACTCCATGAAATTTATGAGGTGCTTTTTCAGCAAAAGGATATCCTTTTCCTTTTTTAGTTATTGTATGTATAATTACTGGTCCATTAAAATTCTTAGCCATTTTTAGAACTTTACTCATTTCCTTTATATTATGGCCGTCTATAGGTCCTAAATATTTAATACCCATATCTTCAAAAAACATTCCTGGTACAAATATTTGTTTTATACCACCTTTTATTTTATGTATTGAATTTACCATTCCTTTTCCCACAGTAGGTATTTTCTCTAACTTAGTTGTAACCCCAGTTTTTAATTTATTGTAACCACTATCTAATCTTATTTCACTTAAATATGATGAAACTCCCCCTACATTTTTTGAGATTGACATTTCATTATCATTTAATATTATTATTAATTTACTTTTATTATCACCAACATCATTTAATGCTTCCATAGCCATTCCACCAGTTAAAGCACCATCACCTATAACAGCTATTATGCTACTATCTTGTTTCTTCAAGTCTCTAGCTCTTGCCATTCCTAATGCTGCTGAAATTGATGTACTACTATGTCCTGTATTAAAAAAATCATATTGGCTTTCATCTCTTTTAGGAAATCCACTTAATCCATCAAATTGCCTTAAGGTACCAAACATTTCTTTTCTTCCAGTTAACACCTTATGTACATAACTTTGATGACCTACATCCCAAACTATTTTATCTTTATTAAAATCGAATACATTAAATAGGCTAATTGTTAATTCAACTATACCTAAATTTGAAGCTAAATGTCCGCCAGTTACTGAAACTTTTTCTATAAGAAATTGTCTTATTTCACTTGCAAATTCATTTAGCTCATTTAAATCCATATATCTTATACTATTAAAATCACTATAATTATCTAAGTACTTTGTCATTTTCATTATCCTCTTTTTACAAAATATATTATTTTCGTAACCGTAAAAATTATATCATATTTTACAAAATAGCAAAATTACTCTTCTATAAAATTACATCATAATATTATAAATAATTAAAGATTCAATACTTCTTTTAGTATATTGACTTTTCCCCTTAAAATTTATTTCTATCGTTTAATTTTTATAATTACTGTTCAATTTATTACAGAGTTCCAAGTTAAATTTAAAAATTATTAATTAGAAACCCTAGCTACTCAAAAGAGTGATGACAGGCTTATAATTCCTTTAATTAAGTAAATTCACAAATTAAAGTTTCAGCTTGTTTCACTATATTAATAAAAGGTGGTGATATACTAAGTAAAATTTGCGGCTTAGGTCTAGTAGGATTTCCCATAGAATAACTAAATTGTCGCCATTCTAGCAGTTTCCTTTTAATATTCTATCTATACTGTCGCCATATATAGGACTAGATTACCACTTAGTCCACACTACAATCCCTAACATATCTTAAAAATAAACAGTCTAGGAGATTTCCTCAACAGTTAGGTACCTTTTTATCCTCTTTTGCAACATAGGTTTCAGTAAGCAATAATCCTAATACCTCGGCCTAGATATTAGGATTTGATCCTACCTCCACCTATATCACTCAAGGCAAGCTACTCTGCACATAGCTCAGTTTACCACAATGCAGGTTTAATCCATTGCCGTACTTTGGATATCTCTCCCAAAGCACATACAATGGTCTCCACGAATGTAGGGTCAGTTACGCATGCCTTTGCGCTTGCCCCACATTCTTACTCCCAGCACCAACCCAAAACTGGGCGTTTTAAGCCAGCACAAGGAACTTCATCGATATGCTCTTCAACGGATTTTTAGCCCCGTCTTCAAAGATACTTACCCGACTAGAATACTGCACCACCTTTTTTATCACATTATATCATATGCATTTAAAATGTCAAAACCTCCATTTTACTGCTTTTTCCTTCATTTTTCTTTTCTTTCCCATTAAAAACAATTAAGTTTTTTCCATATTTATATACTACTTAAAATTATTTAATTTATATTTTAAACTAATAAAATATTACGATTAATAATTTCTTTTTAACAAGAATTCAGTAAGTTCTATTAATAAATCTACATTTTTATCTAATTGTCTTAGCAATTCAATACATTCATTTGTTAATTTTTCGCAATATTCTTTACATTTTTCTAAACCATACATTGTAATAAAGTTGCTTTTTAAATTATCCTTATCACTTAGACTTTTTCCAGCTGCCTTTTCATCACCAATTACATCTAAAATATCATCCTTAACTTGAAATGCCAAACCAATTTTTTCTCCATAATCACTTAATGTTTCTAACTCTTTTTCAGTAGCTTCTCCTAATATGGCACCACTTAATATTGACGCTTTTATAAGCTGTCCTGTTTTGTTTTTGTGCATCTTTAAAAGCATTTCCTCAGATACCTGTTTATCTTCACTTTCAATATCTATGATTTGCCCTAATATCATACCTTCTGCACCAGCAGCTTCAGCTATCAATTTAGATGCCTTAACCTTTCTTTCTTCTAAACTCATACACTGATTAAACATTATAATCATTGATTCATTTAATAGTCCGTCACCTGCTAATATAGCTCTAGCTTCTCCAAATTTTTTATGATTAGTAGGCATTCCTCGTCTTAAATCGTCATCGTCCATACTTGGTAAATCGTCATGTATTAATGAGTACGTATGAATCATTTCCATTGATAAAGCAAAAGGTAGTGCCTCTTCATATTTTTCTTTATATAAATTATAAGTTAAAAGTAACAGTATTGGTCTTATTCTTTTGCCTCCAACCTTCATGCTATAAAGCATTGGCTCTAAATAATTTTTTAAATCTTCTGGCTTTGCATCAAAATATTCCAATATGTATTTTTCTATTAAATTTTTAAAGTCCTTAATATCCATTTTAAATACCTCACTAGTTATAACTTATTATTCTATATTAAATTCTTCTTCATTATCCCCTGATAATATCTTTATTTTCCCCTCATAATCATTTAAAATCTTATATAAATCATTACAAAGTTTAATTCCTTCTTCATATTTTTTCATAGATTCTTCTAGAGTCAATTGACTATTTTCCATTACATCTACTATATCTGTAAGTTTTGAAAATTTTTCTTCATAGCTTTCTTTTTTTCTTGCCATTAAAATTCCCCCTTCTCTTCTATGATGAAATTACTCTCTCCATTCTTTAGTTGAATTCTTACCTCTTTTACTTTTTTTAATTCACCAATATCTGGTATTATATTGTTTTTATTATCATATATAAGAGAATAACCTTTATTCAAAACATTTAATGGATTATGTGCAGTTAATAAGTTATATTTATTACTTATTTCACTTTTTTCTTTTTCAACTTTACTTTTTATTTTTGCTTCTAAAATATGTTTATATTTATCTACATTATTATATTGGTTAACCACAAAATTTTCTGGACTATTTAATTCTAATTTTTTTTCATATAAATCTATATTTCTTTTTTCTTGATGTACTCTTCGTTCCATACTGATATACATATTATTTTTCAACACTTGTATTTTTTCTTCTATTTGAGATAGAGTTGGAACAACTATTTCTGCCGCTTGTGATGGTGTAGATGCCCTTTTATCAGAAACAAAATCACTTATAGTGAAATCTGTTTCATGACCTATACCTGTTACTATAGGCTTTTTAGATTTTACAATAGCTCTTGCTACAATTTCTTCATTAAAAGCCCATAATTCTTCTATAGACCCGCCACCACGTGCAATTATAATAACATCTATATCATCTATGGAGTTTAATTTTTCTATAGATTTTACTATATCATCCTTTGCATTAATTCCTTGCACTAATGTTGGACATATTAGCATATTAACATTAGGATTTCTCATTTTTGCTACATTTATAATATCTCTAATTGCTGCTCCTGTATTAGAGGTTACAACACCTATCTTTTTAGGAACCAATGGTAATGATTTTTTTCTATTTTCATCAAATAAACCTTCTATCTCCAATTCTTTTTTTAGTTTTTCAAAAGCTACAAATAAATCACCAACACCATCAACCTCCATATGGTTACAATAGAGTTGGTACACTCCTTCTTTTTCATATACTGATATTCTTCCACTAACAACAACATTCATACCATTTTCTGGTATGAATGTTAATGAATAAGTATTGCTTTTAAACATAACGCAATTTATTTTAGAAGAATAATCTTTTAACGAAAAATATATATGTCCACTACTATGAATTTTTACATTAGATAACTCTCCTTTTATTTTTGAATTACTAAGAATAAAATCGTTATCCAATGTCTTTTTTATATAACTATTTAAAGTAGAAACTGTTATTATTTTATCGTACATTTTTCTCCCATGCCTCACATGTATTTTTTATAAGCATTGTTGTTGTCATAGCTCCAACACCGCCTGGTACTGGTGTTAAATGTGATGCTATATCTATAACTTCATCGTAAACTACATCTCCCTTTATTTTACCTTCTACCATTGTAGTTCCAACGTCTATAACTACTGCACCCTCTTTTACAAAATCTTTAGTAACAAATCCTGGTCTACCCATGGCAGCCACTAATATATCCGCCTCTTTACATACATCTTTTAAATTTTTAGTTCTTGAGTGACATATTGTAACTGTTGCATTTTCATTTAACAATAATTGTGCTGCTGGTTTACCAACTATGTTACTTCTACCTATAACAACAGCTTTTTTTCCTTCTATGTTAGGTTCTACAAATTTTATAATTTCTATTACACTTTTAGCTGTACAAGGGATAAAACATTTATCACCTTTGTATAAAAGCCCTATATTAACATCTGTAAGCCCATCTATATCTTTTTTATAACTTATAGAAGATGTAACCTTCTTTTCATCAAATTGCTTAGGTAATGGCAATTGAAGTATAATTCCATCAACATTGGTATCTTCATTTAGTTCATTTATGTTTTTTATAAGTTCTTCTTCAGTAATAGATTCATCTAGAACTATAGATGTATATTTCACTCCTAATGACTCACTAAGCTTTTGCTGATTTTTCATATAAGAAATTGAACCCCCATCATTTCCTACTAAAACAGCAACCATTGAAGGTCTTCTAATACCTTTTGAAACCTTTTCCTCAATTAAACTCTTAATATTTTCCCTATAAGTTTTTGCAATTTCTTTTCCTTCAATTCTTTTACCCATTTGTATGCTCCCCCTTTTTAAATAAATAAATAGATTAATTCTAATCTATTTTAAACTTTTATATTAATTATTTTATAAAAGTAAATCAACTAACATTATAAAATATTTTACCATATATTATAATGTTAATTATTACATATATTATATTAATATATCATCAATTGTTCAACTTGTAAAAAAACCAATTTACTTCAATTATACCTATATAATATTAAGTGTTATAGAGAAACAAGTTCTCGTTTAAATTTATTCAATAACTTTAAAATACTTTTATATAAAATGTAGTGTTGAATTCTAAGTTATTCGGAGTATGTATCACTATTTTGGATATCCAAGTTTGGGAATAAGTAGTTTTAAAAGTCAACTTGAAACCCTATAGTTCATTAATTACCTTAAACAACATTTATGAATTTATAAAACAAGCTGAAATTTTAATTTATATTTATCAGTTGATAAATGCTTAAATGACACATTGAAAAATAAATTTTTACAACTCAAAATCAATTGATAATATCATTTTACTATTAGTAAATTAAAACTTCAGCATATTTTTTATTAATTTATTTAAAAATTTCAAACTTAAATATATATTGATATTTTTCACTAGTAAAATTATAAATTATCTACTATTAAATATCTCTAATTATTATGGTAAATATAAACTTAATATAAGGTTCCAAACTAAAATCCAATTTATACTTTTATCAAGTGAGAATTTAGATATTACATTTAACTATCTAATTTAATAGATATTCGATTTATTCCATAACTCTTTTACTTGTAAAATCTGTTAATGTTTTTAATTAACGAAAATTCCTCATGAATAAGTAGATTACGGATACCCTCAACAGTGAATACATGCTCGAAAGTAGCTTAAATTCACAAACACATTTGAAATAAAAATTTTATATAATTAATGAATAAATTAAGATTCGAGCTTATTTCACTATCTCTATATAAAATTTAAAAGTAAACTTTGATAATTTTTTTAAAATTTACAAACTTAATTTTTATTTATATTACTCTAGTGCAAATTTTTATGTATAACTTACTATTTTTTTATTATGCTGTTTAATACACCATTAACAAAAGATGCTGAATTATCTTCACCATATTTTTTAGCAAGCTCTATAGCTTCATTTAGTGAAACCTTATTAGGAATATCTTCCTCAAATAATATTTCACAAACTGCTAACTTAAGAATTGATAAATTTATTTTAGATATTCTATCAATTTTCCATTTAACTAAATTATTTGATATTGTTTCATTTATCAAATCTAAGTTATCATTTACATTTTTTAATATTCTTATTATGTAAGAAAAATCAACATCCTCTAATTTTACCTCTGCATTTTCTTTAAAACTTTCTATAGTAGACATGTAATCTTCTTTATTAATTGACATTTCAAATAATAGCTTCATAGCTATATCTCTTGTTTTTCTTCTATTCATAAGTTCCTCCTATAAATTAAATGTTTTTCTTATAAACTCACTAAAAAAAATTATTTACTTATTTATTTTCAAACGAAGATAATTATATCATAAATATATGAAATTGAAAAACAAAACCCTCCACAAAGGGAGGGATATTTTTAAATTTCTTTTTCTTCTTTATCTGGTTTAGGGAGTATAACATTCTGAACATATATATTAACGGCAGAAACTGTTAACCCTGTCATTGTTTCAACGGTTCTTTTTACATTTTTCTGAACCTTTTCAGAAACTTCTGTTATGTTAATACCATACTCAACAACCACGTGTAAGTCTATTGTAGTACTATTTTCTTCTAGCGTTACTTTTACACCCTTAGATACATTTTTCTTCATTGGAAATAATTGACTTATTTCACCAGTTTTAGAACTCATTTCAACGATGCCTTTTATCTCAGATGCCGCTAACCCAGCAATAACACTTACAACTTCATCAGATATTTTTACAATTCCTATTTCTTCATTTAAATCTTCAAACTGTCTATTCTCTTCCATACTAGTACCCCCTTATTTATCGTAGGTAAAACTTGTTAAAAATATTATATCAGATAAAGATTTATATTACAAATACTATTCTATAACCTTTATTTGAACATTTTTTATGTTAGCCTTGCTTACTACTACATCTTTTATTTGTCTTAACTGTTGGTCACTTAGCTCTTTTTCATGTTTTACTACTATATTTGCCTTTTCATCTTCTAATTCACATACAACTTCTTCAAATCCTTGAGCTTTTAAAGCTAATTCTATATTTGTTTCTTTGTCTCCTCTTAAAGCTAGATTTTTATATTCTTCTGCTGCTTCTTTCTTTTGTTCTGCTGGAGTTTTATCGTTATCTAATAAACTCTTTAATGTTTGAGTTGCTTTATTTCTTGCTTGATCTCTACTTAATTTTGCCTCTGTAAAATAACTACTACTGCTTGTAGTTTTGCTTTTTTCCTTCTTTTTGTTATCTTTATCATTAGTTGCTGTTTCACCTATAAATTCTCCATCTGTAACATATAAAGGTGAGTTAACTTGAGTTGCTGCATATCCACATAACACTACAACTAATAGTAATGCTGAAATGATTAATGTTTGTTTTTTATTCATTTTTATATTCCCCCCAATTTTTATTTCTAACTAATTATATGCTAATTTTTCATAGGATATACCTGAACTTTTTCTTCTTCCAAATCAAATAAATTAGTAACAGCTTGGCGAACCCTAAGCTCTGTTATTTTATCTGAAGCACCTTCAGCAACAACACATATTCCTGTTATTTTAGGATTGTATGTTTTAACGATAAGAGGCTCAGTTTTAGACCCTTCATTGGACATTACAACTGTACTTCCACCATTTTCTTGATTTATGCTTCTTTCACCTCCAACAGTATCTTTTTCTGTCGTATTGCTCTTAGAGTCATTTATATTTAAAGCAGGCACTTGTTCTTCACCACTCTCAAAATAAATCATAGCTTCAACTCTACCTACTCCATCTATTTTTTCTAATATAGATATGAGTTCACCTTGAACTTTTTCTTTATAATTTGAAGTTTCCATAGTTGCCTCTGTAATTTCTTCTTTATTTTCTTCTTGTACTGTTGCTGTAATATCTGAAGAATTTTTATCACCCATAATTTCACCTTGAGAATTTTGTTTAAAGAAGTTACCCATAAATAACAATGCTACTCCAATGAAAAACAAGATTAACAAATTATACATTTTACCTTTAGATTTGTTTCCATTTTTGTTTTCATCTTTATTATTATCTTTTCCTATACATTGCTGATTTATTCCATTTTCTTTAGATTCTGAAAAAAATTTAGCTTTTATTTTTTCAAAGTCCATATACACACCCCCTTATATTTTTAAATACAATTCTTTTCTTGAGTTTATAGTGAATTTTATCTTTTGCTAACATATATTATGTCCTGTGAAATCTCATACTTTTCACTTAAATATTTTTTTATTTCCTTTGACTCTTCATCATCAGAATCTTCAAATTTATCCACTGTTACACTATTATCTCCCCCTATATCCACTTTTTTTATTTTGTCTATCATCCCATCCTTTAATGCAATTTGCATACTGTCTATTTTAAATGTTGTATTTTCTTCATCAAAAGAAGCTTGTACATCTGCACTAAACTTTTTATCTTTAAATTTATCTTCTAAATCACTTATACATTGACTTTCAAAATTTTTTTGAAAGTTTTCCAACGTATTTTCTATATTTATTTTTTTATATTTTTCATAATCTACTTCATATTCTTTATCAAATATATATGCCGTTGATTTATCTATTTCTTCATATATGTCAACTTGTGAATTTAAAAGTTTTACTATTGGATTTAACATAATTACCACTAATAATAAACCAAGTGCAAAGCTACAATATTTTTTTAATGAATTATCCGGAAGTATCATTTGTACAGCTGTTATAAAAAACATAGCAGTGCACAAAGTGATTATGAATCCTCTTAGTTCTTCAATCATTTTTACCACTCACCAACTTAAAATTTTATTTTTTAAGCTTTCTATATGTTATTAGCCACTGTTAAAAATATTTATATCATTATTATGCTTTTTCCCGTCCCTGCTACTATAGCAATCATTATAAAAAACATTATACTTACACTAATAACACAAGAACTTATTACTATTAATGATCCTCCAGCTGAATTTATAACAGATACTATTTTTTTATCACTAATTGGTTCTAATATAGCTGCTGTTAATTTATATATTAGTGCCATAATTAAAATTTTTATTATAGGCATCAATACTATCATTAAAACTATCAAAAGTCCTACAGTACTTATGGCATTTTTCAAAAGAACAGTATAACCAGCTACTGTAGATATAGCATCTGATAAAGTTTTTCCAATAACCGGTATAAAACTATCTACAGCAAATTTTGCAGTTTTCATAGTTACTGCATCTATACTTTTAGATGCAATACTTCTCACCGTAATCGTCGCTATAAAACCAGTTAAAAATATTCCTTGAACCCAAAGCGCTGATTTTTTTAGTAAATTAGTTAAATTACTTATCTTATAATCATCACAAATATTATTTACAAAATCGAGAACAAAACCCATAGATATAACTGGAATTAAAACAGTAGAATAAAATTTAGCACCTATACTGCTTATTGCCATAATCACCGGATCCATAAGGGTGGCTTCTGCAAATCCTCCAACACTTGCTAGAAGCATCATAAGTACTGGAAATAATGCGGTTATAAAATCACTCATTTCTTTTATCGCAGTTCTTGCAACATCTATTCCCATATAAAAACCTTTTGATACAAGTATTATCATCACTGAATAACAAGCAAAGTGAGCTATGTTAGATAGATTTTCATTGCTAAAAGCCTGTTGTAAATTATTTAAAAGTGCACTGACTATAGCTATTATAATAATTGATCCTACTAATTTAGATGATGCTAATATTTCTTTAACTGAATACATTAAAAGTGTTTTACTTAATCCTTGTATTGAAAATCCACCATCACCAGTTTTCATATAATTCTCAACAAATTCTTTTGGATTTAATCCCCTTAAAATCTCATAATCATTTTGCATATTTGATATATAATCATAGAGTTGATCCATTTTTTGTTTTTGTTCTTCTGTAATCTGAACCTCATCTATCTTGGTATCATTATTATCAATAGCTTGTACATTAAGAGGAATAAATAGTATTAAAGCTAATAAAAATAAAAACTTTTTCATAATATACCTCTTTTATAACATCTTTAATATAGTTTGCATTACGCCCATTAATATTGGCATTGCCAAAGTAAGTATTAAAATTTTACCTGCAAATTCAACTTTAGATGCTATACTCCCCTCCCCTGCATCTTTACAAACTTCGCTACAAAATGAAGCTAAATAAGCAATTGCCAAAATTTTAAATATTATATCTAAATATACGACATCTATATTTGCCTTATTAGCGATAGTCTGTAAGAAACTAATAACTATAGTAAGTTTACTTATTACGAACAAGAAAATTATAATTCCTGCAGCAGTACTAATTAAAAGGGCTATATCACTCCTATTATGCTTAAGGGTTTGTGCCATAAAGAGAGCTGCAAAAGCAAAGCCTACTACCTGTAATATCTCCATAATGCCCTCCTTTATATATCTAAAAATTTACTAAGGTTTGAATTGAAGAAAACAACTTTATTACTAATGTAGTTATCATCATTAATATAATTATTATTCCTGCAAAATTAACCATAGTTGCATAATCATCTCTACCTCCACTTTTTAAAACCTTATCCAATATTATTGTAACTATTCCTATTACTCCTATTTTTATTATCAAAGTAAAATCTAACATATATATCCCCCCTAGATAAGAATTATTACTATCATGGCACCTACAGTAAAACCTAAATATCTATACATTTTTAAGTTTTTCTTCAAATGTTCTTGTGCAGTTTTAATATTTTCTTTTAGATTAAATATTGATAGCTCAAACATGTCTTCTTGACCTTCTAAACTCATCTCTCCCAAAGTTTTAGATAAGTTTAAAAATATAGAAATATCCTCTTTATTAAACCGTAAAGCATCTTTATTTTTTTCAAAAGCTTTGCTAAAAGCATCATATACACTGTCACATGAATTTTCACTTAACAAAACTGATATTTCATTCAAAGTTGTAGTTATAGGCTCTTTTGTATTTTCAGAGACTGTTATTAATGCACTGTGTAATAAAGAGTGACTATACGTAATTTCATTTTTTAAATGATACATAGCTCTTTGAAATTCTTTTAAATTGATTACTCTTATTTTTAAATTTTCACCATATATATAACCAGTCAATGACGAAGTGACTAAAACTATAAATGCCCCTAACAACCTAACCACTTAAAATTCCTCCTAATTCCTTTCCTTTTTTAAAATCATATACATATTCTATAGTTCCCACACCTTTTCTATTACTTAGCACAACCGCTCTATCAAATACATTGTTTTCCATAACTTCTCTAAATACTGGTCTTTTATATAAATCATCTATATCAAATCCATGTATAGTTGTAATAAGCTTTACCCCTGAATTTAAAGCTGCAATAATACTATCCATATCTTTATATGTTCCAATTTCATCACAAATTACAATTTCTGGTGACATACTCCTTATAGCCATTATTATTCCTTCACTTTTAGGACAACTATCTAGAACATCAGTTCTCTCACCTACATTCATTTGTGGTATTCCTTTAAAGCATGCAGCAATTTCGCTTCTTTCATCTATAACTGATACATTTTTACCTTTAAGATTTAATGTATAATTTCCATTTGATATAACCCGACAAACATCTCTTAATATGGTTGTTTTACCACATTTAGGTGGTGATATTATTATGGTGTTTAATATTTCACCTTTATCTAAGATATACGGAATAATAGTTTGTGAGCAATTTATTATCTCCTTTGCAACTCTTATATTTATAGATACTATATTTTTTATAGTTTTTACTTTATTGCCTTCCGTAACAACAGTTCCGCATATTCCTACTCTATGTCCACCTTTTATTGTTATATATCCCTGTTTAATTTCATCTTCAAATGCATATATTGAATAACTACTTATCTTTTGTAATATAAATTTCATTGTTTCAACAGATGGCTTATATTCATATTTTTTTTCTTTATTATTGGAATATATGAATAGTGGTTTGTTTACTTTTAATCTAATTTCTTGTAATTGATTTAATGGAATATCTTTTTCTATAAGTTCTCTTATATTTCTAGGTAAAACTTCAAGTATCTCTATAGCCATTTTTATCACCCTTTCATATTCCATTAATATTTACAAGTTGATAAAATTATTACTAAAACATTTAATTTTTCTTTCCCTGTTGTATACATATATGGAGAAACAAGCTCCAATTTAAATTTATTCAATAATATTAAAATATTTTTATACAAGATGCAGTGTTGAATTCTAAGTGATTCGAAGCATGTCTCACTATTTTGGATATCCATATTTGGGAATGGACAATTTTAAAAGTCAATTTTGAACCCTATATATAGAAAAACAACCTCAAAGGTCAACTTATACATTAAATTTTAAAACTAAAATAGAATCAGGTTATAAAATTGAAAAACGTTAGTGGGAAGTTAAGGATGGATATGCTTGTTAGTTTTTAATTATATGTAATTTACTTTGCATATTTTAGTAGTATAGAATGGAATACTAACATGTATTTTGTCTAAATTAAAAAGCTATAACTTGATAAAATATAAATTAAAATTCTAGACTTTAATCTTATATTTGGACAAAGAAAAAAACTACCCATAGCGGGTAGTTTTTAATATATGAATTAAACTCTTTCCATATATTCTCCAGATCTTGTATCTACTCTTATTGTTTCCCCTTCATTTACGAATAGAGGAACTTGAACAACTGCTCCAGTTTCAACTGTTGCTGGTTTTAATACGTTTGTAGCAGTGTTTCCTTTTACTGCTGGTTCTGTATGAGTTATAGCTAATTCAACAAAGTTTGGAGCTTCAACTGAGAAAGCCTCTCCTTTGTAAAACTTAATTACAGCAAACATATTTTCTTTTAAGAACTTTATAGCTCCTTCAACTTTTTCATAGTTTAAAGGAATTTGCTCAAAAGTTTCTTGATCCATGAAGTAGTATAACTCTCCATCAGAATATAAGTATTGCATTTCTTTTCTTTCTATAACTGCTTCTTGTAATTTAGCTGTTGGATTGTATGTTGTTTCAGTTACTCCTCCAGTTATAACGTTTCTTATTTTTGTTCTAACGAACGCAGCTCCCTTTCCAGGTTTAACGTGTAAAAACTCTATAACTGTGTAAACTTGTCCATTCTCTTCAAAAGTAGTTCCTTTTCTTAAATCTCCAGCTGATATCATTGGTGTTACCTCCTAATATATAAATGTTACATCTATAAGCATATTTATTATACCCATAGATAAATAAATTAATACTACCTAGTAACTATATGCAAATTAAGTTTTTTGGTGATTTCGATAAAACTTCACAGCCATATTCTGTAACTAATATTAAGTCTTCTATTCTAACGCCACCAAAATTAGGAACATATATTCCAGGCTCATCTGTTATTACCATTCCTGGCTCTAATATTTCATTACTTCTAAAGCTAACCATTGGTGCTTCATGAATTAATCTACCAACGCCATGACCTAATCCATGACCGAAATATTCTCCGTAGCCAGCATCTTTTATTATGTCTCTAGCTATTTTATCTAAATCAAAGCATGACATTCCTGGTTTAACAGCTTTTAATGCAGCCTCTTGTGCATTTAGTACTATGCTATATATTTCTTTCATTTTATCATTTGGTTCTCCTATAACTATAGTTCTAGTCATATCAGAACAATATCCATCATACACTGCACCAAAGTCTAATGTCAAGAAGTCTCCTCTTTCAACTACTTTTTCCGTAGCTGTACCGTGTGGTAATGAAGATCTAACTCCAGATGCAACTATTGATGGAAATGATAAGCCACTTGCACCTAATTTTCTCATATAGAATTCAAGTTCTAACCCAATTTCTTTTTCAGTCATACCAGGTTTTATGAATTCTAACATATGGTCAAAAGCAGAATCTGCTATTTGTTGAGCTTTTTTTATTGCATGTACCTCATCTTTTGATTTTATTAATCTTAATTTTTCAACCATACCATTTAATGGCACTAATTCACAGTTAACAGCATTTTTATAGGATTCATATAAATCAAAAGTTAATACATTTTCCTCAAATCCTAATTTTTTAATATTAAGTTCTTTAACCATCTTATCTAAAAACGTTTCAAATGGTCTTTGATACTCATGTATTTCATAATTTTCAACTTGCTGATTTGCTTGTTCAGTGAATCTAAAATCAGTGACGAAAATTGCTCTATCATTTGTTATTATAGAATAACTTTCATCTCCTCTAAAACCACTCATATAGTTTCTGTTAATGTCCCCTTGTAATAGTACTCCATCTAGACCATTTTCACTCATGGTCTTTCTTAAAGTTTCTAATCTTTTAGTATACATAACAAATTCACCTACCCCTTTATATTTTGAAGAATATTTTATGGATAAGTCTATTAAGACAAAAAAATATTTAGCATTTTTGTCTATTTAATAATGTATGCAATATAGACTCAATAGCTAAAATGTAACCATAATATCCTAAACCACTTATAACTCCATAACATCCTTCACTTATAACACTTTTTCTTCTATACTCTTCTCTTTTATAAATATTACTGATATGAACCTCTATAGTTATAATGTTATATGCTTTTATGGCATCTAAAATAGCAATGCTATAATGTGAATAGGCTCCAGGATTTATAACTACACCATCATATATCCCTACAGCACTATGTAATTTAGAGATTATATCCCCCTCATAATTACTTTGGTAAAAATCAATTTGTAAATCTTTTATATCTAAAAATTTTTTTGTTATAATTTCATTTATTTGGTCTAATGTCCTATCTCCATATATATTAGTTTCTCTATTTCCTAATAAATTAAGATTAGGACCATTTATAACTAAAATTTTCATATGTAAAACCACCTTACCATTTTTATAGCCTACAACAATAATATTTTATCAAAAATACCTTGCCTTTGCAATTAAATTATCCCATATATTATCTAATATTTTTTAATTTTATACATTTTTTTACATCCAATTTCAATAAATTTTATCCTAATCTTAGTTTGTTTATTAATTCATTTAAATTTTCATCAATATTTTCTCCTAAATTAACTATTATGTCTGCTTTGTTATATATATTTTTTCTTTGATTATACAATTTATGCATTTTTTCTTTATAATCCCCTCTTAACAATGGTCTATCTTTTGTATGTTTTGCTCGGGATAATAACAGATCAATAGGAACATTTAGAAAAACCACTTTCCCTTTTTCCTTAAGCTTATATAAATTATTATTATATATAGGCATTCCACCACCTGTACTTATTAATAAGCTTTGATTTTTAGGTATTTTAGTTATAAACTCACTTTCTAACCTTCTAAAATAATTTTCTCCTTTTATTTTAAAAATATCTTCTATTGTCATATTTTCATTTTTTGATATAGCCTTATCAGTGTCTAAAAATCTGTAACCTATTCTTTCAGCAACTTTAAAACCTAATGTGCTTTTCCCACTTAAACTCATTCCAATTAAAATTACATTTTTCATAAAACATTCCTCTTTAAAACTTAATTTTAATTTAATTATAGTATTTTATAATTAAATTTGTACAGTTATTTGTTTTTTATTGTATTTAGTGTAAATGTAATTTTTTCGTTATCTAGTATAGTTATATCATTTAATTCCAATACTTCTTCTGAATTTATTAAATATTTTGCAATTGGCATAAACTCTTTGTAAGTTCCTAAAAACTCCACTTCATATTTTGTTCCATTATCTATTGACTCTATTTGTTTTATTTCTAAATCTTCATAAGCAAATATTAGCTCTAATGTGTCTACAAACCCATAATCTTTTTCCACTGTTGCTAAGGTTTCTTTGCTCTCATCTTCTACACTATTATATTTTACATATGTAAAAAGATTTGCAGACGTAAAAGCTATTACAAAAATTATAAACAATTTTAATTTCCAATTATAATTTTTCATTAAATCATCACCTTTATGAATTTTTCATTATTTTCTTCTATTATTGGTGAAATCGTTTTTATACTATATATTTCTTCTATTACTCTTACTGACTCCATATATTCTTTTTTATTATTAATTAATATTGTAAGTTCTATCTCATCACTATTTATTTTTATATTTTTTATATTTAAACTTTCTAATATAAAATTTGAATCTAAATCTTCTAAATTTTCTATAGTGTCAACATTCTTTTTAGGTAAATCACTATTTTCATTAAGTTCATTAACTTCATTAATATTTGTTTGATTATCTTTAAATGAACATATATTATCTTTTATTAAGAATATATTTATTAATAATACTATAATCATAAAAATTTTTAATTTTTTAAATGCAATAGATTTAATATCTTTATTTCTCTTTTTATATACACTTGGAATAAATTCATTTTTCATAATATTATTTCACCTTGCTATTGCAAATTTTATTACTTGGTCTACTGTGAGAGGCAATAGTTCTACTACATTTTTTCCTTTTGTTAATTTCTCAATATTGTTTGAATTAAAATGATATATAGTTTTATTATCCTTAATAAATTCATCTAATAATTTATTAATTTTTTCAGTATCAGTAATTTTCATCACCTTATTAAATAATAAATTTTCCTTATTAACTTTAATAAAATAAATAAAATTTTTATATTGAAAAATCATTTTATACTTTTCTTCCTGTATATATTTTGAATAGTACTTTAAAACATAATTTTGCAAAAATTCTACTTTAAGATTTCTTGAATATCCTATCCTTTTGTCATTTAACAAACTATATTTTTTTTCATGAAAACAATATAAAATAATTTTAAATATATTATCCTTCTCTTCTAACACACTATATTTAAACATAACTTTATCTCCATATCTTAAAGTTACCTCATTTTTAACGAGAGATGATATTTGGTTTTTTTTAACCTTAGGGATAGATATAACCTTAATAAATAATTCTTCCCCCTCTACAAGTACGTTTATATTTTTATTTTTTAAATTTATAGAAAATATTTTATCAAAAGAATATTCTTCTTCTACTTTAAATTTATTAAATATATTTTTCTTAATTTTTACAGCTTTCGTATCATTTTCATTACCATAAAACACTATATTCATATATCTTAGCCCCTCTCTAATTGATCCTTAACAAAAATGAACTTAACTTTATTTTTATTAAGTTGTGGTCTATAATAAGTTTTTTTAATAGTTCCTATATCATATGGTCTAATTAATACTAATAATTCTTCATCTTTATCATACTTTATACTAGCATTATCATACGTAAATTTTAGTTTTTCTAAATTTTCTTTCGAATTTAACATATATTTATTAGCTTTTCCTAATAATACCTCTCTTTGTTTTTCCTCTTGAGATTGAGTTCCTAAATATTCATTATTAACAGAATAATATTTAGATAAAAATTCATTTTCACATATCATATATGAAGCTATTGTAATTACTAATCCGGTTATTATAATAACTGATATCATTGCAAACCCATTCTTTTTCACTTTATAATTGGATGCCATTTTTCACTCCTTTTCCCGTCGTCAGTTTCAATTTTAAAATAAACTAAATTTTCAATCTTTTCCGCTTCAAACTTTTTTACTCCTTTCAAAATATAATTTTTATAACCGTAATCATTGGGAATTTCTTTATTATCGCTGTTTAAAATAAATAGATTATTATTTATACATTTTATTTTTTTGGTTTTTCCATCTTTAAATATTAAAACAATACTGTCATCAAAAACCTTAACTTCACAAGGTCTTCTTTCAAGTTCATATTCAATAAAATATATAGCTTCTTCCAATTCTTGATTTTTTCTATTAGATTTAATATTCTTAAAAAACATATTGTTACTACTTATAAAAAGAGAACATAACACAGTAAGAATTATTACTAATATAAGTGATGATGTTAAAACTTCTATCAAAGTAAATCCTTTATTCTTATTTTTCATAAATTCCCTTAACAAAGGTATATTCCTTATTTTTTTCATATTCACCAATTCCTATTATTTTAGCTTTTACAAAACCATTATCTTCAGTAAAACTAATTTTAATATCACCTTTATCAGATATAATACTACCTATCTTTTCTCCATGATATTTTTCTAAATCATCAAAAGTTATATATATTTCTTTATTTGAAATTTTTTCAAGTTCATCTATAGATGTGTTATATACAATTATTTTTTCAATAGTATCTACTGATTTATGAAACTTTTTATCTTTTTCAAGCTTATTAGCTATACTTCTATTTACAACCATACTTTGTAAAATTAAAGTAACAGCTATTAAAATTATGCTCATAGCTATAACCAACTCTAACATCATAAATCCTTTTTTATTCTTTAATATGGACATAGTTAGTACCTACCATTATACTTATTTCTTTTTTTAATCCTGATTTACTTTTTAATCTTATAGTGCAAGCATCACTTACATATCCACCATTTTTTATATTTAATACATTATTATTGAATTGAGTTATGCTTACATGTTCTGGCAACTTTAAAGTTTCAATAATTTTTGATTTATTTCCTAATATTAAAACATTCTGACCTTGTAAATATATATAGCTTGTTGATTTAAACCTTCTACTATAACTTTTACCATAATTTATAAAATTAACTACGTCATTAGCAGAGTATTCTAATGCTATTTTTTCTTCATATTTTTCAAAGCTTTTATTTGCAAAAGAAGAAATCATTAAAATAGATAAAATTATTGAAAGAGTAACCAAAACCTCTATAAGCATTAGTCCTTTTTTCATAATTTAAATTCACTCTCCAAAGCTTTTAAATTTTATAGTGATCTAAATTTATTTTTAAAGTTATTTTTCAAAATTCAGATAATCAAAAAAATATTCCGATATAATAACTACCTAAATTTAACACTTCATTTTGTATGAAAATATTTTAAAACTATTGAATAAGTTTAAATTGGAGCTTATTTCCCTATATAACTTACATATTAATAAATTCAATCATATTTAGCATAGGCATTAACATTGCTACTATTAGTGTAGTAATTAAAATACCTACAATTATTATTGTCAATGGTTGTGTTATAACTATTGTCTTATCTAAAAACTCTTCTAATTCTTCACCTAATATGTCTTCTAATGTTTTAAAACTTTCATTTAATGTACCCGATGCTTCACCAATAGCTATAACTTCAATAAAAAACTGTGGAAAAAAACTTGTCTCCATTAATGATTGTGCACAATTATTTCCTTGGAAAATCTTTAACATAGCCAAATTCATTTTCTCTTTCAAATATATATTTCCGATGTTATCAATCGTATATTCTAAGCTTTCTACTACATTTAAACCACTTCTCATAAGCAAATTCATGTTTGAACTAAAGTTTTCTCTAAATGTTTTCATCATTAGATTCCCTACAACAGGTATTTTGAATAAATTTTTAGAAACTTTTTTATTTACATATATTTTATTTTTTAAAATGTACATAACAAACATAATCATAAATAAAACTATTATAACTTTTACTTTATTAACCTTTAAATATTTACTTATTACTATATAAAACTTAGTTATATTAGGAAGAGACCCTTTATCTAAATTAAATTGGTTTATAAATGTAGGTAATATAGATGTCATGAAAAATATTTGTATAACCAACCCTAATGATAAAACTATTATTGGATATATTAATGAGGATACAAATTTTCTTTTCAGTTTATATTTGCTTTCATAATACTTTTCCATGTTTTCAAAAACTTTTTCTAAGTTTCCTGTTTCCTCACCTAGTTTTATCATATTTACTAATAATTTAGGATATAAGTTAGAAAACTTTTTCATAGCTTGGTTAAAACTTTCTCCACTTTCCACTTCATTTTTTATAATAGTTAAGCTTTTTTTTATTTGTTTATTATTTATTCTATATATCACCAAATTTATAATTTCCACAAAATTCATTCCTGATTTTAAAGATATGCTCATATACTTACAAAACATAGATATATCTTTATATGAAACTTTGCAAAATATTTTTTTTAATTTACTATCCTTAATCTTATAAAATTTTATGCAATATAAATTATTTTTCTTTAAATATTTTAATAGCTCTATACTGTTTTCTGCAGTTTCATATCCACTTATATTATTTCTGTTTTTATCTACAGCAAAATACTTATACTTCATTTACTTCATCCTTACTTATACAATTCAATTGTAAGTTTGCTATATATTCATCATAAGATGTTAATCCTAATAAAACTAAATTCTTAAGTTTTTGAGATAAAGAATTTTCTTTGTTATTAAAAGTATATTTTCTTAGTTCATTTATATCTTCATAATTCATTATTAATTGTTTATGTTTATCTTCTAAAAGCACCATTTCATAAACCATTTTTCTACCTACATATCCAGTATAATTACAACATTCACACCCATCTGGTTTAAATATGTTTTTAGGCTCATCTAAATTTAAATCTATCATCTCTTCTTTTGTTGTTGTATGGATCTTTTTACAATTATCACAAAGAGTTTTTACTAATCGTTGTGAAATAATAAGTACCAATGAATCTATAACTAGATACTTTGGAACTTTCATATCTATTAATCTTATAATTGATGATGGCGCATCATTGCAATGCATAGTAGATAATATCAAATGTCCTGTTAATGACGCTGTTATAGCTATTTGAGCAGCTTTCTCATCAATTATTTCGCCTACCATTATCACATCTGGGTCTTGTCTTAATATGCTACTTAAACTTCTTGTAAAATTTAATCCTACATTAGGGTTTATATTCACTTGATTAGCTTTTTCTATTTCATACTCAACTGGATTTTCCACAGTTACAATATTTTTTCTTTCCCTATCCATACTCATAACCATTGCATATAATGTAGTAGTTTTTCCGCTTCCTGTTGGTCCTGTTAATAAAATCATTCCATTTTGAGATTTAAGAAGCTTTTTTATTAATTTCTTATCTTGCTTTAAAAATTCTAATTCATCTAAAGAATATAAATTAGAATTAGCATATAATATTCTTATTACTATTTTCTCTCCATAAATTGTTGGAAGTGAGGATACTCTTAAATCTAACTCCTTATCCTCATATATAAATTTCATTTTTCCATCTTGTGGTTTTAATTTTTGGCTGATATCTAACGAAGATAATATTTTAATTCTATATATAATGTTTTCATATATCTCTAGTGGAAACTCCTCTACCTTTACTAAGTCTCCATTTATTCTAATTCGTATACCTACAGTATTTTTTCTAGGCTCTATGTGTATATCACTAGCTTTTTTCTCTATAGCTTCTTTTATAACAGCATCTAAAATTAATACTGCTGGAGATTTGTCTTCTTCATTTGCTGTAAGTTTTTGACTCTTATCTTCTTCCTTATGTTTTTCACTTTCTAATTTCTTTATGTTATATTTTAACTTTTCTTTTTCATAATGTCTGTTTATGAGATATAATATTGTTTTCTTATCTAAGATGTTTTGCTTTACAGTTCTTAGAGAAACAAATTCTATTTCTTCTACTGTCTCTTCATCTAAAAAGTTAGATACAAACAAATATATATTGTCATTATCTAATTTATAAGGCATCATTATATAATTTAATGCTGTTTCCTTGGAAATAACTTTCATTCCAGAATCTTCAACATCTATATTTTCTGCGAATTTTTTCTCCAATGTTATCACCCCTATATTTGAAGTTATTTCCAAGTAAAATATGTATATTCTTCTTCTTTGTAAATTTTTTGTAAATTATATTTGTTCATTAATATAAGAAAGTTTATTTCATACTTCCACTATAGACAAATTTAATAAGTATTATATAATTGAAGTTAGTTAAATAGTTTCCTAATTATCTAATTATTACAATGATGTCTATTTTTTAAGAAAGGAGAAATTTCTTTGTTTAATGATGTTTTCAAAGCACTGTCTGATCCTACACGAAGAAAAATTCTTGATTTACTCAAAAATAGCGATATGACTGCTGGTGAAATTTCAGATTCTTTTAACATATCCAAACCTAGCATATCTCACCATCTTTCATTATTAAAACAAGCAGATTTAGTTTCTGATGAAAGGAAAGGCCAATACATATATTATTCTTTAAACACTTCAGTGTTTGAGGATTTGATGAAATGGTTTATAGATTTGAGTAAAAGTAGTAAGGAGAAATAAATATGAAGAAAAAAAATATATTTATATTAACGTTAATAATTTTATCATTTATAATTTCTTTTATGTTCTATAACAAACTTCCTAATAATATTCCTATACATTGGGGGATTAATGGTGAAATAGATAGATATGGTCCAAAATATTACATATTTTTAGAACCAATTATTTTAGTTTTTTCATACTTATTATTTAAATTTTTGCCTAAAATAGATCCGCGAAAACATAACTATAAAAAATATGAAAAATCTTATGAAAACTCAATTTTTGCCTTTGTATTGTTTTTCTTTTCAATGTTTATATTAACATTGCTTGCTTCTTTAGGATATAATGTTCCAATAAGCAAATTTGTTCCCTTCTTTGTTGGAGTTCTATTTATTATTCTAGGTAACTATTTACCTAAATCTAGAAGCAACTTTTATTTTGGAATAAAAACTCCATGGACGCTTAGTGATGATACTGTATGGAGAAAAACTCATAGGCTTGGCGGAAAGCTCTTTACCATTACAGGTGTACTAACTTTAATTTCAACCCTATTATTCAATGGAACTACTTTATTTTCTATATTAATTACTTGTTTATTAATCTCTTCATTATTACCTTCAATAATGAGCTATGTCTATTTTAAAAATATTGAGAATAAAAAATAGAAGTCATTAAATATGACTTCTATTTTTTATAATATATAAGTATCTCCAGCACATATATTTTCTGCTGGTCCTGTCATCATTACTCCACTATCTGTTATTTCTATAAAAAGTCTTCCACCTGGTGCATCAACAGTAACACTTTTTTTAACAAATCCAAGTTTATTAGTAGCAACTACAGATGCACAACAACCAGTTCCACAAGCTAATGTTGGACCGGCTCCTCTTTCCCAAGTTTTCACTTCTATATGGCTATCATTTTTGATTTTACAAAAATTAACATTAGTTCCTTCTACGAATAGTTCATGTTTTTCAATTTTAGAACCTTCATTTACATTAAAATTATCACCATCATCTATTATAACAGTATGTGGAACACCCATAAGTAACGATGTTAATATATATTCTTTACCACCAACATTAAATCTTTTATTTATTATATTTTCATTATAATTAGCTTTAAAGTCTTTACAATCAAAAGATGGTTTACCCATATTTATTTTTACTCCTTGGATATCACCTTTACTAAAAATCAAATCAGCAATTTTTATTCCATCACCAGTTTGTATCTTCATAGTCTCTTTGCTTACATAGCCTTGTTCATAAACAAACTTTGCAAAACATCTTATTCCATTGCCACACATAGCTGCATAAGATCCATCTGCATTTATTATTATCATCTCTATATCAGCAACTTGACTTTTTCTTGCAACTAATATTCCATCTGCACCTATTCCAAATCTCCTATTACATAATTTCTTAGCTATCATTGATAAATCATTATATTGATTTTTAAAATCTTCAAAAACTATAAAATCATTACCTGCACCATGCATCTTGATAAAATTTATAGTCATAATCATTTCCCCCTATTCATTTTAATTTCTTAATAAATATAGTAAATTAAATTTTTATTTAAAATATCTGCTTATACGCACATACCTTTTTATGTTTGAAATTTAATTGTTTAATATAGGGTTCCAAGTTGACTTCTAAAATTATCCATTCCAAAACTTGGATACCTAAAATAGTGAGACATGCTTCGAATCACTTAAAATTCAACACTGTATCTTGTGTGAAAGTATTTTAAAGTTATTGAATAAATTTAAATTGGAGCTTGTTTCCCTATATATTTTAATATATTAATTATATAATAACACGATTCATTTACAAATTTCAAAAATCTTACCATAGTTATCTTTGTTAATGGTATACTATAAATATATTTTTATAAAAAATTTAAATAACTTTTATTTATAATAGTTATTTATTTCATATATTAAATTCCATAAGAAAGGATGATTCACATGGCATTAGATGGAATTTTTCTGCATAGTATAGTAAATGCATTAAAAGAAGATTTTTTAAATAGTAGAGTTGAAAAGATTAATCAACCGGAGAAAGATGAAATAATATTAACATTTAAAAAAAATAGAAAAACTCAAAAGTTACTTATTAGTGCTAGTTCTAATTTTGCTAGAATTAACATAACCAATAATAATAAAGAAAATCCATTAAAAGCACCAATGTTTTGTATGGTTCTTAGAAAATATCTAAATACAGCTACTTTAATAAATATAACTCAAATTGATAGTGACAGACTTATAGTATTGGATTTTGAAAGTAGTGATGAATTAGGTTTTAATAGTGTTTATTCTCTTATTGTGGAAATAATGGGTAGACATAGTAATATTTCTTTAGTTAGACAAAGAGATAATATAGTTATGGATAGCATAAAACATATAACTGCGGATATAAATACTTATAGGGTTTTATACTCTGGTGTAGAATATAAATATCCACCAGCTTCACCAAAACTTAATTCTTTTAATTTTTCCAAAGAAGATTTTAAAAATAGAGTTGTTGAATTATATAGTGAAAAAGCTATAGACAATAAATTCTTTACATCGATGTTCACAGGAGTTAGTAGTAACTTATCTAAAGAATTAATTTTTAGGCTTACTAAAAAAAATATTGATTTAAATTTAGATAATATAGAAAAAATCTATGATTTTTGTTTAGATATATTTTCAAAGATAAAAGAAAATGATTTTTTCTTTGCATCTTATTCAAATAATGGCATATTAAAAGATTTTCATTGTATAGAATTAACTTCTCTTGAAAATTTTCATTGTAAATCCTATGAAAACCCTTCAACATTAATAGAAGAATTTTATTTTGAAAAAGATAAACATGATAGATTAAATAATCGTAGCCATGATTTACAAAAAATTGTTAATAATAATATAGATAGAGTGAAGAAAAAAATTAGAATTTTACAAAATACATTAAAAGAATGTGAAGAAAAACAAAATATAAATCTGTACGGTGAGTTATTAACTGCTAACATATATTCTATAAAAAAAGGTGATAAATCTATAGATGTATTAAATTACTATAGTGAAAAAGAAGAATATATAACTATACCTTTAAATGAATTTAAAACACCTTCTGAAAATGTTCAAATTTACTATAAAAAATATACCAAATTAAAAAAAGCAGAAGAAAATGCAGTTGTTCAATTAAAAATTGCAAAAGATGAGCTTAATTATCTTGAATCAGTTATGGCTAATATAGTTAATGCAGATAACTATACTGAAATTGAAGACATTAAAAATGAATTAATAGAAACTGGATATATTGCTTTTAAAAAATCTAAAAAAAATTCTAAAAAGAAACCTTCTAAACCAATGCATTTTATATCTAGTGATAATATCGATATTTATGTAGGAAAAAATAATATTCAAAATGATTATTTAACATTAAAATTTGCTCATAAGAATGATATATGGCTTCATACAAAAAATATTCCTGGCTCTCATGTTATAATAAAATGTAACGGCGAAGTTCCTGAAAATACATTGCTTGAAGCTGCAAATCTAGCTGGTTATTACAGTAAAAGTAAAACATCCTCTAATGTTCCAGTGGATTATACAGAAGTCAAACATGTTAAGAAACCTTCTGGTTCTAAACCAGGAATGGTTATATATTACACTAATAAGACAATTTATATTACGCCAGAAATTCCTAAAGTCTCTCAAATATAAATTATAAATATAAAAAGGGTTAATTCAAACTAGAATTAACCCTTTTTACTATTTCTTTATATTATATTGATAATAATAACATTGTATTCTTCCGTTATATAATTTTCTATTCTTATCTGCTTTTTTACCAAAACATTTTTGAAAATCGTCAAAAGATGTTAGCGTGTAACATGACCAATCATTCAAATTATTATACATATTGGCAAACTCTTTATATAATACTTTTACTTCATTTTCATCTAGTAATCTTTCCCCATATGGTGGATTTGTTATTATAAGTCCATTTTTCTTTCTTGAACGTACACTTTGCATTGGAAGTTTTTGAAATTTTATAATATCATCTACACCAGCTTTTCTAGCATTATCCATAGCAGTTCTTAGTACTCTACCATCTATATCTGAAGCCAATACTTCTATTTGTTTATTATTTTCTGCCCTCTTAGCACCATCTCTAACTTGCGCCCACATTTCTTTTGACATATTAGGCCAAGTTTCACTTTCAAAAGTTCTATTTACTCCTGGAGCAATATTTCTCGCTATCATAGCCCCTTCTATTGCTATAGTTCCTGATCCACAGAATGGATCTAAAAGAATTCTTGAACCATCATATTTTGTAATTAATACCATTGCTGCTGCTAAAGTTTCCTTTAAAGGAGCATTTCCTGCATTTTCTCTATATCCTCTTTTATGAAGTCCAACACCAGATGTATCTATAGCTAAAGTTACAACATCTTTTAATATTGAAACTTCGATTTTATATACTGGACCGTCTTCATCAAACCAACTTGTATTATATTTTTCTTTCATTCTTTCTACTACTGCTTTTTTTACTATACTTTGGCAGTCTGGAACACTATGTAATGTTGATTTTACTGATTTTCCTATTACATGCATTTTTCCATCTCTAGGAATATGAAATCCCCAATTTACTGCTTTAGTTCCTTGAAATAATTCTTCAAAAGTTTTAGCAGTAAACTCTGCCATTTTTATAAATACTCTTTCTGCTGTTCTAAGATGTATGTTACATATTGCTATGTCCATCTCATCTCCTTCAAACATAACTCTTCCATTTTCAACTTTTAAATCTTCATATCCTAATTCTTTTAATTCCTTAGCTGTTATAGCTTCTAATCCAAATGTGGTAGTAGCAATAATTTCGTACATCATACTTTTAATCTCCTAGTTTTATTTAATCTTCTAATATATTCACTAAGTCTTCGCCGTCAGTTTCTTTTATTTTTACAAATATTATTTCTTTCTTTGATGTTGGTATATTTTTACCTACATAATCAGCTCTTATAGGAAGCTCTCTATGACCTCTATCTACTAATACAGCTAATTGTATCATTTTAGGTCTTCCTACATCTATTATAGCATCTAATGCTGCCCTTGCCGTTCTTCCTGTGTATAATACATCATCTACTAAAATTATCTTTTTGTTTTCAATTTCTATATCTATATGTGTATTTCCTACCTTAGGTTGTGCTGAAACTTCAGTTAAATCATCTCTATAAAGAGTAACATCAACACTACCTACTGGAACCTTTACTCCTTCAAATTTTTCTATCAATTCAGCTATTCTATTTGCTATTGGAACTCCTCTAGTTTTTATTCCTACTAAAATTACATCTTCTACACCTTTATTTTTTTCTATTATCTCATGTGAAATTCTTGTTAAAGTTCTTTTTATACCTGTATCATCTAATATTATTGATTTAACTTCCAAGACTTAAACCTCCCTATATCTTACTAATATTTCTTAAATTATCCAACAGCTTTTCAAAATACTGTGGTAATTGCGATGAAAATTCAACATATTCACCTTTTGTTGGGTGTATAAAACCTAAATCTTTCGCATGTAAAGCTTGACCTTGCAATTTAAATTTTTGTTTTTTGAATCCATATACTTCATCACCTAGTAAAGGATGACCTATGTGACTCATGTGAACTCTAATTTGATGGGTTCTACCTGTTTCAAGGTTACATTTAACAAGGGTATAACCTTTAAATCTTTCTATAACTTCATAATGAGTAACTGCATGCTTTCCATTCTTTACAACAGCCATTTTTATTCTTTCTACTGGATGCCTTCCTATAGGAGCATCTATTATTCCACTATCTGTTTTGATAACACCTTCAACTAATGCATAATAAGTTCTTGTTATGCTATGATCTTTAAATTGTTCTGCTAACCTATTATGAGCATTATCATTTTTAGCTATAACTAATATGCCTGAGGTATCTTTATCTATCCTATGAACTATACCAGGTCTTGCAACACCATTTATACCAGACAAATCTTTGCAATGATATAATAATGCATTTACCAAAGTTCCATTATAATTTCCTGGTGCTGGATGAACAACCATGTCCTTATCTTTATTAACAATAATAACATCACTATCTTCATATACTATATCCAATGGTATATCTTCAGCCTCTATTTCAAGTTCTCTAGGCTGTGGTACTTCTATATTTATTACATCTTCTAATTTTAATTTATAATTGCTTTTTTTTATTTTTTCATTTACTACTACTTTTTCATCTTCTATTAGTCCTTGAACATACGATCTAGACTTTCCCTCTAACTTTTCACTTATAAATAAGTCTAATCTTTTATTAATATTATCTTCATCTACTTTTAAAAGTATTTTTTCCATTAAATCTCGTCCTTTATTATACAAATTATTATAGCTACTGTACCTAAACTCACTAATATGTCTGCTACATTAAATGTTGGAAAATAATATACATCTTTATAATGTATACAAATAAAATCTACAACAAACTTATAAACTAATCTATCATAAAAATTTCCTAAAGCTCCTGCTATAATCATTGAAAATGCTATTCTTGTAAGCCTAAATGTTGGTTTTGCCTTTAATAAATAAAATATAATTCCACCAACTACAATAGTAGTTATTAAAACTAAAAACCATATCTTATCTTCTAATATTCCAAAAGCTGCGCCTCTATTTTCTAAATAATCCAATTTAAAAATATTATTTATTATTGTTATTCCATCTGTTCCTTTTAAATAACCTAATGCCCATAATTTAGTTACTCTATCAGCAAAAAATCCTATAATTATTATTAATAACTCTAAAATCATAAAACCCACCCCCTAAAAATAGACTTTAAGTATTTACTGTTAAAATTTCATTCTATTTTTTATATTAAGGTGTATATCTAGCTTTAGATATACACCTTAATATTACTAATCTAATATGGTAATTGATTCTTATATTGTGTATTACTGATACTTTCTATTGGGTCAACATAATAGTTATCATCATAATAATTATCATATTCTCCATCTATATCTATAAAACCATTAATACTTTCATACCCATTATTAAATTTATAAACAGAACTATCTGGTGCCTTATATGAATAATATGACGGCCTTTCACTATTTCTTAAATTCTTCATAGTTTCAATAGAATTATTTTTTACTTTAATTTCCTCATTAACCTTGTTTTCACACTCTATGCAATTCTCAGCATATGGAATAAAACTTAGTCTTTCCTGTGATATTAATTTACCACATAAATTACATTTACCATAATCACCACTATCTATTTTATTAATTGCATTATCTATTTTATTAAGTATAGTCTTTTCATTATTTTCAAGTGCTATATCCCTCGTCATGTCAAATAATGCTCCTGCACTATCTCCTGTATGATCATCATATACAGATATCTCACTTGCCATTTCAGCATTAGTATTTATTGATTTTTTAGGTTTCAATTCTTCTATAACTTCGTTTATCTTTTGTTTTTCTCTTATAAGTCTATTTTTAAAATAATTAAGATCATTTTTATTCATAATACATCACTCCTTAAAAGTTAATGTGTAATCTTAATTATTGTTTGTTTATAAGAGAATTTTATTATACTATTTTTATTACATTTTTTCTATTTTTAATACATCTTTAAAATAATTTAGCGATTTTGGAAAAGATATATCAGTGCATTCATAATTTTTTATTATAGTTTTTCCATGATTCTTGATTGCTGCAACTAGAAATGCTAATGCAATTCTATGATCATTATAGGAATCTATTTCTATATTTTTTTCTATTAAATTATCTATTGGTTTAATCTTTAAATTATATTTTCCATCTATAGTAGATTCAATTCCCATGTTTTGTAAATTTTCAATTATAGCTTCTACTCTATCACATTCTTTATACTTTAATTCTTCTACATTTTCAAACAAAGTATTTCCTTTAGCAAAAGCTGCTAAAACGCTTAAAATTGGAATTTCATCTATTATATTAGGAATTTCATCACTTTTCACTGTAACCCCATTCAAATTAGAACTCTCCACATATATATCTCCTATAAGTTCCTCATTTAAAAAGCCAGTTTTGTTTATAGATATATTAGCCCCCATTCGTTTTAATATATCTACATATTTAAGCCTTCCATCATTTAATAAAACATTATTTAATTTCATTTTAGATTTTTCAGATAAAATAGTAGCCCCTATTAAAAATGCTGCACTTGACGGATCGCCAGGAACAAATATATCTTTGCTCTCTATATTTGAATTTTCAATAGAAATTTTATTATTATTAATATTTATATTGGCATTTAAATACTTAAACAATTTTTCAGTATGATTTCTTGTTTTGTGAAATTCAGTAACTATAGTTTTTTCACTGGCTAAAAAACCAGCTATTAGTATTGATGATTTAACTTGTGCTGATGGAACTGTCATATTATATTCTATGCCCTTCAACCCGTCATTCTTATTTATTAGTAATGGAAGTTTCCCATTTTTAGATTCTATATGTCCATTCATAAGCGTTAATGGCTCAATAATTCTTTTCATTGGTCTATTTTGTAATGAATCATCACCAACTAATATAGCTTTAATATTTGCTCCACATAACAATCCAGAAATCAACCTTATTGTAGTACCTGAATTATTACAATTTACAGTACCAATATCTTTATTAAAATTAGTATAACCTGGAGAATCAACATATAAAACTCTGTTATTATCTACAATCTTTTCAATTACTATAACTCCAAGCTTTTTTATTATTTCTAAAGTCGTTAAACAATCTTTACTAAAAGAAAAGTTTTCTATTTTATATTTACCTTTAGGTATGCATCCAATAATAAGTGATCTATGTCCTATAGATTTATCACCTGGTATAGTTAAAGATATATCCCAATTTTTCTTGCTACCATATATACATATATCCATATTTATACTCTCCTAAAATAAATTTTCTATTTTTTTTATATTAGAAATTATTTCACTTAAGTTTTCTATTGATATTGTTTGTTTGGCATCGGATATAGCTTTATCAGGATTTATATGACTTTCTATTATAACGCCATCTCCTCCTGCTACAATTCCTGCTAAAGACATTTTCCCTACAAGCTCTCTTCGCCCTGTACCATGACTTGGATCAACTATTATTGGTATGTTATAATTTTCTTTTATTGCAGCAACTAAGTTTAAATCTAATGTATTTCTTGTATAAGTTTCAAAAGTTCTTATACCTCTTTCACAAAGAACAACATCTGGATTTCCACTACTTATTATGTATTCTGCTGCATTTAGCCATTCTGTAAGAGTAGCACTCATTCCTCTTTTTAAAAGTATTGGTATATTATAATTTCCAAGTTCTTTTAAAAGAGTATAGTTATACATGTTTCTAGATCCTACTTGTATCATATCCAAATGCTCTGCACAAGATTCTAAATCTCTTGCATCCATAATTTCAGTAACTATTGGCATATCAAATTCTTTTCCTACTTCATGAAGTATTTTAACACCTTCATGTTTTAGTCCTTGGAAATCATATGGAGAAGTTCTTGGTTTAAATGCCCCACCTCTTAAAATTTGCACACCACATTTTTTTAATCCACTAGTTATTTTTCTCATGGTTTCATAATCTTCTACTGAACATGGTCCAGATATTATAACTTTTTCTGGTCCACCTATAACTATATCTCTTACTCTTACATTTTTCTGTTTTTTAGACTTTTTATCTTCCAATAACATTAAGTATCACCTACATTGACTTTAACATATATCTTAATATGTTATTTGAATTCTGTACTGCTATATCCTTAAATTTTTCATAATCTATGTGAGCTCCATTATTAGCATTATCTGATATAGATCTTATTACTACAAATGGAACATGATTTAAATATGCAGCATGTGCTATACTAGCACCTTCCATTTCACATGCTAATGCATTAAATTCTGAATTTAACCATTTTATTTTTTCAACATTACCAATAAATTGATCGCCTGAAACTATTCTTCCAACAAAGCTTTTATGATTTTTCAATTGATTGCATGCTTCTTTACATAATTTTACTAATTTTTCATCACATTTAAAATCAAAAACGTCTAATCTTGGTATTTGACCAATTTTATCTCCAAATGCAGAAGTATCCATGTCATGTTGTACTAAATCTGAACCTATAACTATATCTCCAGGATATATTTCCATACCTATTCCACCAGCTATTCCAACATTAATAACTTTATCTACATAATAATCATCGCATAAAATTTGAGTGCAAATTGCAGCATTAACTTTACCTATTCCACATCTTACAATAACAACATTTTTACCGTATAATGTTCCTTTGTTAAACTCCATCATTGCTTTATTTTTTTTGCTTTCTATGTCCATTTCATCTATAAGACCTTTTACTTCTTCGTCCATTGCTCCTATAATTCCTATTACCATTTTAAAAATTCCTCCCTATACTTTTATCAATTGCTTTTAAAATTTCTTCTTCATCAACCTCTATTTTAGTTAAACATTTATTAATGTCCTCTAAAAGGGTAAATTTGATTTTATTATTTTCCATTTTCTTATCATGATTTATAGAATACAAAAATCCTTTTCTATTGTCAACTTTATATGTTGTAGGAATATTTATTTTTTTATAAAGAGTTTCTAATTCTTCATAAAAACTTTCATTTAAATTCAATTTATCTTCGGATATTTTTATTGCAACTAGCATACCAAGTGCTACTGCTATTCCGTGACTCACTTTGTGATTAGAATCAATTTCAATTCCATGACCTACTGTATGACCAAAATTTAATATATTTCTATATCCTAAATCATTATAATCACTTTCAACTACTTCCGATTTTATTTTTATACATTCCTTAACTATATGTAATAATTTATCATTTTCAAGTTCTAATATACCTTTTAAATTATCAGTAATATATTTTAAGATCTCTTGTTTTTTTATGACTCCATACTTGATAACTTCACATAATCCATTTATAAATTCTTTTTCTTCTAATGTTTTTAAAAAATTTACAGATATGAAAACAAAAGTTGGGTCATAAAAAGTGCCTATAACATTCTTTACATTGTTTAAGTTATATGCAACCTTTCCACCTACTGAACTATCTACTTGAGACAAAAGCGTAGTGGGAATGCTTACATATCTTATACCTCTCATATAAGTAGCAGCTACATAGCCTGTTATATCTCCAACTATTCCTCCACCTAAGGCAAATAAAACTGTATTCCTATCGCAATTATTTTCAATAAGAAATTTATATATTCTATCTATTGTTTTATAACTTTTATTTTCTTCACCTTCATCCATGACAAAAATATCATAATGAAACTTTCTCATAAAAGATTTAATATTTTTCTTATATATAGAGTATACTTTACTATCAGTTATAATAATAAATTTGTCTGTATTTTTGATTTTATTTTCACTCAAAGCTAAATATAGTTTATTTAAGTCGTTGTCCATATATACTTTATAAGGTCTAATATTGCTTTTTACAGTGATTTCTTTCACAACTATCACCTCTCATATAAATCTTATAAATTAATTTTTTTACAAATTATTACTTATTCATTTAAAATATATGTATATTATATCATATTAAAAAACCATATAATAAAATTATTTACATATTTAAACTTTAAATAACAAAAAGACTTCTAAAGTAATTCTACCCTAAAAGTCTTATTTTTTTATTCATTTACAAAAAAACTTTTTATTTCATCTAATTCCTTAGCATCGTAAGCAATTTCTTGTGTATTAGAATCTATTTCCTTAATATTTTCTATTGCAACTTCTTGTAAAACTTCATCTACAGCACTAGAAATGTTATAATTTTTATCAAAATCTTTTTCTAATGTTTCAAACATTTCTATTTGACTTGTCATAAAGTTTCTAAATTTAGTTCTAAATTTTAAAAATTCTTGTTTTGTTTTATCAAAATCATCATTTATTTGAAGTACATCGTTATGTGATTTATCTAAAATCCTCTTTGCTGTTTCATTTGCATTTTTAACAATTAAAGTTGCCTCATTCTCTGCAGTTACTTTTGCTTGCTCAGCAGCATTTTGAGCTAGCAATAAGGTACTTTGTATAGTACTTTCTATTTTGCTATAATGTTCCAACTTATCCTGGAAAACTGTTATTTTTTCCTTTAATGTTGTATTTTCTTTATATATAGCTTCATAGTCCTCTGCAATTTTTTCTAAAAATTCCTCTACTTCTTCTGTACTATAACCTCTCATAACTTTTTTAAATTCTTTATTGTTAATGTCCATTGCAGTTAACTTCATAATTTAACTCACCCCTAATTAATTGTACTTTTTTATGGAAATTTTAAATCTATCACTATTAGTTTTCCCTATAACTTCTCCTATTTTAAATTTTCCATAAGTTCTAATAGTTACTATATCCTCTTTAATTATAATTTTATCTTTTCTAGTTTCTTCTACGTAATTTATTAAAACTCTACCACATTGTATTAAATCTAACGCCTTACTTCTAGATATATTACAAATACCACTTATAATATTATCTAATCTTAAAGAAGTAACTATTATAATTTTTTCTTCAAAGTTTATTTTAGGTATGTTTAAAACATTATCCTGTAGTTCAATAACTTCACAAGGACATTTTCCTATAGAATTAAGATTTAACATTAAGAAATCTACAATTTCTTCTACTACGGGAACATAGGCACTATTATCTTGAACTATCAGATCCCCTAAAAGTTCTCTTTTTATTCCTTGAGCCATTATAGATCCTAAATAATCTTTATGGCTTAAATTCTTAAATTTTGACTTATTTACTATTTTTAATAATACCATAGGATAATAACTCGGTATTTCATAACTACTTATAGAAATCATTACTCTTTCACATTCTTCAAATATTCCATTGCAATATATTTTTATATCAATGCTTTTTTCTATGGATTTGAGTTTATTATAAATCCCCTTATATATAAAAAATCTTGAATAGACTACTTTATTAGTTTTATCCGCTAATAAAAGCTTATCATATAGTTTATATATAATATTTTCATCATATCCACTGAAATGATTCAAAAATTCTTTTTTATTCATCATATATTATAGTATTACCATTAATAGCCTTAATATTATACTTTCTATAATATAAATTAAAAAATATGCAATGATTGGCGAAAAATCTAAAAGGAATCCTTTAAAAAGTTTATCATTGATTTTTTCGCACGGAACCATTATTGGCTCAGTAATTGTTCGAACTATAGTCCCTATTTTCCCATAACGAGCATTCGGCACCCAGGATAATAAACATTCTACAAGTATTGCTACCTTTATTACCTCAAAAAACATACTTACTATTCTTATTATAAGCACTAGTTTAACCCTCCATTATCTTTGCAAACCAAAAAGCCCCTTGCTTGACAACTCATTTTTTAAATCATTAGTTACCTCAACATTTGAGGGACACAAAATAAATACACCTTTTTCAACTTGTTGAAGATCTCCTTCTAGCGAATATACTGCACCTATTAAAAAATCTAATATTCTTTGTCCAACTTTTTGCTCTATACCATTTATATTTACTAAAACTATTTTTCTACTTTTTAAATTATCTACAATTGATTTAGCCTCATCATAATTTTGTGGTTTTATTATTACGACTTTTGCTGAAGTAGCTGTGTGTATATTTACTATTTTATTTTGCTTTTTATTTGTTCCAAAGTTCTCAATATCTAATTCATTTTCTTCAAAAATTTCTTCACTTGTTGCTGAAACTTCTTCTTCCCCTTCTTCTAAATCATCTTGAACCCCTATTCCTATTGCATTGGCAAATTTATCCCAAATCTTTCCTTCCATTAATATGTCTCCTCCCACTTTAAATAAATTTAATTTAAATCATAATTTCTTTTTCCAAATAAAGCTGAGCCTATTCTAACCATATTGCTACCTTCTTCAATAGCATATTTATAGTCTCCACTCATTCCAATAGATAAATATTCCATAGATACATTTTTTAATTTCTTTTCTTTTAAATTATCAAATATATTTTTCATATCTGAAAAATACTTTCTACAACTTTTTTCATCACCTTTAGGTATAGTTGCCATAATTCCTCTTACCTTTACATATTCACATTTTTCAACTTCTTGTAAAAGTTCATCTAGATGCTCTAACATTATACCTGTCTTACTTTCTTCCCTGCCTATGTTAATTTGAATCAACGTATTTGCTATAACATTTGATTTTGAAAATTGTTTTTCTATTTCCTGTAATAATCTTACACTATCTAATGAATGTATAAGTTTTACTTTGTTAATTAAATATTTTACTTTATTTCTTTGTAAATGACCTATTAAATGCCAACTAATATCTTTTGGAAGCTCTTCATATTTTTCAATAAGTTCTTGAACCTTATTTTCTCCAAATTCTCTACAACCAGCATCATATATCTCTTTTATGTCTTCTACAGGTTTTGTTTTAGAAACCGCTACAAGGACAATGTCCTTCGACAATTCACTAACTACATTTTTATAATTTTCCTTTATCGTCATTATAATATCCTCCTTAAACAAGCATATTATTCTATTTTAAGCCATTTTATAAATTAAATTTAATTATATATTATATTTCGAATAAAATTCATAAAGTTTAAGCTATTATTTTTATTTTTCTCAATTAACATTAGTATTTTAGAAAATTTATCTATTTTTCTTATTATAATGCTATTCTTTTTAGCATTCAATAATTCTAGCTTAAATTCAATTAAATTTATTACTAATATTAATTCTATAAATATAAATAATTAAATTATTTGCACTAAATATTTTACGTAAAAATATAAATTTGTTAAAAAATCTCAATCTTTATCAATATATTTATTATATTCTTCATTTTAAACAAAAACTCCTTCAAAATACGTAAATATTTGATACTATTTTTCCATATTTTCAGTTAAATAATTATTTTTTATAATACCACTATAAGCTGGGATTTCCAAAGATGACAAAGTCTCGATGTCAACATAACACTCTCTTCTTTTTAATGCCTTAACATGATTTTCTTGAGTTGTTAAATAGTTTTCCATAACATCTTTATTACCTATTGCAGTTATATAAAATGGAGCTACTACTTTTATTCCTCCTACATTTATGTTAGAACCTGCACAAAATCCATAACTGCTCGATACAACCCTATAATCATTAACAGCAATAGCTTCTGCCCCTGCATTTCTTAATTCATTTATTACTTTAATAATATCTTTATCATGTATCAACATGTCTGATGTATACTTTTGTCCAAAAGCAACTTGTGGAGCATCATTTAATGTTATTTTTATTCCTTCTCCTTTTACCTTTGATGTTCCTAGTAATAGTTTATTGTCATTAAGTTCTTTATCTATTTCTTGCATTACCTCAGATGTATAATAAGAACTTTCTTCATATTTCTTTATCTTATTTTCTAAGAAATTTAATTGATCTTGTAATGATATAATATCTCTTTGCAAATTTGCTTTTTCATTGTACGCTTCTTCATATTGATCCATATCAAGATATCTAGTATTATCCCCTATTTCTATATTCATCGAAATTAAAACGCCAACAATTATTGATGCTATAAATACAAATAGCGTGGCTTCATTGTTTCGCACTTACATCACCTCAATTATGGAACTTAGTTTTGTCTAAAAACAACCTTCTTACTATAGCGAAGTTGTTAAATATTCTTCCTGCAAATACTATTATTGCAGCTAAATACACTGGTATACCTAATTTTTCTCCTAAATACACCATTGCTGCTGCTAGCAATGCATTTCCAAAGAACCCTGATATAAACACATCAGCTCTAAAATTTTTATTAACCATAGCTCTTATTGCTCCAAAAACCGAATCTATACAAGCAAATATAGCCACTGATATGTAAGGTGAGAATTTCACTGGAATATTTATATTAAAAACAACACCAAGTATTATTCCTAAAACCAAACCTATAAATATTATCATTTAATCACCCCTTATTCATTGTCAACTTGTTTTACATATTGAAACTGTTGAGTTTCATTAGTTTTTTTAACCAAAATATCATCTTTCATTTCATAAGTCACATCACAGGTCTTTTGAAGTTTTGATGGGATATTACCTGGAAAATTAATAGCACCTTCTAAAAGCTTTTTATTTCCTATTGCTTTTATTACCACCCTGGCTGTAGGTGAGATTCTTTCATTATTTATAACAATAGTATTACTGCCTGCACTTCTTATTCCACTTCTACTTGTAAGTCTTATATCGTTTATAGAAATAGCTTCTGCATCTGCAGCATTTAACTCATTCACAATTGATAACAAATCCAAATCGCTAATGGGAGTAACTTCTATACTGTTATTAAACAAATTACTTTTAGGGGTTATATATATTGTTATACCTGGACCTTTAACATCTACATTTCCACTTTGTAACCTGCTTTGTTGCAACTCATCTAACAATAAAGTACTTTCCTCTGTCCTACCAGCTGCTGCACTTTCAAATTCTTTAGATTTTAATGTCAATTCATCTATCTTTTTTTGAAGATCTTCTTTTTCTTTCTTTAAATGCTCATTTTCTACTAAGATTTCACTGTTATTGGTTGTATCATCTTTTCCAGCAATCTGTTTGTTTAAAGTTTTTATTTGTACTGTTACTAAAAAACCTAAAACTAAAAATATGCTACCTACTATAAGTTGGTTAGTTACCTTCTTCAATTTTAAGCCCTCCTATTAATTTCTATATATAACTGGATTACCATCAAAACTTACATCTACATACCCTTTTATTCCCTGCAACTGTTCATTTTTTAATATATTGATAGCTTTAGTAAGTTTTTCATTTAGATTTTCTTCTGTTCCAATATTTATATACAAGTCACCATCGCAATATAATTTTATATCTACAAAATTATTTAATCCTATAGTATTTATTTTTCTCTTCTCATTTTTATTATATTCATAAATTGTATTACATAAATTATTTATTGTTGATATTCGTTCTGGATTTTTAAGTTCTATTTTACCACCTAATTCTACATTTTTAAACTCTAAATCATTTATATAAATTAGATTGTTATTCTCTATTTTTTTTACTTTTTCTAAAACTATACCATCTTTATCAATAATAAAAAACTCCTCTTTTGATTTAATATAAAAGCTTGCTTGTCTTTCAGTAACTACAATATTTATTTTATTAGGGAATTTAGTTTTTATTTTAACATTTGTGGCATATGGATTATTTTTTATATTTGATATTGCTTCATTTTTTTTGGTTAAAAATATGTTTCTACCAACGGCAATTTTAGAGGCTTCTATTATATATTCAGTCCTTAAATTTTGATTTCCTTCAACCTCTATTGAAGCTATATTAAAATAAGGTAACTTTAAACATAAAGTTATAAGGATACTAATAAGAATTATTAAAAAAGTTGCGGTTCTTTTAATTCTTTTAATTTTTTTCTTTTTCTTTAATAGTTCTTCCTTATTCTCTAAAATAGATTTTTTTTTATTTTTTACAGTCAGCATATCTTCTTCACCTATTTTTCATAAATTTACATTTTATTGATTTATAGTTAATTATATACCATTTATACATTTTTTTAAATATTCATAGAACACCACTTATATGATAACACTATTTTAAATTAAATTCATTATAAAAATCAATTTAATAGCATTATTAAAAGTTCAATAAAAACAAATAAAATTGACACAAACCATGTCAATTTTATTTTTAAATCATATTATTTTATAAGCTTTTATAATTATTTTGCCTTGTAATATTTAATAATATCCCCATTGCTGTCATATTTATAACTAAGGATGAACCCCCATAACTTATAAAGGGAAGGGGGACCCCTGTTGTAGGCATTGAAACTGTAACAACTGCTATATTTATAATAGCCTGTAATGTTATTATAGCAACTATTCCTGTTGCAAGCATTGTGCCATAAATATCTTTAGATTTTAAAATTGCAATTAATCCTCTCCATAAAAATAGTATAAAAAGAATTACTACAAATGCACATCCTATAAACCCTAACTCTTCTCCTACAATGGCAAATATAAAATCTGTATGTGGTTCTGGTATATAGAAACATTTTTGTCTTGACTGTCCTATACCAACTCCTGTAAGCCCACCAGACCCTAGTGCAAGTAAAGATTGTATAAGTTGGTATCCATCTCCTTGAGCATCTTTCCATGGATCCATAAAACCTATTACTCTTCTTAGTCTATAATCTTCAAATACTATAAATATTACTCCTAGAGCTATAATAGGCAAAAATATTTTTGCGAATTTTTTTATTTCAACACCTGATATTAGTAGCATAACAAGTGCTACCATCATTGTTATAGCTGTAATACTTAGGTTCTTTTCTGCTAATATCAAACCTGCATAAACACCTGCTACAGCTAAACAAGGGAATATACCTTCTTTAAAACTTTTTATTTTTTCACCTTTTCTATCTATGAACATTGCTATAAATAGTACAACAACATATTTTGCTATTTCAGATGGCTGAAAACCTAGTGGTCCAAGACTTATCCATCTTCTAGCACCATTAACCGGTGGAAAAACAAATACTAATAATAATAATACTATTGTTATTATCATTAATTTACCTGTATATCTTTTATATTTATGATAATCTACGTTCATAGTAACTATCATACTTATAACCCCTAAAGAAGCCCACATTAATTGCTTCCAAAGATAAAATTCTGCATTATTATTTTTAAATGCTGCAGAATATGAACTAGCACTATAAACCATAAGCACGCCAAAACATACTAAAGTCAAAATTATAGCAAAAAGTATAAAATCAATCTCCCCTAGTTTTTTTTTGGTTTTCTTCATATTTCATTTCCCCCAATACTATTTTAAGGTGTAATTGATAAGAAACCTATTAAACAAAGAACTACTGTAATTATGGAAAATACAGCAACTATTTTACTTTCATGCCATCCTGATAATTCAAAGTGATGATGTATTGGACTCATCTTAAATACTCTTTTCCCTGTTAGTTTAAAGGATATTACCTGTATTATAACGGATAAAACTTCTAAAACATAAATTCCTCCAACTATCAAAATCAAAATTTCTAATTTTAGCACCATAGCTACTGCAGCTATTGCGCCACCTAACGCTAGAGAACCAGTATCCCCCATAAAAATTTGTGCTGGATAAGAGTTATATCTTAAAAATCCTAATAACGCCCCTGCTACAACTCCGCAGAAAATTGCTAAATTATAATATCCCATACCAAAACTAACCAATGCAAAAAATGTCATTACTAATAATGAAACAGAACTTGCAAGTCCATCTAGTCCGTCAGTTAAGTTAACGGCATTTGTTGTTGCTGCAAAATAAAATACTATAAATGGAATAAAGAAAGGTCCTAACTCTATAGTTCTATTTATAAATGGAATTATTATATCTGTACCCATTCTTTGTGATGAATAATATCCTAAGAAAATAGCTAAAGCAACTAATAATATCATCTTTTGATAAGATTTTAATCCTTCATTATGCTTGTGTATTATCTTTAAAGAATCATCAATAACACCTATAATACCAAAACCAACTAATGAAATAAGAGCAATCATCGCCTCTGGTTTAACATCTCTTAATATTATAACCATAGTTATAACTGTAGCTAAAATAAATATTATACCGCCCATTGTAGGTGTACCAGCCTTCTTTAAATGGCTTTTGGGACCTTCTTCTCTAATACTTTGACCAAATTTAAATTTGGTAAGTAAAGGAATCATAACTGGTGATAAAATTAAAGTAACTATTAAAGCTATTAAAACTGAATATATAACTTTACTCATTTATATCACCCCCTTAGCATCAAACTCTTTCATTGCATCTACAATAATCTCAAATTTCATTGATCTAGATGCTTTTACAAGTAATACATCTTCATCTTGAATATTGTTTTTCAAAAAGTTTATAGCCTCTTCCTTAGAAGTAAATATATTAAAATTATTATCCCCAAATCCTTCTTCAAAAGCATTTGAATACTCACTTATTACTAGTAACATATCTACGCTATTATTTTTTGCATATTTAGCAACATCCATATGGGCTTTATATGATTCATCACCTAACTCTTTCATAGATCCTAAAACTGCTATTTTTCTTTTTCCATTTAAATTTTTAAGTACATCTATTGCAGCTTCCATTGAATCTGGACTAGCATTATAAGCATCATTAACTATTGTGAATTTATTGCATTTTTCGATATCTAGTCTCATAGATGTAGCTTCTAAATTTTCAAACCCTTTGTTTATATCACTGTATTTTACATCAAACTTTCTTGCTACAGCAATTGCAAGCAATGAGTTTAATACATTGTGTTTTCCTAATACATTAATTTTAAATTTCTCATCAATTAAAGAATTATTTTCTAACACATTAAATTTTATATTTTCTTCACCTATAATTATGTCACAAGCTTTAAAATTATAATCACTTTCTATACCAATTTTTTCAACAATAAAATCATTAGAAGTTACTATTGATAATAAATCATTATCACCATTTACAATTAAAACATTACCTTTTTCAAAAAAGTCTACTATCTCCATTTTTGCTTTTAAGATATTTTCTCTAGTTTTTAAATTTTCGATATGAGAAATTCCCACATTTGTTATAACTGCAATATCTGGTCTTGCTATCTTTGTTAATCTATGAATTTCATTTAAATTGCTCATACCAAGCTCTAAAACAGCCATATCATAAGAATTATCTATGTCAAATACCATAAGAGGTAGTCCAACTTCATTATTAAAATTTCCTTTAGTTTTAAAAACCTTATATTTTTCTGATAAAGCGGCTGCAACTAAATCTTTTGTAGAAGTTTTACCTGTAGACCCAGTTATTCCAACAACTTTTATATTTATTTTTTTTCTATAGTATTCTGCTAAATCCCTTAATGCTTTTCTTGTATCTTCTACTAGAATCACCGATGTATATTCTTTTATATCTATTTTTTTAAAATTCTCATCATGAACAATTAATATTCCAGCTCCATTTTCAGAACACTGTTTTAAATAATTATGTCCATCAAAATTTTCTCCCTTTAAAGCAAAGAATATATCACCTTTTCTTACTTTTCTACTATCTATAGATACAGATTTAAAATTTTCTATATTTCCATTTAAAATTAATTTACCATTAAGTGCATTAACAATTTCATTAATTGATAAATATTCCATGACCTAATACAGCTCCTTTATAATGTCTTCTATTACTTCTCTTTCGTCAAAATGAATTGTTTTATTCTTTAGTACTTGATAATCCTCATGACCTTTTCCTGCTATAACTATAATATCATTTTTCTTTGCCATTTTCATAGCTTCTTTTATAGCTTCTCTTCTATTTTCTATAACAATATAATTATCACTTTTTATACCTTTTTTTATATCCTCAATTATTTTAAAAGGATCTTCTGTTCTTGGATTATCTGAAGTTATTATTGCTATATCACTTAATATTGCGCCTATCTCCCCCATTATTGGTCGTTTTACGCTATCTCTATCTCCTCCACACCCAAATACAGATATAAGTCTTCCTGTAGTAAATTCCTTAACAGATTTTAGAATTTTTTCTAATCCATCAGGAGTGTGTGCATAATCTATTATAACATCATAACCTAAATTATGATTTAACGTTACTATTTCACATCTTCCAGGCACTGTTATAGATTTTAGTCCTTCTTTTATGCTTTCTATAGTTGCTCCTTCATTTAAAGCCGCAACTATACATCCTAATGCATTATAAACATTATATTTTCCTGGTATACTAAGATTAATAACTTCAGCTTTGTTTTTATAATTTATTTTGAATTCTATACCTCTTGAATGAAGATTTAAATCATATGCCTTTAAATCTGACTCTTCATCAATAGAATAAGTTATAATTTCATTATGTGCTATATTTTTAATTTGTTTTCCATAACTGTCATCTATATTAATTACTGACACTTCACTTGCTAAAAATAATTTTAATTTTGCATTAAAGTAATTTTCAAAAGTTTTATGGAAGTCTAGGTGATCTTGTGTTAAATTTGTAAAAATACTTTCTTTAAATTTAACTCCATATACTCTATAAAGATCTAATGAGTGAGAAGACACTTCCATAACGCAATGAGTAACCCCATTATCTACCATGTTTTTAAACAACTCTTGTAATTCTAAGCATTCTGGTGTTGTTCTTTCACTTTTCAATTTTTCATTTCCTATGTAATTTGCAATTGTTCCTATTAATCCTACTTTATAACCACACTTTTCTAGTATAGATTTAATCATAAAAGTTGATGTAGTTTTACCATTAGTTCCTGTAATGCCTATAACATTTAATTTTTCACTTGGATTATCATAGTAATTTCCAGCTGCTATTGCAAGAGTTTTTCTGCTATTTTTAACTAAAATAACAGTAACATCTTCACTAATTTCTACATTTCTTTGTACTATAATAACTTTTGCTCCCTTTTCTATAGCAGCTTTTATATAATCATGTCCATCAACAACAAAGCCTTCTATACAAAAAAAAGCATCTCCATATTGTATTTTTCTAGAGTCATATTGAATAGCATTTATATTAATATCACTATTCCCTCTTATAACTTTATACTCTATATTATTTAAAAGTTTAGATAGCTTCATATTTCCACTCCTTTATATAAACTACTTATCTTTTTATTTTAATTACCTTAATTATAGATATACATCTTAAACTTTAATATATTGCTATTTCATAAACTTAATTTCTAGTTAAAACAATTCATTCATAACTATCATGTAAATTAGTCTTAATATAAGGTTTGAAAACTATATTTTTACTTATACAAAAACTATTACATCTTTAATTGTTTATCTATAACAAGGGAATAGGTAGCATACCTTATGCATGCTACCATATAAATTTATCAATATATATAGTTATACACCATATTTTAAATGTTATCAATAAAATTCCATTACTTTATCCCAATCTAATCAAACTGCAGTTATATAAGTTGTATAAAAAATTATACCTGCCTCATAAAATTACTAGGTTAATCATCAAGTATTGATAAATGTGCTGTTATTACCGTTCCTTTAGAAACTATTTGATTTTTAGCTATACTTTGTTCTATTACAAGTCCCTCACCTTGGAATTCAAATTCTAATCCTATTTCCTTTAATATACTCTCAGCCTTTTCAGGTGTTAACCCAGTAATGTCTGGAACTAAAACTTTTTCATCATCGTCCTCTCCATTGCCTACATATACTAATAATTCTGTTTCCTCTTTTACAGAAATACCTGGTTTAGGATTTATATCAACTATAAATTCTCCTTCACCTTCAACTCTATATTTTAATCCTAAATCTTTAAGAATTTTAACACCATCTTGTTTTTTAACGCCTCTAATTTCAGGTATGTTTACATCCTTTAATTTTCCTTTATCAGAGTCTTCACTATATTCAGGCTTAACCCCTAAATAATTAGCTATATCTGTAAATATCATTTTTCCTACTGGTGCTGCTATTTGTCCTGCATAATACATTGATGGATCTGGTTCATCTATTGATACAAAAACTGTGACCTTAGGGTTATCTGCTGGAAACATTCCCGCAAATGAAGATACATATTTTCCCTGTCCATATACACCATTAACAACCTTTTGAGCTGTACCTGTCTTTCCTCCTATTTTATATCCTTCTATATAACATTTAGAACCTCCACCAGATGAAATTGTTGCTTCCAGATTCTCTCTCATTTGCTTCATAGTTTCTTCTTTAAAATTTCCTTCTATAATTTTAGTTTCATAGGTATTATCAATAACTTTTTCGCCACTTGGCTCATAGTGGATTATTTCCTTCATAACATGCGGAGTAATAAGTTTTCCTCCATTTGCTATAGAATTAAATGCTTGCATATATTGCATTATAGATAAAGTATTACTTTGTCCAAATGATATAGTTGCAAGGTCTACTGTTGTAATTTTATCCACAGGTTTTATTATACCAGAAGCCTCTCCTGGTAAATCTACACCAGTTTTTTTACCAAACCCAAACTTTTCAATATATTGAGAAAGATTTTCTTTTCCCATCCTCTCTGCTAAAGTCATAAAACCAACGTTACATGAATTTTTTATTATTTCTTGAAAAGTTAGAGTGCCATGTCCTATTCTTTTCCAACAGTGTATATTCCTTCCTCCAACTGTCATGCTACCACTACACACAAAGCTATCATTTTCTTTAACATTACCAGTTTCTATAGCTGCTGTAGCTGTAACAACTTTAAAAATAGATCCCGGTTCAAATGTATCACTTATGCACCTATTTCTCCAAATTTTTTGAGTTTCATCATTACTAAGACCTTCTTGCCAAGGAGAATTAGGATTATAATCTGGCTTATTAGCCATTGCTAATATTTCACCATTATTAGGATCCATAATTACAACTGATACTGCTTTTGCACTATTATCTTCTAAAGCTTGCGAAGCAGCCTTATCTGCAAAAGATTGCATATTCTTATCTACAGTTAACACTACATCTTTTCCATCAACAGGCTTAGTATAATTAGATATACTGTTTGAAATGCTCTCATCTTTAGTATCTAGCTCATCAATTTTAATTCCAGGTACACCTGATAAATACTTATTATAATATAATTCTACACCGGTTAATCCATCACCATCTGAATTTGTATGCCCTAGTACATGAGATGCAAAATTATTATTAGGATAATAACGTTTTGTATCTGGAGTTATTACAAAACCTATTATATCTTTTTTTTGTTGATATGCATTAATTTTATCTACAGCTTCTTTTTCAACTCTTCTCTTTAATATAGCACTTCCCATTAACTTTCCATTAGGTAACCTTTTCGTCATTATTTTTAAAGCTTTCTTAGGTTCCATGTCTAATATTTCAGCTACATCTGGTGCAATATCTTCCATGGTTAAATTTTGACTTTCCAAAGAATCTCTAAGAGCATTAAGGTCTAAATCTACTCTATATACATTGGCACTTACCGCAAGTTCATTTTCATCTCGATCTAAGATTCTTCCACGCTTAGCACTTACTCTTACATCATTTGTCCACTGAACTATTGCCCTATTCTTATAATCATCGCCTTTTACAATCATTATGTAACTAAGCCTAATAATCAAAGTAATAAATATTACAAATGCTAAACTAATTAACCCTATTACTCTTCTTTTTATTTTTATCTTATCTCTTAACTCTGATTTAGCCACACACATTCCCCCAAAACATTACTTTTGCTAAAACATTTTTAGTTTAAAACTTTTCACCAAAAGCACTCCTGGATATTAAGTGTATTTCAAATTTATTTGTATATTATTGAATATTTGTTAATATTTTACATTAAAAAATTATAAGATACCCTTATATAACTTTTAAATATTAATACACTTAATATAAAAATTTAATGTAATAAATATTTATTACATTAAATTTTCTATACCAATTTTATTTTTAGCTTATTAATCAAAGTTACAACTGAATATAGAAATTTCTTACGTTATAAACTAACAATTTAAAATTATGTTAAAAATTTTTATTATATAATCTACATTCTTTTCACCTAAATATAACAAGTAACTTTATAGTAAAAAGTCTTAAAATAATAATTTCTTAAGTTTTTCAAAAATTTTCTTTGTAGAAGAATCGGATAAATCTTTACTAGCATTATCATTTTTAGTTGAGACTTCTTTAGCTTCCAAATTCATATATAGTGCTTTAGATGCTTCTGGTTTTTGCATATCTAATTTATTTACAGCAACATCTTCTATATAGCTCAAATTATTAAATTTAATAAGTTGTACTTTTATTGATTCATTATCAGCTTTTAATTTAGAAATCTCATCTTTTTTATCGTTTATTTGTATTTGTGTATTATATATCGCTGAATATCTGGACAAAATAAACACTCCTACTACAAATGAGCATGCTACATTTCTTATAAATCCAAGTCTCTTTTTTATAATCTTTTGCTTGTCTACTTTTACCCCAGTTCTTTTTTGTTTCTCAACTTTTTTACGTTCTACGGCAACAGTTGTTTTTAATGCATTGCTTCCATTTACAATTGTTTTGTCCTTTTCTACTACCATTTTACTCCCCCCACACTAATTTTAGAACTAAATTTTTCTAGCTACTCTTAATTTAGAGCTTCTACTTCTAGAGTTATTTTCTTGTTCTTCCTTTGATGGCTCAATTGGTTTTCTACTAACTAAATTTACTATTGGTTTTTTATTGCACACACAAAATGGTAACTCTTTAGGGCAATTACATGGATCATTTAATTCTTTAAATTTATTTTTAACTATTCTATCCTCTAAAGAATGGAAAGTTATTATAGCAATTCTACCATCACTATTTAAAGCTTCCACAGAATCTTCTATGGCTTTGTTAAGTATCATAAGTTCCTTGTTAACTTCAATTCTTATTGCTTGAAAAGTTCTCTTGGCCGGATGCCCTCCATCTTTTTTAAATTTACCTGGAATTGCAGCCATTACAATATCTGCAAGTTGTAATGTTGTTTCGATAGGTCTTCTATTTACAATAAAATTTGAAATTCTCTTTGCAAATCTTTCTTCTCCAAAACTTTTTATTACATCTGCAAGTTCCTCTTCACTATAATCATTAACTACATTATATGCAGATAATGAATTTTCTCTGTCCATTCTCATATCTAAAGGTGCATCTTTCATATAACTAAAACCTCTATCAGCATTATCTAACTGGTATGAAGATACGCCTAAGTCCATAAGTATACCATCCACTTTTTCTATATTAAGATTTTCTAAAATTTCCTTTATATTATAAAAGTTATTATGAACAAATGTTGTATTTTTGTATTCCTTTAATCTTTCACTTGCTGCCTTTAAAGCATCTTTGTCTTGGTCAATACCTATTAGTCTACCTTTTTCAGATAATTTTTTTAATATTTCACTTGAATGACCTCCACCGCCTAAAGTACAGTCTACATATATTCCATCTTCTTTAATATTAAGTGCTTCTATACATTCATCTAGTAACACTGATACATGTTTAAAATCCATTGCTATATCTCCTTAAATGTTAGTTCTTTTTTATTTAATATAATAATATAATAATACAATAAAAACTATAAAAGATTTATAAATAAAAATTTTTAAAAATTAATTCTTTACCTATTTATTTTTTTAGTTTTGATATAAATTTATCATTTAAAATATTTGCTTTAATGATCATAAAATTATTTAAAGTATATATAATAATTTTATATTCATCAATAAAAACAAATTTTTCATATAAATAAATTTTAAATTGTTTTATTTCATTAATATATATGATTATAAATTAGTTTCAAATTTTAAAACTTTGTATTCTATAGTATTAGATACTTGTTTTTAAAATATCCCTATATAATATAATACTACATATGCATTAAAAATTTAAACTTTATTAAATATTTATATCATAAAATATTCTATCACTATATTAAAATTCCTTTAAAATATCCTAGTTTATTTCTTGTTTTTTCCTTTATATATATATATATTTCGTATATTTTTTGTCGAAATATAGTATTCTTTTTATTAAGTGTTTATTTTTCTGTAAATATCTTTTTAATTTTACATTTTTTTATTTATTATATGTATTTAAATTTTTATTTATTATTTAGATTATAGTTTTAAATACTTAGAATTCAACACTACATTCTGCATAAAAATATTTTAAGGTTATTGAATAAATTTTAATGTAAGGTTGTTTGCCTATAATTATTTATCTTTTAATTTATTAATATCAGATATTATTTCCTCTAACTTATCCAAAATAATATATGTACACATAATTATTATTCCCCCTATAATCACTAAACATAAAATCACAAATTCTTCATGTACAGGAAAACTTCCCATCCAAAACAATTTAGCTGTCACAATAAAAAATAAAAAAGTAATAATTTCCCCTAAAACTAAATGTTTAATTTTTCTCATTTATATAATCCCCTTATCTTTAAATAGTATTTTTAGTTATATTCTTTGTATCCTATATTTATTTTCTAATTATTATGTATAAACTCCTTTTTATTTTGATTTTTTCTTATTATAATTAACTCCACATTAAAACACTTAAGGAAATTACAAGTTTTCTTGAAATTAAATTTGTTCTAGAGTATAATTTTAAAAGAGTTTTATAGTTTATATTTAAAAATTAATACAGTGATATAAGTTAAAGTTTTAATTATTAAATTAGAGCTTTAATATTCTTATAGGGAAACAAGCTCAAATTTAAATTTATTCAATAACCTTAAAATATTTTTATGCACGATACAATGTTGAATTCTAAATGATTCGGAGCATATATCACTATTTTAGGTATCCAAGTTTTGGAATGAGTAATTTTAAAAGTCAACTTGAAACCCTACATTGTCGCTTTGTTACAAATGAAAAGCTTACATATAGTTGTTTAAACCGTATAATTTTTAAACTCTATAATAAAAGCAAATATAAATTTTTATAATTTGAATATTTTTTATGGAAAGGAACGAATTTACATATGAAACTAGGAATAGTAGGATTACCTAATGTAGGAAAGAGTACTCTTTTCAACGCTATAACTAAAGCTGGAGCAGAATCTGCTAATTACCCATTTTGTACTATTGAACCAAACGTAGGAGTTGTTAGTGTTCCAGATAAGAGACTAGATGTACTTGAGAAAATGTATAATACAAAAAGAAAAATTCATACTGCAATAGAATTTTATGATATAGCCGGTCTTGTTAGAGGTGCTAGTAAAGGTGAAGGACTTGGAAATAAGTTTTTATCTCATATAAGAGAGGTTGCATCTATAGTACATGTTGTAAGATGCTTTGAAGATGAAAACATAGTACACGTTGATGGATCTGTTGATCCAATTAGAGATATTGAAACTATAAGTCTAGAATTAATTTTTTCTGACTTAGAAGTTTTAGATAGAAGAATGGAAAAATCTTTAAAACTAGTTAGATCTGGGGATAAAACAGCAAAATCTGAATATGAATTAATGGAAAGAATAAAAAAACATTTAGAAGCAAGCAAACCTGTAAGAACTCTTGAGGTTACAGAAGACGAGGATGAATTTGTAAAAGGATTATTCTTAATAACTTCTAAACCAGTTTTATACGCTTGTAATATAAGCGAAGATGATTTAATGAACGGAAATCTTGAAAATGATTTAGTAAAAAGAGTTAAAGAGTATGCTAGTAATGAAAATTCTGAAGCTATGGTTATTTGTGCAAGATTAGAAGAAGAACTTTCAACTCTTGATGAAGAAGAAAAACTTTCAATGCTTGAAGAATATGGTCTTAAAGAATCAGGTCTTGATAAATTAATAGGAGCTAGTTATAAATTATTAGGACTTATTAGTTATTTAACTGCTGGTGTTCAAGAAGTTAGAGCCTGGACTATAAAAAATGGAACTAAAGCACCTGCTGCTGCTGGTAAAATCCATAGCGATATAGAAAGAGGTTTTATCAGAGCTGAGGTAGTTTCTTATGATAAATTAGTTGAGTGTGGTTCTGAAGCTTCAGCTAAAGAAAATGGTCATTTTAGACTTGAAGGAAAAGAATATGTAATGCAAGATGGAGACGTTGTTAATTTTAGATTTAACGTTTAACGGCTTATTAAATAAAAAAACACAACAAAATTAATTTTTGTTGTGTTTTTTATCTTTATTTACTTAATAATTTTCTTGCTATACTTAAATTTTTTATCTTCCATAAATTAAAATTATACTTCTTATTTCTTTGTAAATCCTTAACTATTATTTTTGGTTTTTTCCCTAAATAGGTTTTTATTTTAAAATTATTTAACCTTACTGTAATATCAAGGTTTTTATTTTTTTTCATTGTAATTTAAGAGCTCCTTATCTATTATTTTTCTTATTCTTTCTAAATTTAAATTTCTTTTGTCCATTAATACTTTTATTGCATCTTCTATATTTTCCATAGTATATATGGAAAATATCCCTTCTTTAATTGCTTCTTCTACTTCTTCACAAAGGACTAAGTCATCTTTATTAGACTTTGGTATTAATACACATTTGTTTTCTACTACATCTACGCTTTTACATACTTTGAAAAATCCCTCGATTTTTTCATTCACTCCACCAATTGGTTGAACATCACCAAACTGATTTATAGAACCAGTAACAGCTATATTCTGCTTTATAGGAATTTTAGTTAAAGATGATAACATACAAATAACTTCTGCTACTGATGCACTATCTCCATTGACTACACCATAAACTTGTTCAAAACTTAGATGAAAATCTACTGGTAATTTTTTATACCCTCCATTTAACGCATTCATATAACCTTTTAATATGCTTATAGCCTTATTGTGTATCTGACCACTTAAATTTGCATCTCTTTGGGAGTCTATAATGTTTCCATCACCTTTATAACAGCTACAAGTTATCTTTAATGGCCGACCAAAACTTACATACCCAGTACCTACTACTGATAATCCATTTATTTGTCCAACCTTGCTTCCATTAACTTGTATTAAGTTTCTTTTTTCTTTATATCCTTCAAGAAATTCTAATTCTATCAATTCATCTTCATAAGCAACAGATAAAATATCTTCCTTGTCTATTATGTCTTTATCATTTTCTTTTGCATAATTATTAGCTAATAATATAAGACTTCCAACATCATCATTTTCAAAATATAACTTATTCTTACTTTCAGCTTTTCTACATAAATATTTAGCTACTTCTTTTATAGCCTCTTCAGTCAATTCTCTAGTATTATTATTTTTACAAAACATTTTTATTTGCCCTATAAGTGCTTTTTTAGAATTTTTATTTATTTTTATAATGGGATTATATTCTGCTCTTATTTTAAATATTTTTTTAAAATCTTCATCATTTCTATAAAGCACATCATAAAATTCATAATCTCCTACTAAAATAACCTTTGGTGATATTTTTATTGGCTCTGGTTTTAGTCCACTTAATGCTAGTAATTCTAAATAGCCCTTATTATAATCTAAATCTACCTTCTCGTTCAATAAAACTTTTTTTAGATAATAATATGATTGTGGATTATTAAGAAGATTATTTAGCCTTATTATTAAACAACCACCATTTGCCTTTATTATGCTACCTGCTTTTATTAAAGAAGGGTCTGATATATATATACCATTATGATTTTCATATTCTATACTACCTATTAAATTATTTAAGCTTGGGTCCTCTTCAAATATTACTGGTGGCTTTTTATTATTAGAATTATCTACTACTACATTTACAATATATTTAAAAATTATTTCATTAATTTTTTCTTCATCATCTTCATAATTTACAGTATAATTTTCAAGTAACTCTGTTAATATTTTATTTGATACAAATTTTAAATATTCTTTGACTTGAACATCTGATTCTAACAACTTAGAATATTTTTTTTCTTCCTTTTCTATTATATTTAAAAGATATTCCCTCATTATTTCTTTTATTTTTTCAAGTTCTTTTATTTCCATATCTCTAAGTTCCTCTATTATCTCTTTGGTTTTTATTTTTAAATTATTTACTCTTGATAACATATCTTCTTTAGTTTCCTCATCTAAATTTTCATATTCGTCTTCTGTCATTTCTTTTTCTTCATTTAAAGGTATAAATGTAAATCCCCCTTCGCTAGATCTTATATCGAACCCATTTTCCTTAGATACCGTTACTAGAGCAGAAATCATTTCACTTCTTTTTTTCTGTATTTTCTCTACAAGATTTTCTTTCTCCTTACTTATAGAGTTTGTGTAGAATTCAAAGGTTTTATTTGCTATTAAATCCTGTAGTTTCTCCAAAGTATTCTTGAATAAATTTCCATGTCCATTTCTCACAAACATAGGTACAGGTTTTTTTATGTCATCTTCAACCACATAACATATATCATCTGGAGCATCGTAATTTTTAAATATTTCTTTTACATAATTTATTATATTATCCATTTTATCCTTAGAATAATCATCCACTAAGTAAACATTATATCCTTCTTTTTCTATTTCAATTGCTGCTTTTATTTTCTTATATGCTTTTTCATATTGTGGAATCATAGACATATTATTTTTGAAGGGAATCTTATTCACCTCAAATTTAAACACAACCTCTTTTGGAGTTAATTTCTTTTTCATGGCTCCCCTCCCGTTAGTAATCACTTATTATATTAATATTCTAACAATGATGTTTTTGGAACAAATTTATCAATTTTAAAATAAAATCTATAAATTTCATAAAAATACACATAATAAAATATATATTTAACACTATTCTATTGCATAATCTTCGTTTTCAATTTAAACTTGTTAATTAGTACGACTTAATATATAATAAATTTATTCGTAATTATTATTTAAATTATTAGATAAAGCTATATATTATTACTGAAAAGGAGTTATTTATATGGGATTTAAAGATAAGTTATCTCAAAGTTATACTAGCGCTTACTTAAATAGATATGGGGATAGACTAACTCAATTACAAGGAAGAATTTTATCTATTAAAGTAGAACAAAAAAGCTTTTTAGGTATTATAAATACAATTACTGCCACTTTAGTTATTAAAGCAATGGCTTCAAGTGGAGTTAATACTTGTTATTACAAAAAGAGACGATGGTTTAAAAAGCCTGCTTTTATGAACATATCTCAAGGTCATTCTGTCATTATTCAAGGTTTAAAGCCTGATAAAAAGAAAAAAAGAAAGAAAAAGCAAGATGAATTTATTTCTATAATTAATATTGTAAATATGACCAATAAAAGTGAACTTGTGCCATCTAATGGTGAAATACCTAAAAAAGTACAGCGTGTTAAAGCTGATAGACGATATAAATAAAAGGAGATTTTAAATCTCCTTTTATTTATTTAAATTAAATTTTAAATTTTATTTTTTATTTTTGTGACTCAAAAATATATATAAGCTATTTATAAAGGCTATTGTTCCTGAAAAGAACAGAATTATTAACCATTGTCCTAAGTCTAATGATACTGTTTTAAATATTTTTTGAAATATTGGCATATAAACAATCGCAATTAAAGATAATAAAGATAATCCTACAGCACCTATTAAATACATATTAGTAAAAGGATTTATCTCAAATAAAGAATACCTTTCAGATCTACATTCAAAAACATGTATAAGTTGAGACATTATTAATGTTCCTAGTGCTAAAGTTCTACATGTTTCTAAGCTCATTCCATAATATTTTCCAGCAATAAATGCCATAACTGTACAAATACCTATTAAACTACCTCTTAAAATAATTTTTTCTTTTAATCCTCTTGCAAATATACTCTCATTTTTTTCTCTTGGTTTTTGCATCATAATATCTTTGTCCCCTGGGTCTACGCCTAAAGCTATAGCTGGTAATCCATCCGTTACTAGATTTACAAAAAGAATTTGTATTGGAAGTAACGGAGTCTCTAAATAAAATAATGAAGCTAAGAACATAGTAAGTACTTCACCTAAATTACAGGATAAAAGATATCTTATAAATTTTCTTATATTGTCATATATCTTTCTTCCCTCTTCTACGGCAGCTACAATTGTAGAATAATTATCATCTAATAAAATCATAGATGCAGCTTCTTTTGTTACATCTGTTCCAGATATACCCATAGCAACCCCTATATCTGCTTCTTTTACCGCAGGAGCGTCATTTACACCATCACCACTCATAGCTACAATTTTACCTTTTGATTTAAAAGTTTTAACTATCCTTAATTTATGTTTTGGATTAACCCTTGCAAAAACTCTATAACTATCTATATTATCTTTTAATTGTTTATCAGAAAACCTATCTAATTCTTCTCCAGTTATAACTTGTTCTAATGAATTGCAAATTTCTAATTGTTTTCCTATGGCATAAGCTGTATTTTTATGATCTCCAGTTATCATTATAGGTTTTATACCTGCCATTTTACATTCAATTACAGAATCTTTTGCTTCTTTTCTTGGAGGGTCTATTATACCTGCTATACCTGCAAAAATTAAGTTGCATTCTAAATCATTTTCTTTTTTTATTATATTCTCAATTTTATAAGCACCTGCAATACATCTTAAAGCATCGTAAGACATATCATCTATAGCCTTTTCAACTGATTTTTTATAAGTATAAGTAAAAGGCTCTATATTGCCATTTATTAATATATGTGTACATTTATTAAGTAACATTTCCGGTGCACCTTTTACATAACATGTCTCCTTGCCATCTTCATTTACAACTACAGACATCATTTTTTTCGTGGAATTAAATGGAATTTCGAATTCTCTTCTAACTTTTGAAATAAACTTTTGTAATTCTTTTGGAGATTTGAAAAATGCTTTTATTAATGCAGTTTCTGTTGGATCTCCAAAAAGACATTTATCTATGTTTAAACCTTGAAAATTATAATCACAGTTATTACAATATACAAATATTTTTTTTAGTATTTCATTTTGATTTTTACTTTCGTCATATATATTACCATCAAAATAAAATTTTTTTACAACCATTTTATTTTCTGTAAGAGTTCCAGTTTTATCTGTACAGATAATTGAAGTGCATCCTAATGTTTCTACTGCTGGAAGCTTTCTTACTAAAGCTTGTCTATCAAGCATCCTTGAAACACCCAGCGCAAGTGCAACTGTAACTATTGCAGCTAATCCTTCTGGTATTGCGGCAACTGCTAAAGTTACTCCTGATAAAAACATAGTATATGGATCTTGACCTCTTACAATTCCTAGAACAGTTACTATAGTGCAAATTACTAGACACATTACAACTAAGATTTTACCAAGAGCATCTAATTTTTCTCTTAATACAGATTTTTCAGTATCTATGCTATTTAGCATATGGGCTATTTTTCCCATTTCTGTATTCATCCCTGTAAGTAATACCTTCGCTATACCTTTTCCTGTTAATACAGTAGTTCCCATATAAACTGCATTGGACTTGTTTTCCTTTGAATCCTTATAAACTCCCACAGATTCTCCAGTAAGCAAAGATTCATCTACCATAAAAGAATTGTCCTCTAAAAGAATTGCATCAGCTTGTACCTTATCTCCACTTTCTAATATTAAGAGGTCTCCCGGCACTAAGTACATAGAATTAACTATCTCAACCTTTCCATTTCTTATTACTTTGGCTGTTGGTGCTGCCATTTCTTTTAAAGCTTCTAATGATTTTTCAGTTTTAAATTCTTGAACAAATCCAAGTATTGCATTCATAAAAACTATTATAAGTATTGTTATGGCATCTGCTAAATCTCCCATTATTCCTGAAATTATAGTAGCACCAATTAATACCCATATTATAAAATCATTAAATTGACTTAAAAATATTTTTAGTGCTGATATTTTCTCTTTACTTTGAAGAACATTTAAGCCAAACTGTTTAATCTTTTTTTCTACTTCATCCTTTGTAAGTCCTCTCATTTCCTTATCATACAATTTTATCCCCCCTTTATATTCTTTTGCATAACTATGGTTATGACTTATATAGGACTTGAATTAAAATTCTATCCTATATAGTGAAACAAGCTTCAAATCTTAAGCTACTCAAGAATTTTAAAAGAAATTTTCTTTTTAAATATTCTTGCTCTAATTAAGCTATTTTAAAGCTTGCGTTGACTTTTTTAAATATCCAAAATTTTTAACGTATAAATTTAAGTGTTATTTTGGAATCCTATATAATGAAACAAGCCCATTTAAATTTTCTATGAGTTTAAAAAGAATTTTATTCTAAATATTTTTATATAATTAATTTATTTAGGGCTTGCATTCATTTTCTTTTTGTATCCAAAATTTGCGTTGTATAAATTAAACCATAATTTTGGAACCCTATATTATAGGGAAACAAGCTCGCATTTAAATTTATTCAATAACTTCAAAATATTTTTATGCAAAATATAGCGTTGAATTTGAAGTGATTCGGAGCATGTCTCACTATTTTGGGTATCCAAGTTTTGGAACGAGTAATTTTAAAAGTCAACTTGGAACCCTATAAGAATGAACTTAAAAGAATAACTTTTATACTTTAAATACTTTTTATAATTGAATCTTTAATATATAATTTAAATGAATATTGTTTTTTATATATATCATACTAATTTGTTATATGGTGATAAAAACATATTTTCAAATTAGAGTTTAAAAGTACTTATCATTCTTCTATTGCTAAATATATGTATGTTCTTTTGATTATATGAAATGTATTAAAAAAAATATTCATAGAAATTTATACTTTACATTAATAAATTATCCCTTTACAATTACATATGTACTGTTAAATTTATAAAATATTTTTAAGGAGGTAATAATATTGAAAAATAGTATTTATATTACAGGACATAAAAACCCTGATTCTGACTCAATTTGTTCTGCTCTTGCCTATGCAGAGTTTAAAAATAAAACTCAAAAAACTCCTGCAACTGCAATAAGATTAGGCGAAGTAAATAATGAAACAAAATTTATTCTTGACTATTTTAAAGTAGAACAACCAAAACTTATTACGACCGTAAAAACTGAAATAGCTGATTTAGAAATAGATACAGTAGCACCTATTTCTCCTGATATTTCCTTAAAAATGGCGTGGTCAATAATGAAAAAAATTAATTGTAATACACTGCCTGTAGTTGATGAAAATGAAAGATTAATAGGTATAACATCTGTGTCTAACTTAACTTCTAGTTATTTAGATATTTGGGACAATTACATACTTGCTAAAAGCAATACAAAGCTTGATAACATATTAGATACATTATCTGCAAGAGTTGAATACCTTAGCGATGAAAATTTACAACTTAAAGGTAAAATTGCCGTTGCTAATATGTCTCCAAATGATGAAAAAACTATAATAGAAGAAAATGATATAGTTATATGTGGTGACAGAGAAGATATACAAAATTTTGTTGTTAGTAAAAAGGTAGATTTAATGATTATAACAGGGAACAGAGAACCATTACCTGGAATAATAGAAAAAGCCAAAGAAGCTAACTGTACAATAATCGTTACTCCGTATGATACATTTACTACATCAAGACTTATAACTCAAAGCATACCTGTAAGTTATGTTATGACAAAAAACAATTTAATAAGCTTTGAGATTAATGATTTCATTGATGAAATTAAAGATATTATGCTTGAAACAAGATATAGATGCTATCCTGTTACAGACAGTAATGGTAAAGTTATAGGCACTATTTCTCGTTATCATTTAATTAATCAAAGAAAGAAAAAAGTAATTTTAATGGACCACAACGAAAAGTCTCAATCTGTGGATGGAATAGATGATGCTGAAGTTGTTGAAATAATAGATCACCATAGAATTGCAGACATTCAAACAGGACTTCCTATATATTTTAGGAACGAGCCTGTTGGAAGCACTTCTACCATAGTAGCTTCTATTTATTTTGAAAATGGCATAAGACCAAGCAGACAAATTGCTGGAATATTATGTGGCGCTATAATTTCTGATACATTATTACTTAAATCACCAACTTCTACATTAGTAGATGAAATAGTATTAAAAAGACTTGCTCAAATTGCTGATATAAACATTGAAGATTTTGCTAATGAAATGTTCAAAGCAGCTACTTCTCTTGAAGGAAAATCAGCGAAAGACCTTTTAAACCAAGACTATAAAACATTTACGATAGGTGAAACTAAAATAGGAGTAGGCCAAGTTACTACAACTTATATTGAAGGATTTAAAGATATAAAAAATGACCTTCTTGAGTTAATGGAAACTGTTGCTTCTGAAAGTAATCTTGAAATGATAACATTAATGATAACAGATATCTTTAATGGTGGCTCTTTATTCTTGGTATGTGGAAATAAAGATCTATTTATTAGTGCATTTAATACTACACTTGAAGATAATGCCGTATATCTAGATGGAGTTGTTTCTAGAAAGAAACAAGTTATTCCACCATTAAATGAAGCTATAGATAAAATGAACTAAAAAAAGTGCCTCTTAAAATGAACTATCATTTTGAGGCACTTTTCTTATTTTAATATAAAAATTATTTATCTTACGCTATTAATCATTCCCCACATCTCATCTGCAGTTTTAAGTGCAGTAGAACCTAAAGAAAATGCTCTTTGAGTTAAAATCATATCACTCATCTCTTCACCAACATTTACATTAGAATTTTCTAAATATCCCTGTAAAATATTTTTATCTGTGGTTTCATACATATTACTACCTTCTAAAGGAATATATAAATTTTCTCCTATTGACATTAAAGACGTATCTCCCACTACACCATAAGTTTTTATTTGACCTAACTTCACAAAATTTCCATTTATGTTTTTTAAAACTCCACCATCTTTATCTATAGTGAAATCACTTCCATTTAGCTTTATTGGACCACCAGGATAATTAACTTCATTTCCTCTTTCATCAACTATACTTACCCTGTTGCCATTTCCATCAGCTAAATTACCATTAGCATCAACTGCAAAGCTTCCAGCTCTTGTATATGCTTCTTTTCCATCAGCAGTATATATTTTAAACAATCCATTTCCATCTATAGCTAAATGTGATGCTGTGCCTGTATTTTGAAGGGCTCCTTGTTGAAATTGTCGTACAACTTTTCCAGATTTCACACCAGTTCCATATGTTAAGTCATTTTTCCCATCAGTGATTGGATATCCATTTCTATTTAACGAATCTTGATACAAATCCTCAAATTGAACATCTAGTCTTTTATAACCAGAAGTATTAACATTGTTTATATTATTAGATAATATATCTAATTTATTCTGCTGAGCCATCATAGCACTTTTATTTGTAGATAACAATGTAAACATTTATAGTTCACCACCTTTAAATTTTATCTTCTTGCTATATCGTTAACTGCTTTTCCTAAAGTTTCATCTAAAACCTTCAACGTTTTAATATTACTTTCAAATCCTCTCATTGTAGACATCATATCTGACATCTCTACAACTGTATTAACATTTGATTGTTCTAGTCCCTTTTGTCTTATAAATGCATTAGATCTTGTTCCAGGCTCCGTTGTAGAATATATATTGTGACCAATCTTAGTTAAATTGTTATAATTTTGAAAATCAGTAACTTCAAACTGATATTTTAAATTTCCATCTACCCTAATATTGCCTAACTTATCACAGTTCAAATCACCTTTTCCTATATTCATAGGTTCTAAATTTCCTGTAGCGGAATTTCTCCCCAAAACAACATCTCCACTTTGATTTACCAAATATCCATTTCCATCTATTGAAAAATGTCCATCTCTAGTATATGCTACTTCATTATTTTCTCTTTGACGTACCATAAAAAATCCAGTACCTTCTATTGCAAAATCCGTTGGGCTACTTGTATCCTTAACAAATCCTTGTTCAAAATAAGTAACCTTGTCATTTATTTCTGCGCCATTACTTAATGCTCCAATGTCACTTTTATAATTTTTTCCTGCTACTAATTTATCTTTATTAGAAATCATAACTTCATCAAAGGATTTTATTGCTAATTTTTCTACCTTATATCCAGGTGTATTAACATTTGCCATATTATTCATTATTGCATTTTGTTTTGCTTCACTAGTTATTAATCCAGATGCTACTGTATATAGACCTCTTATCATTTTTTCACCTCATCCTTATTAATCATAACTTTCACTTCATCAGGATACTTCATACCTAATTTTCTCGCTCTCATTTCTACTTGAGAATCACTTAATGAATATGTAACTTGTGATATAGTCATACAAAAGGCTCCTATTAATATACCAATACCTATACCTAATAATATTTTTTTATCAGATAAAAACTTAAATGTATTTTTTATTTTAGATATAATTCTTCTATTAATAGTACTTCCCCCTTTCCAAGTTTTAGCTTGTCCGCTATTTCTTCTACAGAAAAGTTTTGACTATAAAGCGCTTTTATTTGTTCAACTTTCACACTATTTTCACTTAAACTAACTGTACAATTATTACTATTAGTTTCTATGTTAAGTTCAGTATTTTTCATATTTTTGTTAGTTGAATAAATCTTATTTTTAGTAATATATTCATCTTTTATTTTATCGTATCTAATACCATCTTCTTTACTACAATCTTTTTCAACAATATTTTTTAAATCTTCAATTTCTAATTGAAGGTTTAATATTGTTTCACTAAATTCTCTTCTTAATTTTCCTATTTTTACATCTATATTATCCAAAGAATCTTCAGTTTCATTTAATATTTGAGAGAAATTTTTATTCTTTCTTAAATCCTTTACACTGAAAATTATAATTATACTTGCTATAAAAACTAAAATTATTAGCATTTTTTACTCCCTTAATAAATTTCATATTTCAATTTTTTTAGTGCTTTTCTTAAATTAATTATAGCCTTGCTATGCAATTGACAAACTCTTGATTCTGATACTTCTAATATTTTTCCTATTTCTTTTAATGTAAGTTTTTCATAATAATATAATGTAATTATAAGTCTATCTTTATCTCTTAATAAGTCTATTGCTTTTCCTAGATACTCTATTAATTCACTTTGTTCTAAAGACTTCTCTGGTCCTATTATTTTTTTATCTTCAATTGTCCCTATTAAAGATATGTCATCATCATCATTAAACATTAAACTTTCTAAAGAAACAATCGATATATAATTTATATAGTTTTCTATTTTAGTAAGATCACTTAAGGATATATCCATTTCTTTTGCAACTTCTTGACTATTTGGTTCTCTTAAAAATCTGTTTTGTAAATTTTCTACAGCTTCATTATATTTATTTAGTTTATCCATAGCCCCTTTAGATATGGGGCTATTTTTCCTTAACTCATCTATCATTGATCCTTTTATCCTTATAGCTGCATAGGTAGAAAACTTCATACCTTTACTCTCATCGAACTTATTCAATGCGTCCATAAGTCCTATCATTCCATAGCTTACCAAATCTTCATATTCTACATATTTTGTTTTACCCATAATAATTCTTGATGCAATATACTTTACTAATGGAATATATTGTTCAACTACATGGTTTTTTTCAGTTTGGTTATTCAAAATTGTCACCTCCCGAAGTCTTAAGCATTCTTCTCATTTCCATAAATATATATCTAATAACTTTTTCTCTTTCCTGTTCTTCTATCTCTAAAAAATCTACCCCGCAAACATATTTATTCTCATAGTCCTGTTCTATTCTTACAATTTGCCCTAAAACTATAATTTCTTCTGTTACATTTAAATGCATTATAATATAATCTTTCAATTGTGGCTTTTCTGCTACTCTAATTTTTAAACCACCACCACTTAAATCCACTGTATATCCAACTTTAAAATCTAAAATGTCATAACTATTAAGTTTATTTTTAGGATAGGTCTTAGTTATATAATAGTTTACTATCCCTGTATGGCTAATTCTTACATATTTTCGTCTTTGTATTTTTCTAATATCATATGGTTGTCCTAATATCACCAGTGGAACTTTATCATACTTTCTTCCAACAACATCAACTTTAAATTTATAAACTTTACCCTTTCTATCATTATAAATAACTTCATATTTTTCATTTGGTCTCATAGTTAAATAAGTATTGTTTATAGTTGGTATAAATATTGATATTGTATCTTTTTCAACTTCTTGAATTGTAGCTTTAGCATAACCTTCCTCAGTTAAAACTTCTAGTATGGTATTTGGATGAAATTTTATATTGATGCTCATTTTTTTCCCCCTATGATATAATATTAAAAATTTTTTTAAAGAATTTTTGGATACCTGAATTGTTTTCTCTAATAAGAAGTCCTTCCATTTTCCTTGCTATATTCTCTATGTCTTTACTAACATATGAATTAGGATATCCTATATATACTGGTTTTTGCACTCTTACAGATTTTAACAGTTTGCTATCTTCATAAACTTTACCTAAAAAGTTTAGTTTTATATCTAAAAATTTTTCTGCTGCGCCCTGTAGTTTTAAAAATGTATTTTCACCTTCTATATTATCCAATACCCTATTTACAATAATATTGCCATTATCTTTAATGTTAAAATGTCTTACTGCTTTTATAAGGCTATAAGCATCTGTTAAAGATGTTGGCTCTGGTGTAGTTACCACTATAAAATCATCACTACAGGATATAAAAGATAAAACACTTTTATTAATCCCAGCACCTGTATCCATTAATATATAATCATATCCTCTTAACCCTTCTAAATTTTCCAAAAACTTTTGTCGTTGTATATCTGTTAAATCATCCATTCTTCCAAGACCTGATCCTCCAGATATCAAATTTACTCCTAATGGACCTTCTACTATAATTTCAGTAATATCCTTTTCATTGAATATAATATCAAATATGTTATACTTTGGAAAGCACCCCATTAAAATATCATCATTTCCCATACCTATATCTGCATCAAATATTAAAACTCTTTTACCCATTTTTTGTAGACATATAGCTAAATTTACCACTATGTTACTTTTTCCAACTCCACCTTTACCTGATGTAACTGTTATTATTTTTGTTGACAGATTTTTATCATTTTTTATTTTAGTACTCTCATTTGCTAATTCTCTAAGTTTAGATGCTTGATCTAACATATGCTATTCTCTCCCATTATTAAACTTAAAAGCTCCTCCTTACTTGGAAATTTTATATCTTCTGGAACATTTTGACCTGTAGTTATAAAACTTAAAGGTACATTAACTTCTTTTAATATATTTAATATAGACCCATAAGTTGATGTTTCGTCTAATTTTGTTATTACTACTCTATTAACACCTAAATTTTTATAGGAATCACCTATTACTTTTATATCTGTATTTTTCACACTAGAACTTAAAACTAAATTAATATTTTTAGAATTTGATTTTTCCACATAAGCTCTTAGTTCAGATAATTGCATTGTATTTTTGCTGCTCCTTCCAGTAGTATCAATTAATATAACATCACAATTTTCCATAGACTTTATTGCACTTTCCATATCTTTCAAATTAAATACTACATTAAAGGGAATGTTCATTATTTCTGCATATGTTTTTAATTGCTCAACGGCACCTATTCTATAAGTGTCTATTGTTATTAGACCTACACTTTTCTTTTCTAAAAGAGCTAATTTACCTGCTAACTTTGCTATTGTTGTTGTTTTTCCAACACCAGTAGGTCCTACAAATACCATAATTTTATCTAAATAGTTTTCTTCTAATATTATTTCCTCTTTTATTAACTCTTTTATTTTATTTAGTTTTTCTTTCTCATCAATGTTTTTTACCTTTAGCAACAAGTTTTCTATTATTTCCTTTGATATATCTTGTTTTTCTAAGTATTCTTCTGTTTTATCTGTAAAACTCTCTTCTTTATTCAAAACTAAAGTATTTATCATATTTTTTATCTGTTCCATCTCACTTAATAATTCACTATTATCTGACTTATCATTAGTTTCATATTTTTCTTTAGTATTTGCTCTTTCTGCCAGTGCTTCTAATAAATCATTCTGTATATCATCTGATACATTTAAGTTTTTTTTACTTATATCCTCTTTAATATATTTTTTATTATCCTGCGATTCTACTGCAGCAGTTATTTCTACTATTTTCTTAGAAAACAATCCATTAAGTCCAGGCTTTCTCATTTTTTTTTGACTAATTATCACTGCATCTTTGCCAAGTTCTTGCCTTATCTTTCCTAAAGCCTCATTTACATTGTTTGCTGTATATTTTTTTATTATCATTACAATGAAACAACTCCTTCTGCTTTTATTTCTACATCATTAGGGATTTCATTTAAGGACAATACCATAATTTGAGGAAACACCATCTCTATAAGTTTTCTAAGTGCTGGTCTTATTTTAGGAGAAACTAACATTACTGGTATATTATTGTTGAAATACGTACTATCTAACACTAATTTAATTGCACCAAAGATTTTTGTTGTAATGTCTGGATTTAATGCTGGGAAAGAACCTTGTGGTGACTTTTGAATACTATTAGCTATAATGTTTTCCAACTCTGAATCTACTGTTGCCACAGTTATAGACTTTCTTTCATCAACAAGTTCACTACATATACTTCTTGAAAGTGCAAATCTTACATATTCAGTTAGTATCTCTATATCTTGAGTATTTCTAGCATTGTCAGCTAATGACTCTAATATAGTTACCATATCTTTTACTGATACTCTTTCTTTTAAAAGGTTTTGAAGAATTTTTTGCACCTCACCTATAGTCATTAAATCTGGTATTAACTCTTCTACTACTGTAGAATATTTTTCTTTAACCGAATCTAAAATCATTTTTGTTTCTTGTCGTCCTAAAAGTTCATGACAATGAGCTTTTATAGTTTCTGTTAAATGAGTTATCATAACTGTTGTCGGATCTACAACTGTTAGTCCCTTAATTTCTGCATCTTCTCGTTGATCTTTGTTAATCCATACTGCTGGTATTCCAAAGGTAGGTTCTATAGTATTTATTCCAGCCATATCTATACTTTCACTGGTTGGATCCATACATAAAAACATATTAGGCATAATTTCTGCCTTTTCTATAACTGTTCCTCTTATTTTTATTACATACTCATTGCTTTTTAATCTTAAATTATCTCTTATTCTTATAGGTTGTACAACTATTCCCATCTCTATAGCACACTGCCTTCTTACAGAAGATATCCTCTGAACTAAATCTCCACCAGCGGCATCATCTGCTAAAGGAATTAATCCATAACCTATTTCTATTTCCAAAGGTTCAACAGAAATTAAATTCATAACATTTTCTGGTTCCTTTTTTTCTGTTTCTATTATTTCTTGTTCTTCCATTTCAATTTCTTTTATAGTCTTTTCTTTTTCATCTTCAAATAAAAGATATGAACTATATGCAGTACCTGCTGCTAATAGCATAAATACTATTTTAGGCATTCCTGGTATTAATGATAAAATAAAAAGTACTACTGATGCCATTCCTATAACCATTGGGAATGCTGTAATTTGTCCACTTAATTGCTTACCGAAGTTTTCATCACTACCGGAACGAGTTACTAGTATACCTGATGAAGTTGAAATTAATAGTGCTGGTATTTGAGATACCAAACCATCTCCAACAGTTAATATTACATATTTGCTTGCTGCCTCTGACGCAGTAAGTCCGTTCATTAATACACCTATTATTATTCCTGCAACAATATTTATTATTGTTATTATAATACCTGCTATTGCATCACCTTTTACGAACTTAGATGCACCATCCATAGCTCCGTAAAAATCAGCTTCTTTTTGAAGATTTGATCTTCTTACTCTTGCTTCTTCCTCTGATATCATGCCTGCATTTAAATCGGCATCTATACTCATTTGCTTACCTGGCATAGCATCAAGAGTAAATCTTGCTGATACTTCTGATACCCTACCTGCACCATTTGTAATAACAACAAATTGAATAATTACTATTATTAAAAACATTATGATACCTACAAAATAGTTTCCTCTAACAACAAATTGTCCAAAGGTCTCAATAATATTTCCTGCATATCCCTCACCTAATATAAGCCTTGTTGAGGACATATTCAGTGCTAATCTAAACAATGTTGTTACCAATAACAATGTTGGAAATACTGAAAGCTGTAATATACTAGTAGTAAACATTGTAATTAGTATAATAATAACGGATAAAGTAATATTTATTGCTAAAAGCATATCAAGTATTGGTGGTGGTAATGGAATTATAATCATAAGAACAATTCCTATAACACCAAAAGCTATAATAATATCTATATTCTTTTTTAAATCAAAATTCTTTAAAGCCTCCATGCCATCATCCTCTACCTCAATCTAAACATTATGAAACTCTCTTAATGTTTAATATAATTTTAATAATCTATAGGGTTATAAATTGACTTTTAAATTTACGCACTTATCAAATGAGAAAATTTAATATTTTTTTACTTTTTCATTTTATAAACAACAGCTAAAATTTCTGCTACTGCTTGATACATGTTATATGGAATTTCCAATCCTAAATCTACTTCTTTATATATAAGTCGTGCTAAAGGTTTATTCTCAATAATTGGGATATCATTGTTTTTGGCAATTTCTTTTATTTTTATCGCTATATTATCTGCTCCTTTACCTATGACCTTAGGAGCAACTCCACTATTCTCCTCATATTTTAATGCTATTGCTATATGAGTTGGATTAGTTATTACCACTGTAGCATCTGGTATATCCTGCATCATTCTTCGCATAGCCATTTCTCTTTGCTTTTGCCTTCTTTTCCCCTTAACAATAGGATCTCCTTCTTGTTGTTTAAATTCTTCTTTTACTTCTTGCTTTGTCATTCTTAAATCTTTTTTAAACTTATATTTTTGATACCCATAATCTGCTATTCCAATTACAATCATTACTAAACTTACTTTTTTCAAAATATCTACTATAAGGTCTCCTAATGCATAAGTCATCGCTACAAATCTTAAATTAGTAAAATTTAATATACGATAATAATTTGACTCTATAAACTTATACCCAACATATCCGATAATAATTATGATAATTATGTTTTTTAATAAATCTATAATAGCTTTTATTGAAAACATATTCTTTAATCCCTTTATAGGATTTATTTTTTCAAACTTTGGCTTTAGCGGTTCTTTAGTAAACATTTTACCTACTTGAGCAATGTTTGCAATTACTCCCATAACCATTATTGGCAATGCTACTGGCAAGAATATAATAAGCATCTTTATAATTACAATTTTCACAATTTCACTTACATTGTTTAAAGTAAGCTCCATATTGGTATACTGAGAAAAAAACATTATAAGTATTTCTTTAAGTCCATTTAAAACTCCCTCAAGAAAAAACATAGCTACTGCGGTAACCCCTAAAAGTCCTATGGCAGAAGTAAACTCTTTACTCTTTGCTACTTGGCCCTTTTTTCTTGCATCACTTTTCTTTTTAGGAGTTGCATCTTCTGTCTTTTCTCCACCTTCACTGGCAAAAAACACTAATACACATGGTAATACATCTAATAGTCCTTTAATAGCCTGAGACATCTGATCTAAATTATTAATTATCATTTTCATTAATACCGGTACTGATAAGGATACTGTAAGTAATCCAAGCATTATTTTTATAGGAATACCTAGCATCATTATATTTAACTGTGGCATTACCCTTGCAACTAAACCTAAAGTGAAATCTGTAATTATTATTATAAAAATTATAGGTACTGCCATTTTAAATCCTATATAAAAAAACTCTATAATAACATGTACCATATATGTAAAAATTTCCGGTTTAAAACTTAATGCTCCAATTCCTACTAAGTTAAAACTTTCTGCCAATGAAGCTATAACTAAATGATGTCCATCTATTAATATAAATACAATCATGCATAGCATATAAAAAAATCTTCCTAATATTGTCGCTGTCTCATTTGACAATGGGTCAAATACTGCTGACATAGAAAAGGAAACTTGAAAATCTAAAAATTGACCTGCCATTTGTACAATCTGAAAAACTATAGTAGTTATAAACCCTAACAATAATCCAATTGATATCTCTTTACAGATTAGAACTATAAAATACAAATTATTGTTAACTTCAGGTGCTGTTTTTCCGATTATAGGGACCATTATAAATGTTAGTAATAAAGATAAAACTACCTTATATCTTTGTGGAACACCACTTGGAAAAAATAATGGCACATAAAATATAAAAGATGTTAACCTTGTAAATACTAGTATAAATATTAAAAGTTCTTGTAAATTCACTGATTCTATCAAAATTTATCCCACCTAAGGCTATATATTAGAAATTACCGAAAAAATATATTTAGTAAAAGATATCATGGTATTTCCCATAAATCCTGCTGTTAATAATCCAACCAATGCAACTGCAACTATCTTAGGTACAAAGGTTAAAGTTTGCTCTTGTATTTGAGTAGTAGCTTGAAAAATACTTATCACAAGTCCTACAACTGTTGCTGTAATAAGCATAGGTCCTGCTAAAATAAGTGAGGTTTTTATAAGCTCCCTCATAAGTGCTATAACCAAATTTTCTGACATATAATCACTCCTTACTTAAAGCTCATAATCAATGATTGACTTATTAAATTCCAACCATCTACCAGTACAAATAATAACAATTTAAAAGGTAATGATATCATTACTGGTGACAACATAAACATTCCCATTGCCATAAGTACACTGGAAGTAACTATATCAATTACTAAAAATGGAATAAATAATAAGAATCCTATTTCAAATGCCGTTCTTAATTCACTTATCATAAATGCTGGCATTATAGCATAAAGAGGAACATCGTCATATATTGGAACTTCTACGTTATCTTTTCCTTTTTCATATTTTACTGTGTCTTCAAGATTACCTACTTCTAAAAATAATTTTAAATCCTTTGTTCTTGTTTGCCTTAGCATAAAATCTCTCATTGGATTTATCGCATTAGTATATGCCACTTCAGTGGTAATTTTATTCTCCATATAAGGTTTTATTGAGTTATTATTAATATCTGTAATTGTAGGCGCCATAACAAAAAACGTAAGAAAAAGTGAAAGCCCTATTATAACCTGTCTTGGGACAGACTGCTGAATCCCTATAGCATTTTTTAATATAGATAATACAGTAACAATTCTTACAAAACCTGTTGTCATCATTATTATAGATGGTAATAATGTAAGTACTGTTAATGCTAATAGTATCTTTATATTCTCTACAAAATCAGTAGGATTTTCTCCACCTTTAAAATCAACACTTATATTAGGAATTGGTATTGTATTATTAGGTGCAGCACTTACTACCTTATATCCTATAAAGGAAATTATTAACGCCAACATAATTGTGGTAACATATTTCTTTTGTCTATTTTTCATATAAATTCCTCTTTTATATTTTAATTTTCTTAGAATATTATTTTTTGTGTTTTCGTCTATTTTTCCATATATCACTATATTTTTTTATACTTTCTTCATAATTGTTACTTTTCTCTTCTAAAATTTTCATCTCATCGTCATCTAATTCTCTTAGAATTCTTATTTCATTGTTAGTTGAACTTACTACACATACTTTTTCACCAATTTTAACTATTAAAATTGAACCCTCTTTAGATAAAGAGAGTTTTTCTATAACTTTCATATATTTTCCTGGAGGAGTTACATAAAGTTTACTAGTAACTCTTCCAAGCAAATATATAAGAATTAGTATACATGGTAAAAATATTATAAGTTGTAGAAAGCTTTTTATAATTTCACTTTCCATACTAAACCTCTATTGAACTAATATTTCTGAAAAATAAACATTATATAGTTGTCCTGTACTTAATAATTCATTAATTCTTGTAATTAATTCATCCTTTAACTGTTCTTCTCCTTCTGGAGATAAATCAGCAGTTTTTTTAGTTCTTAAAGTATTTGTTATTGAATCTCTAATTGCAGATTTCTTTTTTTCTATTTCTGGTAGTAAATCCTTGTTTTTCTCATCATATCCTAATGAAATTTTTATTTTCAAATATCTTGGTTTTCCTTCGTCTGCTAAATTTACTAAGAATTCATCTAAATCATAATATCCTTCATTTTTTAGTGAATTATTACTAATTACTTGCTGCCCATTTCCACTTACAGGAACATCATCTTTTGTACCAAAAAAATATCCTGCAAACATACATCCACCAGCTAATATTAAAAATAAAAGTATAACTAAAACAACTTTTAATACATTGCTCTTCTTGTTTTCACTACCTTCAATATTTTCTTTTTTGTTTTTTTCTTTAGCCATAATTCTACTCCTTTTTATTTGTAACAATAATTATATTTACCCTTCTGTTTTGAGCTCTATGCTCATCACTATCATTAGGTACTATAGGACTATATTCACCACAAGATACTGCCATAAACCTTTCTGGATTTTTATTGCCTTTTTCATTTATAAAATATTGCATTACGCTTATAGATCTTGCTGAAGATAAATGCCAATTGCTAGGATATATATCACTGTTTATAGGTACATTATCCGTATGTCCCTCTATAATTATTTTATTATTTATGTTAGATATTATTGTGTTAATTTTTGATAATATTTCTTTACTTTCAGGTAAAAGATCTGCCTTTCCAGAATTAAAAAGAACTGTCTCTTTCATTTGAATGTTTATACCTTTTTCATCTTCATAAACATTTACATCTGATTTTAAATTATTTTCCATTATAATTTCCATAACCTGTTCATATACATTATCTTGCATATGTTGACTGCTGTTTTTTTCACCTTCTGTCATTTCAGGTTGTCCAACAATTGGAACTTCTCCACTAGATGTATTGAAATCTAACACATTTTGTGATGAACTACCAGTAAACATAAGTTGGAAAGAATTAGACAATTGCATAAACTTTTCTTCATTTACTGTTGACATAGAATATAGTAGAACAAAGAATGTTAAAAGTAGAGTCATAGTATCTGCAAAAGTTCCAAGCCATTCATCAGTCCTCATATCCTTTTTGCTTTTTCTAGCCATTCTCTACCTCACCACCTGATTCAACTTTAAATGTTTCTTTTTCTGCCGGTGATAAGTATGCTAATAATTTATCTTCCACAATTCTTGGGTTTGCACCAGATTGTATTGCAATAACTCCTTCAACTATCATTTCCATATTTGCAACTTCTAAAGCTGTTTTATTATCTAATTTTGCTGCTATAGGTAGTGCAATTAAATTTGCAATTAATGAACCATAAAATGTGGTTATAAGTGCTGCACCCATACCTTTTGTTAAAGCATCAGCATCATTCATGTCTGATAGCATTTGTATAAGCCCTATAAGAGTACCACACATACCAAAAGCCGGAGCATATGCTCCCCATGATTTCAGCATTGCTGAGCCTTGGGAATGTCTAGTTTCTAACTGTTCAATTTCTAATGCCATTATTTCTTTTATCGCTTCTGGCTCTATTCCGTCAACTACCATGCTTAATGCTTTTTTTGTAAATGGATTTTCTATAGATGATATATCATCTTCTAAGGATAATAATCCTTCTCTCCTTGCTTTTCTTGACATCTCTGTAAAATTCAATACTATATCTGTTTTAGAACTAGCATCTTCTTTAAATGCTTTTGCTATAACTTTTCCAAGTCTCTTAATATCTTTCATTTCATAAGATATTAATACTGCACCTATAGATCCACCTCCAGTTATAGCAATAGACGCTACATCTATATATATCTTGGCATTACCTCCTGCATCCATTATTCCATAAATAACTAGCACCCATGCTACGATAAGGCCAATAATTGTTAGCATATCGTTCTTTTTCATATTTATGTCCTCCTAAAAGTTTCCTGAAAATATTTTTCTTTTAAATTCAATTATTTTTTTTATTACTTCATCACGATTTTCTTTTACTAAATAAACCTTACCATTACTTAAGGTAATAACTGTGTCTGGAACTGATTCTATTTTTTCAATATGATCACAATTTATAATAACTTTTTTCTCATTTAAAGTTGTAACTTCAACCATACCTCTCACCCTTTTCAATTTCAAATTTATATAAACACAAAATAAAGGAATTACCATCTAATAGATAGTTTGTCCACTTTTAGAAGATGTTAAATGTGTATCAGCTGATAACAAGATATTGATAAATAAATTTTAACTTTAAGTTATTCCCCTTATGGTGTTCCAAGTTAAGTTTTAAGGTTATCATTTATCAAATCAGAAAACTCTAATTAATATTTTTTCAATAACTAACAGATTATTTTAGTTAAAAGTTAATAGTTAATAGTTAACAGTTATGGTTATTACTATTCACTTCGTTCATAGTAATTCTCAATATATCTTTTTATAAATCATTTTTAGAAAGTGGTTGCCACTTTCATCCTAAATTCTTAATTCATAATTCTTAATTCATAATTCATAATTCTTAACTAAATATATTTGCACTTATTTTTCTCAACTGATAACAAAAATTTCATAAATAAATTTAAATGGAAACTTATTTCCTATATTTGTGTTACATTCAAACCTAAATTTATTAAACTTTTTATATTATTTATAAGTATTATGTATAACAATATTTATATTTTTATATCCAACCTGCAAACTAATTTACAGGTTGGAAAATGTATTAAAAATTTTAAATGCTTTTTAATTTTCTCTTAAATTTAAATTCTTATTAATTAAATTTTTTACCTTTTTAAATTAACTAGCTCTTGAAGTATTTCATCACCAGTTGTTATAACCTTACTACAAGCTTGGAAAGAACGACTGGCAACTATCATCTCTGTAAATTCTACAGCTAAATCTACGTTAGACATTTCAAGCATACCATTTATTATACTTCCATAAGCTGCTGCTGCTTTTTCATTATCTGATCCCTTTCCTGGTCTATAAGCTGGCTTTCCTGAGTTCACACCTGGAACATACATATTTTGACCTACCCCTTCAAGTCCACCATCATTTACAAATGATGCCATAGCAACTTGACCTATTACAGCTGAAGTTCCATCTTCTAAAGAAACTTTTAAAACTCCATCTTTTTCTATAGTAAAACCTGTAACTTTAATCTTTTCTCCCGCACCATTTATTACATTTTCAGGAATTGCTAAAGGCTTTAAGTCTCCTTTCAAAGTACCTTCTGCTCTTTCCATTTCTCCGTCTTTTAATTCGTCAACCGTAACTTCTATTTTTTTAGACGTATCATTATAAGCAACAGTAGCTCCACCACCCTCTGGATAGTACCCCATAACTCTATATCCATTAGGTGTTACTAGATTCCCTAAACTATCTCTTTTAAATTCTCCATCTCTTGTATAAAAAGGCTCTATGTTACCTTCATCAGTACCATCACCAGTAATCTTCACACTGCCATTTACAGGTCCTTTTCCAACTATAAAATAACAACCACTTCCATCAATTGCATTATCTAGTGGTCTTCCTGTTGGGTTTAAACTTCCCTGTCCTGTATTTACTTCTATACTTTGAAGATTAACGCCCATACCTATTTGCTTTGGGTTACTTCCTCCTAATGCTAAAACTGGTCCAGAACCTTTTCCTATAGTTTCACGCATTGTATCTTGAAAAGTAACTCTTGATGATTTAAATGATGTTGTTCCTGAGTTTGCTATATTATTACCTATAACGTCTAACTTTTTTTGTTGTGCATTCATTCCTGATATGCCTGAATACATGGATTTTATCATCTTTACTTCCTCCTTTAATTTCATCTCAAATCTATCGTTCATTGAGATAGAAGGCTTCCTAAAAAGGTCCAGCCTTTATTTAATATTTTTTACTATAATAGAACTACAGAATCTACATTAGTTACTACATTAATTTCATCTTTATTTTTTTCCATAGCAGTTATTATTGTTCTATTTTTTATACTTGCTATTAAGGCCATATCTTTATAAAGAATCAATGCTTCCCTACTTCCCTTTTCACTTGCTTTATTTATTCCTTCGTTGATTTTATCTAAAAGTTCACCACTAAGTTCTATATTTCTTTCTTTAAGTCTTTTTGCAGAGTGGTTTGATAAAGTAAATCCCTGGTTTTTGGCTTTTTCTGATTTAAATATATCATCAAAGCTTTTGCTTTCCTTAGCTTCATTTTTAGTAATATTTTTTTTATCCTGTAAATTACTAAAATCACCTATGGGATACAAAACTCCATTTATAATTCTATAACCCATTATAAAACCTCTAATCTTTTATAATTTTATTGTTGTTTTTTTATATTCATAATGTAATCGAATGGATAATCTTTAATCTCTGGTTTTCCATTCTCATCATATTTTAAGTTGCCATCTTCATCTTTAAGATGTACTTTTACTTTTATGCCTTCTTCATCTCTAAATATTTCTGTTACTGTACCATAAGGTCTCTTTTTCTCTGGTTTTTCAATTGGCTTTTCTTCTTCATCGCCTTCTTCATTACCTTCCTCAGGATCTTTTCCATCTACATCTTTATCCCAAAGTTCAATATCTTTACCTATTAAATTTGCTCCATTTATAAAGTTGATATAATCTAAAGTTGGATCATCTATTTTAGCTACTTCTAACACATCATTATAATCAAAGCTTTTAATCTCTCCATCAGCAGTTACAACTGTTATATATACATTGGATCCATTTTTATAAACAGATTGAACCACACCAACCTCTTGCTCACCCTTAGTATTAGCCACATTTAATGCTACAAATTTCCCTACCAATCCTTGAGCACCAGAAAGTCTCATAGTAGTATTTAAATTAGCCATTTGTTCCAAGCTTGAAAATTGAGCCATTTGAGTTACATATTGAGTATTATCCTGTGGTTGAGTTGGATCTTGGTTTGCAAGTTCAGCAGCTAATATTTGTAAAAACATATTTTTATTCATATCTTCGCCAGGTTTAACAACATTAGTTCCTCTTTCAGTTTTGCTAGCTGTAGCTGACGCTTTACTATCTTTCTTTAACTGATCCATTTGGAAACTAGAATTACCAGTTTTAGGTAAACTTACATTTGGCACTTTTAAAACCTCCTTTTCTTTTATAGTAAAATAATTCAAAACTTACACTAATACATTTAACATATCATCATTAGAATCTTTATCTTCACTTTCACTATTTAAATTTGATTCATCTATATTTTCTGTACCGTTAATATTATTATTTTTTTCTTTATTATTCTCATTAGATTGATTTTCTTTATAACTACCATCATTAAAATATGTTGTATCTTCGTTATAAACTGATACTTCAACATTTTGAATTTTTATTGTATCATTTGTAAGCTTGTCCATAATTTCTTTTACATTTGCGTTAAGTAATGCAACAGTTTCTTTATTAACAGCTTTTAATTGAGCTTTCATCATATCCCCTTCCATAGTAAGATTTATTACAATCTCACCTAAATGCTTAGGATTGACTTTCACAACTAGATCTTGAATATTATTAAGATTCATATACTTTATAGATTTAATAATATCCTCATTAAAAGAAGTTTTATTAATTAATAAATTATCTTTTGGTATGTCTTCCACTGGATTATTACTTATTTTGCTTAAAAGATTATTAAACTTATTTAAAGGCAATTCTTGTTTTTCACCACTTATTTTTTCTAGTAATTTATCCTCTTTAATTAACTCACTTTTTAAAAGATTTTTACTACTATCATTGTTATTTTTATTGCTATTTTCCTTAGTACTGTCCTTTAAACTATCTTTAGAATTCTCTTTGATATCTACTACTAATTTAGGCATTTCTTTATTTTCTGCATTGTTTACTTCTTTTTTAAATGAATTTATAGCTTCTTTCAATGATTTTTCAATTAGTTCCTTTATACTGCTATCGTTTATGTTTTCATCCATATTTAACTGTGATAATAGCTTTGTTAAGGATTCATCTAAAGAATTTTTATTTAAAATTTCACTAAAATCACAATTATCATTGATAAATTTACAAATTAAATCTTTTAACTGTTTGTTACTTATATTTTCAACTTGTATTTCATCTGGATATACCTTAGCTAGTAAATTTACTATTTGTTTTTTTAACTCTTCTAAAGAATTTTCATCTAAATTTTCTATACATTCTTCAACTTTTTCTTCTAATTTTTCTTCAACCTTCTCGCTTTTCACTTCATTACTTCCAGATACTTTTTCATTATTAGATATCTTCTTTTCATCTGTATTAGTCTTACCTTTATCTAAAAGTTTTTGAAATGTATTAGAGTTTTCTTTATCTTTTGATACACTTTTTTCTTTTTGTGGTAAATTTTCCATTGCATCTTTTCTAATAGTATTCAAAAAATTTATTTCCATATTTTTCACCTCCTTTCAGCAACTTTCCTTATGTGACCATATAAAGCAAATTCATCTGCTTGCTTTTGTTCTTTCATTGATTCTTCATCTTTAAAACGTTTATAATCCTTTTCTTTTAAGATTTCTACGGTTTTTCTTTCCACTTGAGCCTGTACTAACTCTTTTCTTTTATTTTCTGTAGCTACCTTTCTATTTTTCAATTCCTTTTCTTCAGTTTCTATAGCCATATTTAATGTATTTAAATATTTAAGGACCACTTTTCTTTCTATAGTACTTAAATTTAAAGGAACATTTTTATACTGATTATAATCGGTTTTAAATTCCTTTATTTTCTTTTCAACTAAATTTTGAGAAGTCACAGCTTGTACAAATTCTCTTTTTTTACCCTCTTCTTTTTCTTCTCTTATATCTAATAGCTTTTGAAGTTTAAATTTGTATGACATAGGTTCCCCCTTATATAAAATCAATTGTTAACCAAAACAAGTTTTAAATTTCATCATTTGATAAATATAATAAGTTTAAAAATTATCTTGGACTCTATAACTGACTAAATGTATTCTCAAGGAAAGACACATTTTCATCAAAATTTGATTCTTCTTTTATACCTTGTCTTAAAAAATTTATAAGAACATCATTATATTTTATAGCCATATCTATTTTAGGATTGCTACCTTCTACATATGCACCTAAATTAATTAAATCTTCGGCATCTTTATAAGTAGCTAATAAATCCCTAGCTTTAGATGAAGCATTTTTATGATTTTTACTACATATTTCTGGCATAAGTCTACTAACACTGTTTAATATATCTATAGCTGGGTAGTGATTTTTAGCTGCTAATGCCCTAGATAAAACAATGTGTCCATCTAATATACCTCTAACAGCATCTGCAATAGGTTCATTAAAATCATCACCATCTACTAACACTGTGTAGAAAGCTGTTATTGAGCCTTTATCAGACATCCCACTACGTTCTAATAATTTAGGCAGCATAGCAAACACTGATGGTGTATATCCTTTAGTAGCTGGTGGTTCACCTATAGCTAGTCCGACTTCTCTTTGTGCCATTGCAAAACGTGTTACTGAATCCATCATTAAAATTACTTTTTTTCCTTTATCTCTAAAATATTCTGCAATTGCTGTAGCTGTAAAGGCCCCTTTTAATCTTACAAGGGCAGGTTGGTCAGAAGTAGCACATACTACTACTGACTTTTTTAACCCTTCTGGTCCTAAATCTTTTTCTATAAAGTCAAGGACCTCTCTTCCCCTTTCACCTATAAGACAAATAACATTTATTTCCGCCTGTGCTTCTCTAGCAATCATACCTAAAGTTGTACTTTTACCAACACCACTACCAGCAAAAATTCCTATCCTTTGACCTTCGCCACAGGTTAAGAATCCGTCAATGGCTCTAACACCTGTTGGAATAACTTCTTTTATTCTTCGTCTTTTTAAAGGGTCCGGTGGCATTGCCTCTAAAGAATAATTGGTAAAGGTTGAAATTTCATACTCATTTAATGGATTTCCAAGTCCATTTAATACCTTTCCAAGTAATTCATCACTACATTTAACACTTAATGGTTTTCCTGTAGGAAGAACTCTACACCCTGGAGCAATACCCTTTAATTCACCTAAAGGCATTAGTATTACATTATCCCCTCTAAATCCAGTTACTTCACTTTCAACAGCTTCATTTAACTGATTATAAACTTTACAGACTTCTCCTACAAAAGCCCTTATACCTTTCACTTCTATAGTTAGACCTATAACATTTACTACTATTCCTTCTTTGTAATAATAATCAGCATTTTTAATTTTATCTTCTAGCTTGTTAAAATTTAAAGTTAACATTTAATATCACCTTTTAGCTATCTTTCCATAATTAATTCTTTTAATTTGTCCATAATATAATCAATACCTATCTCAACTTTTCCATTTTCTTTTTCTATAATGGCAACTCCATCTTCTAGTGAGTTATCCTCTACAATAAATATATCTCCACTAAAAGCTAACCTATTAATCATATTAAGCTTCTCATCTTCTAATGAATTTTTATATTTACAGTTGCATCTTATAATAAAATAATTTTCATTTTTTTCTTTCGAAAGAATATCATAGACAATATTGTTTAATGCATCAAAGTTGCTTAATTCCTTTTTTAACACTTCATTAACAGAAATTAATACAAGGTTTCTAAAATGCTCTTCTTTTTCTTCAACATACCTTTTATATTCTTCTTTAGCATTTGCAAGTACTGCCTTAGCATTTTCTATTATAAGAGCACCCTCATTTAAAGACTTTTCCATTCCTTCATCATAGCCTTTTTCAAAACCATTATTATATCCTTCTAAACTTCCTTTTTCAAAAGCATTGGTCTCTATTTCTTTAGCATCTTCTGATGCCTTAACTAAAATTTTGTCACTTTTTATTTGAGCATTTTTTATAATGCTATCAGCCATATTTTCCATACTTTTTAAAAGTTCATCATTATTAACTATATTAATAGTTTTCTCATTCTCTTTTCTATCTTCTTTTTCTTTATCAATAAGTTTGAAATTAATGGCAGAGATTTCTTTTTTTCCTTCTGTTATAACATCTTTGTTTTTAATAATATTATAAGATGATTGCATCCTCTCCACCTCTTGCTATTTGTATTTCACCAGCATCTTCTAATCTTCTTATTATTGCAACAACCTTTTGTTGAGCTTTTTCAACTTCAACAAGCCTTACTGGACCTAAGAATTCCATGTCCTCTTTTAGTGTAGCCGCTGCCCTCTTAGACTGATTCTTAAATATGGCATTTGCAACTTCTTCAGAGCACCCCTTAAGGGCAAGACATAATTCTTTATTATCCACTTCACGTAATATTCTTTGAATAACTGGATCTCCAAGAGTAATAATATCCTCAAATACGAACATAGATTCCTTAACTTTTTCTGCAAGTTCACTATCTTCATGATCTAAAGCTTCTGTAATATTTTTTTCTGTACTTCTATCAACCTGATTTAATATATTTACTAAGGAAGGAACACCTCCCACAATAGTACTTTCACTATTGTGGATTATATTAGATAACTTATCATTAAGCACTCCTTCGATTTCCTTAATAACCACAGGGTATATAGTATTCATAGTGGCTATCCTATAAGCAACTTCCGCTTGAAGTTCAGGAGGAAGTTCTGACATTATTTGTCCTGCTTTATCCGGTTGAAGATAACAAAGTATTAACGCTATTGTTTGAGGATGTTCATTACGTATAACATTCATAAGTTGAGTTGCATCAGCTTTTCTAGCAATAGAGAATGGTCTGTATTGCTGGGTTGCTTCTGTAACTCTCTCTAATATTTCTGATGCTCTTTGAGTTCCTAATGCTTTAGATAAAAGATTTCTTGCATACTCTATTCCACCTTCTAAAATATAATCTTTAGCCTTATTCATCTCTAAGAATTCATCTAATATAAATTTTCGTTGTTGTGACGATACTGAGCTCATGTTAGCAATTTCATAAGTTACCTTTTGTATATCTTTTTCTGGTAGCCTTTTTATAATTCCTGAAGATGCTTCAGGCCCTAATGTTATAAATAATATTGCCGCTTTTTGAACACCGGTCAATTTCTCTACTTTAGCCATAAATTATCCCCTTTCATCATCTGCTAACCATGATTTAACAACATCTGCTACCTGTTCTGGTTTATTAGTTGCATACTTTTTAACTTCACCTGTAACATGCTCATTTTCATTTTTAGCGTCTAAATTTAAAGTTTCAAAAACTTCTTTTGGTTTTACGTCATCTCCGATTATAATATCAAAGTTTGAATCCTCATCTTCATACTCTTCTTCATCTTCTCCCCTTGATTTCTTAACTGCTAAAATTATTGCTAAAATTGCTATAAGCGCACCAACTCCACCTACTACCATAGCTATAATCTTGTTTCTTTTCGCAGCAGCTTCTTGTTTTTTCATATCTTCTAATTCTTTTTGAGCTGCTTCTTTTTCTGCATTATCAAAATCTAATGATTCAACAGTTACTGAATCTCCTCTTTTTTTATCTAATCCAATAGACTCGGTAACTAGATTTCTTATAGCATTTTTTGCTTGAGCATCTACTTTACCATCTACTACTACAGATGCTGATAATTTTTGAACTTCTCCTGGTGCTTTAATAACTGTTTGTTCCTTTTTAGATAGCTCATAATTTGTAGTATTTTCTTTATGAGTAACTCCTTTTTCTGTCTCTTCATTATTCTGAGTGTTATTCATATTATTATCTACTGGACTACCTGATGTGTTACCACTATCATTTTCTGTAGTAACAACTTCATGATTACTTACAACTGCGCCTTCTTTACCATAATCCACACTATTTTGCTCTACTGCATCAAAATTTAATTCTGCATTTACAGATACTCTAACTTTGTCTTTATATATAGGTTCAAGTACATTCATTATTTTTTTTGAATATTCTTCTTCCAATTGCTTTTTAGCTTGTAATTGCTTTTCAGTAGAATTAATAGATTTATTTTCACCTTTTTCATCATAAAGACCTTCTGTTAATAACTTGAAATCGTCAGATACAACAGTTACATTTTCATTTGGAAGGTTTTCTACACTTCCTGAAATTAATGAAACAATAGCCTTTACTTGATCCTCAGATAATTGCTTGCCTTTGCTCATTAATAATGTTACTGATGCCGATGCTGGAGTCGGTTTAGTTATAAATGCAGATTTATCTGGTATAACTAAATTAACTTTTGCATTCTCCACTTCCTCAAAAGATTTTATAGTTCTTTCTAATTCTCCAGCTAATGCCCTTTGATACATAACTTTAGTTTCTGTATCTGTAGAACCTACTGAACTTTTCTCATCAAACAATTCAAAACCATTGCTACCTTCTTTGAAAGATACTTGTGATAATAATTCCATTCTTAACTTATCTACATCTTTCTTTTCTACTAAAATAGAATCCCCTTGAATTTTATATTTATATTTTTTCTCTTCTAATTTTTCTATTACTGCGCCTGAATCCTCTGCTGTCATTTTGGAGAATAATACTGCATATTTAGGTTTTAAAGCAAGTACTGACATCGTTATTACAGTTATTATAGCAACGGAGGTAAGTATAGCTACAGCTATCTTTTTAGCCTTGCTCATTTCTTTTATTTTATCTTTTTGCTCTTTTAAGCTCTCAGATAGCTTACTCATTCTGTGCACTCCTTACTATATTTGCATTTTATTAAATTCTTCATAGGCATTTATAAGCTTATTTCTTACTTGAACTGCTAGTTCTAATGTCAATCTAGCTTCTTCCGCTGAAACCATTGCTTCATGTAAATTAACATCACCTTTTATAAAACCATTTGTTTCTTCTTCTGCTTTTACTTGTGTTTCATTAACCTTATTTAAAGCTGAATTTAACATTTCAGAAAAACTACTTCCTATATTGTTTTGCTCATTCTTATTCTCAATATTTCCTTTTACCCCTTCATTAAAAACCTTAATGCCGGGAACAAATTCGTTTGTTACCATAAAATTCACCTATCTTCCAATTTCTAATGTTTTTGATATCATATTCTTTTGAGTATTTAATGCTGTTATATTTCCTTCGTAGGCTCTTGAAGCAGCAATTAAATCTACTGTTTCATTTAATATATTTACATTAGGCATTGTTACATATCCCTTTTCATCTGCATCAGGATGGGATGGATCATAAACTTTTTTTAGTGGAGATTTATCATCTTCAACACCGACTGCTTTAATTCCCATCGGTTTTAGTTCTACCTTACCACTTGACTTATCTATCTCTTTTTGTAAATTTTCTTCAAAGGTTGCAATTTTTCTTACATAAGGCTTTCCATCAACGCCTCTTGTAGTATTTGCATTTACTATATTAGATGTTATTGTATCTAGTCTTAATCTTTCTGCTGAAAGACCACTAGCACTTATTCTCATACCTCTAAATGCTTCCATCTATTAATTACCTCCTTTTATCACTGTACTTCTCATATTGAATCTAGTATTAGCTTGTTTTACTAGCGCATCATACATTAAACTATTTGATGCTGCACTGGTCATTTCACTTTCTATATCAACATTATTTCCGTCTTCTCTCATACTAGATTTATTATCTTTTTTTACTTCTATATCATCTGCAGAAAACCCCATATGTTTATTGCTAGTTTTTTTTAATTCATAATTTTTTGAATTTTCCTCTTTAAGTGCTTCATCAAAATTAACATATTCTCTTTTATAATCCTTTGTATTTACATTTGATATGTTATTGTTTATAACCTTTCCACTTAAAGTTGTTACATCCATTCCTTTTTTTATTAAATTATATGTAACATTATCTATTCCCAATATTATCCCTCCTCTTTATACACTTAACTTCAGAATTACATCAAAAACTAAAGCTTATTTCCCTATATAGTTTCACTTTAATTTCTTTATTTTTTACCTATATTTCCAATAATGTTCAGCACATCTTGAGGAAGCTTATTTGCCTGAACCATAAGTGATAATCCTGCATTTACTAGAACATTATTTTTAGTATACTCTATAATCTCCTCGCTAATATCTGCACCAGTTAAAGAGCTCTCCGCATTTTGTGTTTTTAATGATAATTCATTTAACATTTCAGTATTACTAGTTAATCTATTTGATATAGCTCCCATTTTACTTCTGCAATCGTTTAATTTACTTATAGCAGTATTTATTGTATCTATAGACTTATTTATTTCTTCTGTAGTTAATACTTTAATTTGTCCATCTAATCCTAACCCTGAAGAACTTAAATCACTTGTTGGGATTGTAGTTTGCTCGCCGGCATTACTACCACATTGAACTAGTATTCCTTTATCTGACGATAATATCTTTTTACCGTTTATTTCTGTATTTTTAGCTATATCATCAATTCCTTCTAATATAGAATTTATTTCCTCTTGAATTATTTTTTTATCTTCTTCAGAGCCTGTCCCCCCTGCCTGTATAGTAAGCTCTTTAATTCTTATTAATGAATCTGATATATTCTGCGATGCACTATCAGCTGTTTGTAACATACTTATAGTATCTTGTGTATTTCTTGATGCCATTTCTAATGATCTTATTTGTATTTTCATATGCTCACTACTAGACAATTTATTAGGATCATCCTTAGCTGTTGCAACTTTTAATCCTGAATGAATTCTGCTCATAGCTGCATTTTGTTTAGATAAATTTTTACAATAGGCATTATATATGTTTAGAGCTGACATATTATGATTTAATCTCATCTACTTCACTCCATATTCTTAATTTAATATTTGTAAACACTGTATACAACAAATAGTTTACCACACTCTTATATAAAGACAATTACATAAGTATTTAGTAAACTTTTCAATAATTTAGATATATTTCATATATGTATACTACCTTTTAATCTCTTAATGATATAGGTAAACAAGCTCCAATTTAAATTTATTCAATAACCTTAAAATATTTTTATAAAAGATATAGTGTTGAATTCTAAGTGTTTCAGAGCATGTCTCACTATTTGGGGTATCCAAGTTTTAGAATAATCAATTTTAAAAGTCAACTTGTAACCCTATAGTATACGAATTATATTAACATTGGATATTAATATATAAGTAAATCAAGCAAAAATTTCAACTTATACATTATCCAATTTTAAAATCATAATACTATAATGTTGATAGCGTCACTATAGTATTATGATTAAATTTGGGTTGATTTTTATAAACACATTTTTCGATAGTTATCATGTCTCACTATTTGGGGTATCCAAGTTTTAGAATAATCAATTTTAAAAGTCAACTTGTAACCCTATAGTTTATATTAAACAAGGTAGGTTGTCTTGTTTATTAGAACTTAAACACTTTTCTTACTTCTATATTAAGTTTTTAAATTTGCTTTTTCAATAAACTTGTCACAAAATGCACTTTAATTGTAACATATATACAAAATTATCATATATTTATCAAAAAATATCATAACTTCTATATTTTTATGAAATTTTATAAAAAAATTAAAGTCTACATAAACTTTTTATGTAGACTTTGTTTTAAATTTAGACTTTTTCATTTATGAAATAAGAATTTCTATAAAAATCTTTATTATATTGATTATTAGCTACTTTATTTCTTGATATAATTTTTATCTTATCCTTTATTTCATCTTTTCTTGTGTTAAATAAAATTTTAATCTTTTTCTCATCCTCTAATAAATTTAATTTACATATAACACTTTTTAATCTTTCTTTATCTACATTAGAATTTTCTATTTTATTTATTATCATTTGTTTTTCTATAATTAAGCTTTCTATATTATCATAAGACGCATTTTCAATATCTTCACTAAGGCTTCTTATTATTTCTTGATTTATAGAAGAACATCTTTCAAGTAAATTTTCCATGTATTTTAACTACCCATCTGCTGTGTAAACCAATTCATTTGAGAATTTAATGAATTCATAACCTTCTCTAACTGAGCAAACTGTAGATAATATCTATTTTCCATTTCATTCATTTTCTTTACTTGTTCTTTTATCATATCTTCTTTATCTAATATGCTTTTAGTTAAAATATTATTCTTATCTGTTACACTACCTTCAATTCCAGCTTTTTCTAGTAGTAATCCTCTATTTCCAGTATCACCTAATATTCTTGTACTTGCATATTTTTTAAATGTTGTATCTACTTTTTCCATTCCTATTTTAAAAGTATTAAATGTTTTTTCTGCATCTTCATTTAATGCCTTTTTAAACTTATCTTCATCTAAAACAAGTTTTCCACCTTCTCGCACATTATCAGATGTTTCTATGCCTATACTAAATAAAGTATCCTTATCTCCAAACATATCCATTCTTAACTCTGACATCATGTTCTTAAGATAACTATCACCTTTTAATATACCCTTTTTAGTTTGTTCTTCCCATTTTTTTATTTCTTCCTCTTTCATATCTTTCTTTTCATCATCTGTAAGAGGCTTATAACTATAATTTCTTTTTTCTGTATTAAGTTTGTTAACCTTATCTATTAATTTATTATAATCTTCAATAAAGCTTTTAACTGTTTCAATTGCTTTACCATTGTCTTTATTTATAGTAATTGTAAAATCTTCACCAATTTCTGCTCCATTTAAATCAAAATTTATCCCATCTTTTGAAAATTTATTATTATTTGATGTAATATCATATTCATTTGAATCACCAGGTAATGTTATTGTACCCTCAAAATTTTTTCCAATTCCAATATGTTTCTCCTTATCAATCGTAGTTGGCACTTTTAATTTTGTCATCAATCCTGTTTCATCAGTAATCTCTAGTTTTGCATTTCCCCCTGTTTTCTGTGTACTTATTTCAAAACTATTCGAAATTTCACTATATTGTAATTTCACTTCACCTTTTGTTTGTTCTGAAATTTTTTTTGCTACATCTTTTATTGTCATATCAGGTTCTAGTTTAATTACAACTTCATCCCCATTATTAGCTTTAATTTTTAAATTTTTCTCTGTGTCAATACCTTCTAATTCTTCAATCTTACTTTCCCATTTTATTCCTTTTTCAACCTTTTCACCTTTAAAACTAGCATTAGTTGCAAGTTGTGAAACTTTAACTTTATATGTTCCTTCTTTAGCCTCTGAATTTGCTGATATGTTTAATATTTCATTACTGCATTTAACTTTAGAACTATTTAAAGACTCTGAAGATAGTAAGTACGTATCTTTATTTAGAACATCAAAATATTTACCCATTAACCCATGAACATCTTTTATAATGTCTCTATATATTTCCTGTTGCCAAAGCACTACTTGTTGTTGTTGCTTCATCGAATCTATTTTAAGCTGTTGTGGTTTAAGCATGTCTTTTATCATGGTGTCTGTATCCATGCCTGTTGCCATACCCGTTATTCTCATATAATTCACCCTTTCTAAATTAATAATATTTTATAAAAATATAGGGAATAAATTAGTTTTTATTCCCCATATACCTATTAGATAATATATTGTTATCGGATAAAAATATATTTAGAGTTTCTTTGAAAATTTCATAGATTAGCATTTTAAATTTTTTCATTATTACTTTTTAGCGCTATAATCTTAGAATTTTAAGCTTAGGTTTACACCTATGGTAGCTAATTTAATATAATTAACATATTTACAAAAGTTCAATATATATGTTAATTTATATTTCTTACTTATCTTTGTTTAGCTGCTATTTTATATGCATCATTCCACATACTTCTAATATCTTCTATAAGTGGTATAATCTCATCCATTATATTTATGTCAGATTTTATATTAGCTTCCATTAATCTATTATTTATAAATTCATATACAGATGATAGACCATCTATCCATTGTAGATTTGTACTTCTATCTAATGATATCATTAACTCATAAAATATATCCTGAGTTTTTACTAAGTTTTCATGCTTCTGTTTTATATCCTTGTCTAATATTGCTTGTCTTCCTATTTTGGCATATTTTACTGCTCCATCTAAAAGCATCAATAATAATTGCTCTTTTGAAGCATAGTTTATGCTATTTTTTTTATAAGCATTATATCCATTAGCATAAGAATTCATCCTTTAACCCACCTTTTACCTATGCTTTTTCATCTAGTAGAACTCCTGCCATTTCACACATAGCTGCCACCATATCTAATATTTTTTTAGGTGGTATTTCTTTTATTACTTTATCATTTTCTTTATCCATTATTTTTACTATAAAAGTATTTCTAAAAAATTCATGCTGTTCATATTTTACATAGGAATCATGTTCCTTTAAAAATACATTTAATTTTTCTACAGCATTCTTTAATTTCTTCTCTTCAATATTTTCCTTTGAATTATATTTATCATTTAAACCAATACCTTTATTTTTTTCACCTTGAATATCTGAAGCTTTGTCTTGTTGTTCTACTAAATTAGCATCTTTTTTTTTGTTAGAATTTAATTTATTATAGTTTACTTCCTTGTTATCTACAATTTTCATTGTTCCAACTTCCATGTTTACACCTCTTAATTATTTTTTTAATTTTCCAAGGATTGAGGTATCTACTGAGACTGCATTTTTATTTTCTATAGTTACAGCATCCTTCAATTCCTTTCTTAGGATTGTAACATCTTTTGGTGCATTTATAGATAATTTTACTGACCCATTATCTAGTTTAACTACAACGATTTCAACATCTTCACCTATTAATATAGATTCCCCTTTTTTTCTACTTACAACTAACATTTTAAATTCTCCTTAAATAGTAGTTCCTTTATATTATAACTTTCATTATCTATTATAATTTGTTTTCCAAGATTGCTACTTATATTTAAAACTATAGGGGCTTTTAAATTAGTTGTAATTTTATTTATATCTGAATTTAATGTTACTGTAGTATAAACCGCTACTTCTTTTTCATTTTTAATCTTTAATTTAGACACTATTTTATCACTCAAATTAAACTCATAATTTTTTATTACTAAAAATGGTGACATAATAACTATGCCTACTGATTCATCTTCAAGTGAATGAATAACTTTAAAATCTTCATTATCTTTTAGTGAAAATATTATATATTTTTTTAAATGCTCAAATCCTAAAAGACCATCACTTAAAGTTATAATTTCATCTTCATCATATTTTACAATGCCATGATACTTAGTCTTTAGTTCCATAATTTTTACTCCTTATTCATTATCTTATAAAATCTAATAAAGATGGTGGTAATATTTTAGATGCTGTTTGAAGCGATGCTAAATAAACAGTTTGTATCATTCCCATCTCCATGCTCTTTTCCACCCAGTCTATATCTTCATTGTAAGACAATATTGCTTTAAGGTTTATATTTTGGTCTTCATTTACATTTTTTGCACCTTTCATTCTATTTTGAAAAGTTCCAACCTTTGAACGAACACTTAAAAGATTGCTAATTGCACTATCTAATCTTTCTAAGTCCTCATTATTCACTTTGGATATGTCTCCATCTTCTCCTAAATCCTTTATTATATCATTTAATAGATCTCCTAAAGTGTCATTTGCTGCAATTTTATTATCTATATCTATTTTTATATCGATTTCTTTTCCCTCTTTATTCTTTAACGGTTTACCATCTTTATCTACAAGTTGTCCATTTTCCTTATTTATCTTCAATAATTGGTTATCTTTATCTTTAAGTTCTCCATTACCATCAATTGTGATAGGCTCTCCATTATATAGGATCTTTTCCCCATTTCCATCCACTAAATGTGATTCCTTATCTACTCTTAAAACATTGTTATCTTTATCAATTTTTAATAGGTTTCCATTTTCATCTTTTAAAATTTCATCTTTTAAATCTTTACTTGTAAAATTTAAAAGTTCATTAGCATTAACACTATATTCAATAACAACTCCAGAAGAGATTTCAACCTTTAAATTGTCTCCAATGGTTCCATCGATAAGTTCTCCATTTTCATCTACAGTGGTAGGTTTTTTGTCACCATGGGTTCCACCAAAAATATATTTTCCATCAAAGGACGTATTTAATATTTGAGAAATTTCATTTACTTTCTCTGATATTTCATCTTTAACTGCTTTTAATTCATCTTTATCATAAGTACCATTTCCAGCTGAAACCATAAGTTCTCTTATTCTACTTAAAGACTTACCTAAATTATCTAATGCACTATCTGTTGTATCTAACCAGTTTATAGTATGGTTTATATTAGTGTTATACTGCTCATTTGCATAAATTTCACTATATATTTGCATAGAACGAGCTGCTTTAAATGGACTATCAGATGGTCTTTTAAATTCTTTACCTGTATCAAGTTGCTCTTGTTTACGTTTCATATGATTTAAGTTTACATTCATATCTGCTAAAAATGAATTTGACATCATTTTGTTAGTTATTCTCATAAAACCACCACCCTAACGTTTTAATCCATTTATTACTACATCTAACAATTCATCTACAGTAGATATCATCTTTGCATTTGCTTGATAAGCATGGTTAAACTGAACTAAATTTATAGTTTCTTCATCAATAGAAACTCCTGATGTAGACTCTCTTTTTTCAATAAAACTACCTAATAGCATTTGTTTATTAGCAACATCTCTTTTAGCAGCTTGAGCTTCAATACCTAATGTATTTATTATGCCTTTATAATACCCCTCTACACTTGCACCATCTTTATTATTTTCAAAAGTTATAATACCTTCTGAAGTAACACCATTTTCTATTTTATAGCCATTATTAGTTTTAAATTGATTTAATGTGGTATCTTTTTTAACACCATTTGTTTCATCATCAATTATAAATTTCATATTTCTAAGCTGTGCTATAACTAAAGCTCTTTTTCCATCTGTTCCACCACTATTTGAACCACTGCTTACATTTAAAAGCATAGGATTTTTCAACAAATCCTCATTTATAGTTATATTTCCTGCAGTTATATTCATACCTGAATCATCATTACCTATTTTATCTTCCTCTGTTCCATCAGTGAAAAAGTTTCTATTTCCACCACCATCTGAATGTATTGCATTAGTAGATAATGCTATAGTTTTTGCTAAGTTATCTAATTTATCTATGTTAGATTGTATTTTTTCATCTAATTTTAGTAATCCACCTAATGTTCCAGCTGATGGATATAAATTTTTTGAATCAATAACTAATTCAGTTACATATTTAACATCAGAATCAGATTTTCCTTCACCTGGTTCAATTTTTTTGCTGGTTTTTTTAACTCCAACAAATTTATATCCTTTACCTTCTTCATATTCTATATGATACTTAAAATCACTATCTGTATCCTGTATTAAATTTATATCAGTTCCTTCTGGTTTTAATGATATTCCATTAAGATTCTCTGAAGTTACATCAATACCAAATTTTGTACTTAATTCATCTAATAATAAATCTCTAGAATCTAATAAATCATTAGGATTATTTCCGGCAAAAGTAACCTTTTTTATCTCTTTGTTAAGTTCATTTATTTGATCTAATAAATTATTTATATCTTCTACTGATTGTTTTTTTTCTGTCTCTAAGTTTCCTTTAGTGTCTTCCAGTTGTTTATGTGTATGATTTAATAAATCTGTTAATTGTTTAGCTGTTTGAACTACTACTTGTCTTGCTTCTGATTTTTCTGGGTTTAATGATAATGTTTGCCATGCATCATAATACTCTGACAATAATTTTGATATAGCTGTATCGCTAGGCTCATTAAATATCCCTTCAATTTCAGATAAATATTTTTCTTTAGCTATTGAGTCAGCAAGATTACTAGACTCTCTTCTAATTTGATAATCTAAAAAAGTATCTCTTGTTCTTGTTATAGCTACTACATTTACCCCTGTTCCTATTTGACCTGGACCTGCAAGTGTTATAGGACGACTAGCAGATAAAATAACATGTTGCCTTGAATATCCAGGAGTATTTACATTAGACATATTATGTGATGTAGTGTTAAGAGCAGATTGTTGTGCAAGCATACCTAATTTAGATACTTGCATTGTTCCAAACAAACCTGACATTTTATCACCTCGCTACCTTCTAATTTTTCCATAAGAATTATAAGTGTTTATGGCACCTTTATCTTGTGGTTTTAACATGTTAATCATTGCATTAGTATAATTTAGTGCTTGCTTTAACAAAATGCTATTACTATCTTTTTGCATCTTTGTTTCCTCTAAAAGCATAATGCAATCATCATAATTTTTTTCTAATTCTTTATCTTTATATTCATCTATTACTTCTTTCATAGATCTTCCTTTTGTAATTTTTCTTCTTTCCATTTCAACTATTGCAATTTCTTTGTTTGATTTTTCAATGTTAGAAATGATTGACTCCAACCCCAAAGCATCATCTTTAACTATTAAATTGTATTGTTGTTCTAATAAATTTAAAATTTCTCCAATAGCTTGTTTTTCCTTAATTAAAATATCATTCAATTTATTATTCATTAGTAGTATTCTCTCCCATTTAAATGTTCTATGATTTTTTCTGCTACTAACTTACTATCAACCTTATAAGTTCCTTCTTTAATTTGAGCTTTTATTTTCTCAATTCTTTCAGTAGAGGTTTCTTTTAAATCAGTTGCAGCCATAGTATTTAAAGTTTTTCCTAAGTTTGAAATTTCACAGCTATCTTTAATTGAAATTTCATTAGTTTTAGCCACTGTTTTATTCACATTTTTATATGAGTTAATGGCCATAAAATTTGATGTACTATTAATTTTCATTTTTCATACCTACCTTGTGTTTATTCTAATAATTATATCGTTATCTTATATTAAAAGTTTATAGAAAAAAGTTTAAAAACTTATACTAAATTTAAATAAAAGTTAATATTTTTAAAATAAAAGGCTGCGAAAAAATATATTTAATATACTTATTCACAGCCTTTTATTTATATCAATAGATTATAACTCTTAAAAATATATACCATTGATTTTATTTACCAAGACTTCTAACTCTTTCTTCACCACTTACTATTCCTGTGATTTTAACACCAAAATTCTCATCAACTACAACTACTTCGCCATAGGCTATTTTTTTGCCATTAACTAAGATATCCACTGGTTCCTCTGCTAATGTGTCTAACTCTATTAGTGATCCTGTAGTTAATTCTAATACTTCTCTTATATTTTTTCTAGTTTTACCAAGCACAACAGATACTTCTAGTGGTACATCTAGTATTAAATCTATATTATTTGGCATACTTGTAGTTGGTCTATTATTCAATTGACTAAAGGCAGCTTGTCTAACTTGAACAGGCTCATCATTAGTCTCTATTGATTTTGGTTCATAATCATAGTTAACATTTTCATTTTTCATTTGAATTTCTTCTTTTGTGTTATTTTCTTCCACTACATTTTCTTCTTTAGGCGTAGTTTCTTCTTCTGTTCCCATCATTATAGTTATAATTTTTTGAGCAGTAACTAGTGGTAATACTTGCATAATACTACTGTCTACTAAATCTTCAATATTCATTCTAAATGATATAAATGCAATTTCTTCTTCTTCATTAATTTCTTCTGATAATGGTGATGTTGTTTCATCACAAATACTTGATAATGGTGGTGAAATATTTACTTCTCTTCTGAACATAGTAGCCATAGAAGTAGCAGCCGAACCTATCATTTGATTCATAGCTTCAGATACTGCACTAATTTCTATTTCTGAAAGCTCACTGATTCCATCTACTTTTCCATCTCCACCCATCATAAGGCTTGCAATAACCGCTGCATCGCTTATTTTCATTATTAATAAATTTCCACCCATTATTCCACTAGTAAATTTAACATCTAAAACTACATTTGGCGTTTCAAAGCCTTCTCTTACTTTTCTTAAAGTACTTACTTGTATATTTGGTGTAGTTATATTTACCTTTTTTCCTATAATGGTGGAAAGCGCTGTTGCAGCGGATCCCATAGAAATATTTCCAACTTCACCAAGAAGATCTTTTTCTATATCACTTAAAACTTCCTTTTCTTTTTCCTTTTCACTCTCTTTAGGTGAAGAGTCATTTCCATTTAATAAAGAATCTATTTCTTCTTGTGATAGAAATCCGTTACTCATCGTTCTCCACATCCTCGCTTATATATTCTATTATTTGAACTGCTCTTTGCTTTCCACTTAAGCCAGGTTTACCAATATAAGTCAATTGTTCTTCTACATAAACCTCTGCTGGTGAATCTATATTATTATCTAAAGTTATAACATCTCCTATATTTAAAGATAAGAAATCACTAACTGTTATTTCTGTTTTTCCAAGTATAGATAAAATATCTACATTTACTTTATCTAGTCTATGTCTTACCTTCTTCTTATGCTCATTTGCTAGTTCGTCATCATTGCTAAACCAATATCTAATTACGAGCTTATCTAAAACTTTCTCTATACTAAGATATGGTATACAAATATTCATAAACATAGTAGTGCTAAACATTTCAACGGTAAATGTTATAAGAGCAACTGGCTCATTAGGCGCTAGAGTTTGATTTAATGCTGGATTTGTTTCTATTTCTTGAATTTCTGGTTGTACGTCTAAAACATCTTCCCATGCTAATTTCAAATTTGATACTAATCCACTATTTAAAACTTTAATAAGTTTCTTTTCTATTTCTGTAAGCTCCTTTAATTTAGGCTTTTTATAACCTGAACCTCCTGCTAAAACATCATACATTCTAAGAACAAATTCTGCATTAGTTTCAAGTAATATATCTCCACTTAATGGTGGCATTTTAAAAAGTGTAAGCACTGTAGGATTTGGTATAGAGTGAATAAACTCTTCATAAGTTATTTGCTGAACACTTTCTACATTAACTTTTATATTACTTCTAAGTTGTGCAGTTAAATAATTAGAAATTATTCTACTGTAATTGTCATGAACAAGCTCTAAAGTTCTTATATGATCTTTAGTAAATTTTTGAGGCCTTCTAAAATCATAAGGTTTTACTTTAACTTTCTCTTCCTTCACTTCCAATGAATCTGCCTCTAAATCTCCAGAAGATAAAGCAAGCAAAAGAGCATCTATTTCTCTTTGAGATAATACTTCTGACATTACTCTACCTCATTCCTATATTCGTAGATTTTATATATTTATTTTATCAAAATCTAATAAAGTTATAATTCTATCTTTTAAATTAATTACACCTTTTATAAATACTTTTTCCTTATCACTAACTACTCTTTCTACAGAACCATCTTCTACTTCTAACACCTCATCTACTGAATCTACTGTAATACCAACAGCCTCATCTTCTAGATTTAATATTATAATATTTTGTTCCTCGGTATTAGCTGATTTCATATTTAATACTAAGTTTATATCTAAAATTGTAATTATAATCCCTCTTAAATTTATAAGCCCTTTTATATGACTTGGTGCCTTGGGTACTAATGTGATGTTCATCATATCACATATACTTTGAACTTTGCTAGTTTCAACAGCAAATTGTTCATCCCCAATCCTAAAAACAACAACTTGCATTGCTAGTCCCCCTATCCAATTACTTTATTTATAGCTTCTAATACTCTATCTGCTTGGAAAGGCTTAACTATAAAATCTTTTGCACCTGCTCTTATAGCATCCATAACCATGCTTTGTTGACCCATTGCACTACACATTACTATTTTGGCATTTGGATCAAACTCTTTTATAGCTTTTACAGCTTCTATCCCATCCATATCCGGCATAGTTATATCCATTGTAACCACATCTGGTTTCTCAGATTTATAAAGTTCTACAGCCTTTATTCCATTTGGTGCTTCTCCTACTACTTCAAATCCATTCTTTTCAAGAATGTCCTTTATCATCATTCTCATAAATGTTGCGTCATCAACTATTAATACTTTAGCCATTTAAATTTCCCTCCATTATTCCTAAAGATTTCAATATTTTTTCTAATGAGCCAGGCATAGGAATATAATAAAAATGCCCGTTTAATGTTTCGTTTTCTTGAATAAATTCTGTTTCAATATCTAAAACAGACTCTCCATATTGACCAGCTTCCATAAATGTTGTTGAAAGTATAGCCCCTATCATATCACTAGCCACTGCTGGCACAGAAAGCGTTAAGCTCAAATTTGTAAGTGATGCAATGGCATTTATATAAGTGGATGAAATTATATTGCCAACCTCGGCTAAAACCGATAGTCCCATTTCATTTACTTCATCTCCACATTGGCCACAAAGACTACTTATTATATCCAAAAGAGAGTTTTCATCTATTATGAATAACATATTTCCTGGTGCATCACCAAGCACTCTAATTACAACTGCATAGACTAAATCTTCAGCATCATTTTCAAATATTTCTTCGTAAGGTATTAAATTTACTTTAGGAAAAGTTATATCAACCTTTTTATTTAAAAGATTAGATAATGCTGTTGCAGAATTTCCTATTCCTATATTTCCTACTTCCCTTAGTGCATCTAACTGGAGATCAGTTAGCTTCGTATATTCCAAATTTTAAGCACCTCCTTATATCAATGATGCAACATCTAGTATTAATGTTACTAATCCATCTCCTAAAATTGTAGCACCTATATATTCATTTAAATTCTTTAATGTCTTGCCAAAAGGTTTGATTACTATTTCCTGTTGGCCTAATAATGAATCTACAAGTAAGCCAACTTCCCTTTCTCCCACCTTAGTCATCACTACATATTTTTTCCCATGATCATCTTCTGGAATGTTTAATTTTTCATTAACTCTTATAAGATTAACTATATTATCGTTATAAATTATTACCTCTTTATTGTTTGTCTTTTTAGTTAATTCTTTCTTATATTCAACAACTCTATCTATATATCCTAAAGATATTGCCATTGTTTCAGATCCTACTTTTACAAGTAATGCCTGTATGATTTGAAGTGTAAGTGGAAGTCTTATAATAAAACTTGTTCCCTTACCTAATTCACTTATAGCATCTACAGTTCCTCCTAATGCAGCAATTTTAGTTTTTACTACATCCATACCAACACCTCTGCCTGATATGTCTGTAACTACTTCATTAGTACTAAATCCTTGGCTAAATATTAAATTTTTGATATCATTTTCGCTCATACCTTCTGTAGTTATTCCTACACTTTCAGCCTTAGCTCTAATTTTTTCAACATTTAATCCTTTTCCATCGTCTTCAACTTTGATTACAGCCTTAGTTCCTTCTGGATATGCTATAAGTTTTATTTTTCCATTTGGATTTTTACCTGCTTTAATTCTTTCTTCTGGACTTTCTATCCCATGGTCTGCTGCATTTCTTAGAAGGTGAATTAATGGTTCCCCAATTTCTTCTATAACTGTTCTATCAAGTTCAGTATCTTGTCCCAATATTTCAAGATCAATTTCCTTGCCTAATTCTATAGACAAGTCTCTTATCATCCTTGGAAATCTATTAAATACAGCATCTAATGGTAACATTCTTATTTTCATAACTAAGTCTTGTAAATCAGATGTACTTCTAGCTACTTGTTCTAAAGTTTCATTTAATTCTGGTATTTTATGATTTAAACTTATTTGTTCTAGTCTCGTTCTATGAATTACAAGTTCCGAAACCATATTCATAAATTTATCTAATCTTTCCAAATCTACTCTTACTGATTGTCCAACTGTTCTGCCCTTAGGATGTTTGTCTGAATTATGCTTATCATTATTTGTTTTCTTACTCTTAACATCCTTACCTTTTTCTATTTCTTTGTTTATTTCTTTTATTTTCTCTACTTTATTTGTAATTTCTTTTGGTTTTAAATTTTTTATATTTTTTTCATTATTAGTTTCTGAAATACTAACGATTTCTACACTTTTAACTTCCGATATTTTAAATAATATATCTTTAGTTTCTTTTTCAGTTTTCTTAGTAATATAAGTTAGTTCTATATTATAATCAAAATTTTCTGCCTCTAAATCTTCTGATGCAGGTATTGATTTTATAACCTCTCCATGGACCTCTAACTCTTGCATTATTATAAATACTCTTGCTGATTTTAATAATGTTCCTTCATCTAACTCAATACTTATATTAAGGGCATTAAATCCAACTTGCTTAGCTTGTTTTATAACATCCATATCATATTCTGATAAGCTATAATTTAAGCAATCACTATTAACACCATTTTTAACTTCTTCTTTATTTTTATCTGTTTTCACATCTGAAACTTCAACTATTCTTACTTCTGAAATATCCTCTATTAAACCTTTTATAATTTCTTTATTTTCTTTTGTTATATATGCAAAGTTTATATCCAAATCAAAATCTTCAATTTCTAAATCTTCTAAAATAGGTTGTGTTTTTATAATTTCTCCATGCTCTTCTAAAGCCTGCATTATTACAAATGCTCTTGCTGACTTTAAAATTGTCCCATCATCTAATTTCACATAAATACTATAAGCATTAAAGCCAGAATCCTTAGCTTGTTTAATTACATTTAAATCATATTCATTGAATTGAAGTTGATTTGCTACATCACAAACTGCCTCCATTGATTTTCCCTCTGTATTTTCAGCAGTCTCTTTAGCTTCATCGCTTTGTTTTTTATTACCTATATCTTCTAATTGATGAACTATATCTGATATATCATAATCTAATTCTTCACCATCAGCAATAGTGTTTATCATATTCTCCAAATTATCTAGGCATCTAAATAATACTGTTACAACCTTTGGAGTTACATTTAATTCTCCTTCTCTAAACTTAGATAAAACATCCTCCATTTTATGAGTAAGTTCTGCTATAGTATTATATCCCATAGTCGCAGCCATACCTTTTATAGTATGTGCTACCCTAAATATTTCATTTAACCTTTCTTTATCATTAGGTTCTTGCTCTAAAATAAGGAGACTTTCATTTAAAGTTTGAAGATTATCCATTGATTCTTCTAAAAACATTGAAAGGTATTGTGACGTATCCATATTATTCCTCCTTAAAGCTTCCTATAAATAAAAGTGGATACTTTTTCAAAATTGAAAGCCTTATAATTATATATACTTTCCGTAGCCCCTACAAAAAGTATCCCACCTTTTTTTAAGGATCTACTAAATTTATCATAAATTCTATCTTTTATATCTTGATTAAAGTATATTACTACATTTCTACAAATTATTATGTCAAAATTACTTTCATAATTTTCTAAAATAAGGTCATGTTTTTTAAATGTTATCATTTTCTTTAATTTATTATCTATAACATAACTTTTATCATGACTTTTAAAATATTTTTTTAACAGCTGTGATGGTACATTCTTAATCTCTAAGCTAGTATATTCACCTTTTTTTGCTTTGTTTAATATATTATTATCAATATCTGTTGCTATAATTTTATGATTAACTCCTGGTGATATATCATCTAATATCATAGCTAAGGAATATGGCTCTGCACCAAGAGAACATGCTGCACTCCAAATTTTTAGTGGAGACTTATAGTTCAAGTTATTTTTTATAACATCCTTAAACTCGTCGAAAATTTCAGGATTTCTAAAAAATTCCGTTACATTTATAGTTAAATAATCTAAGAATTTTTCTCTTTGAATTTTATCAGTTTTTAGCATTGTTATATATTCTTCTATTGAACTTGCGCCTACTCTAGTCATTAAACTTTGGATTCTTCTATGCAATTGATTAGATTTATATGCCGTTAAATCTATTTGCAGCTCTCTTTTTACCCAAATTTCAAGCGGTTTAAAATCCATTACTTTAGTCAACTCCTCTAACTACTTTTGTTATTCTGCTTGATACATAATGTAATGGTAATACCTCATCTACTTTATTAGTTTCAAAAGCAGCTTTAGGCATACCATATATTATGCAAGTTGACTCATCTTCTGCCATAGTATAACCACCTCTATTTTTAACCTCTATTGTTCCATTGGCTCCATCTTTACCCATTCCCGTTAAAACAACACTTAATAACTTACTTCCATAAACTTTTGATGCTGATATAAAAAGTCTATCTACAGCTGGTTTAACACCACAAACTGGAGAAGTATCTGTAAGTCTTATATAATTTCCTTCTACCTCCATATGATATCCTGCCCTTGCAACATAAACAACATTTTCTTCTATACGCATTCTATCTTCAGCCTCAACAACTTTCAAATTACTTCCCCTATCTAATCTCTCTGCAAAAGCTTTAGTAAAACCAACAGGCATATGCTGAACAACAAAAATTGGAACTCCTAAGTTTTCAGGTAGTCCTGTAATAACACTGTACAATGCTTTAGGACCTCCTGTAGATGCTCCTATTACTACTGCATTTATATCTTTATGGTTAGTTTCCTTTTTTCTAAGTCTTTCCATAAAATTTAAATTCGTCTTATTTCTTGTTGATATAGATTTAATTGTTCTTTTTTCATTTCTTATCTTTTTTATTAAATCATCCTTAACAGTATCTATATCTAATGAAATTGCTCCTGATGGTTTACATACAAAATCAAAGGCTCCAAGAGCAAGACAGTCCATAGTAATTTCAGCCCCATCTTTAGTTAATGAACTTAACATTATTATTTTCGAAGCTATTTTCTTTTCTTTTAGCACTTTTAATGTAGAAATTCCATCTAAAATTGGCATTTCTATATCTAAAGTAATTACATCCGGTGTAATTACTTCTAGTTTTTTTAAAAGTTCCTCACCATTTCTAGCTATAGCAACTACCTCCATGTCTTCTTGCTCATTTATCATATCAGATATTATTTTTCTCATAAGAGCGGAATCATCAACTACTATAACCTTTATTTTCCTGTCCATTAACTATCACCTCTAATAATAAACTTTAAATATCCTTAATGCCTAAACCTATTGTTTTCACTTGAAGTACTCCATTCTCTGTATTTAAGGTGATAGTTCTTCCTTTATTTCCACCTACATCTTCTGACTCAATTGGAATTTTATATTTTTTAAGCATTTCCTTAACAGCTTTTGCGTTTCTATCGCCGATATCCATGTTCATATTTTTGTCTGCAAAACTAAACATAGATGCTCCCCCTGCAATTTTTGCTTTTAAAAACTTTTCATTTGCTCCTGCATTTTTCATCTTATCTACCAATATAGGTATAGCTAGGTCTGCAAATTTAAGCTTATTAGTAATTTTAGTGAACTTAGTACTATCTGGAAGCATTATATGGGCAAGTCCACCAATTTTAGAGTATTTATCAAAAAGTGCTATACCTATACATGATCCAAGACCTATTGTTATTAATCGATCTGGATTTTTTCCTATATTCAAGTCTCCTATACCAATTTTTATATCTTTTTTTTCCATAGTTTCACCTAATATACAAGTTCTTTTTCTTCATCTGATAATATATTGGAAAGAGATAAAAATATTATTATCCTATCTTTTTCTTTTATTAAACCTTGAATATATCTTTTTGATATATCAGATGCTATATCTGGAGCAACTTCAATATTATTAACACTAATAGGTTTTACTTCCGATACTGAATCAACTATTATTCCTATTTTTCGTTCGGCATCCCTTACTACTATTATTTTTAGCTCATCTTTAATTTTTTCACCATGTTTATTAAATTTATCCGAAAGTGATATTACTGGAAGTATGCTTCCTTCATAATTTATAATGCCTTTTAAAAAATTCGGTGCATCTGGTAATTCTGTAGGTTCTTCATAAATTAAAATTCTCTCTACATCCATAATATTCTCGGCATAAAATTGATCCCCTATTGAGAAAATTAGCATCTTTATTTCTTCATTCATTTTTTCACCCTCTATAACTTTAATTTTTCAACACATATTTCATCATCTTTATCTAAATAAACGTGAATATCTTTACTTGGTTCTTCTAATACATATTTTTTATTCCCAATTATAAACTTAGTGTTATAATAAGCCATAGCTACATATATATGTCCTTTATCTTTAACTTTCAATACATTCATAACACCATTAGGTGTTCCTACTATTTTAGCTTTTATTTCATTTTCAGCACTTATAACTCCGCCTCTAATTGTACTTTTATCATTTATAAAATATATGCTATCTAAAGAACTAACATTAGATTTATATATTCCTTTTCCATCAATATAAATATTTCCTGTGACACCAATATTACAATCTTGCGCATAAGTTATATACATATCACACCTTTTATATATTTTGCTACTTAATTCTTCTATTTTTTCTTTTAATAATTTCTCCATATAAATTACTTCATTTATAGTTTTAAAGTTATCAAAATAACAATTACACATTTTTACGGAAACAAATTTATATAAATCACACTGTATATCCTTTTGACTTTTCATTGAATTAATTAAATTATAAATATCCATATTAAAGTTTTTAAATCTGGCATCAATAATTGCATTTATTAAATCTTTTTCTTTGATTTGATTAGCTAAATTATTGCTACTATTTATTTTATAAAGATTTTCGCAAAGGTTGAATATTTTTTCATGAATTTTTTCCACCTGCTCTATATATTTAGAGTAGTCTGCACCAATATTTCCACCTAATATATTTGATGATATAATATTACCTTTTACTTCTATATCTCCTTCTGCATTTAACGCTCCTCTTAAAACGTTGCCATGAATAATTATACTATTTCCACTTTCAACCTTCATATCATCTTTAACATTGCCATGAACTATAACATCACCTATAAACCTTATATTACCTTTTGATATATCTACATCACCATCAACATTAAAAACCTCTTCAACAGAAAATGTGTTGCTTCTGAGGTAAGGTTTCCCGCTTATTGTGGCATATGCTCTATTTCCAACAATATTCACACCTTTTCCATTTTTTATGGTTTTAATTTTTCTTTTTGGTGGTTTAATTACTTGTCCATAAACATTAAAACCTATCTTCCCATTTTTACCTATCTTCAACTCACCAATTAAATCACCGGATTCTACAGTTTCCACTTCTCCTATAGATTTAAAATCAACTCTTCCATTATCATCTTCAACTAACTTCTTTTCATCCATTACATTAAAATATGCTTTGATTTCATCATCTATAGGTTTAATTGGCTCTTTCCCTATTGCTATACTAATGCTTTCTATAATATCGTTTTCACAACAATATTTTATAGCTTCATTATCTAATCCATAAATTATCCCTAATTTATTAAGTTCCATAGTCAATTCTGATTCAGTATATCTAGGTGCTGTCAATTCTCCTATTACCTCTATTGTTGGTCGTAGTATTGGTGAAATTTGAGAATCCTTAATTTTATATAGATTACATTTTTCTTCTTTTATTGTAACTTTTGCTTCTATTTTATCTTCTGATATCTCTATATTTAGATGCCTTTTTGGTTTTTCTTGATTTTTAATAGTAAATTCCACTACATTTTCTTGAAAAACTTCTACAGGTTCTGTAATAATTTTGCTATCAATTTTTATTTCTACTTCTGGTGATGGTAAAATTCTAGCCGGTAATTTTCCTTCTTCAGGATTTAGAACAAAAATTTTATTATTTTCTACCTTTATAACACCTAACCCATTTGTTTTTACTTCCACCATAAATCCCCCCAAATTAAAGTTAACCTAGAGGATTTTAAACGATTTTTCAGACTATAATAATTCTATTAAAGTTTATAACTTTTCTACTTTAGTCATATTCAACTAAATAATAGATTAAATATACTTTATAATTCTAATCTATTATTTTTTTTCATATGCCTAAATTATCGTCAAAATCCCCTATTACTTTATATATTCCCCTAAAAAATTACTAACTTATATCTTTTTTTATTAATTCATCAAACTTATTTTTTATATCATTTATTATTTTATTCTTTTGTGAATTTATTTTTAACTCATCTATACTTTTTATTGGCAATACCTTTGGAGATGTACCTGATATAAACGCCCCTTCTATTTTATCTAACTGTTTATAATATAATTCCTTCTCTTCTATTTCAAGACCTAATTCGTTACAACACTGAATTATTTTCATTCTTGTTATGCCTGGTAGCACCTTACTTCCTGGCGATGTTACAATTTTACCATCTATAACCATAAATATGTTAGACCTACTACCTTCTGTAATGTATCCATTTCTATCTACTAATATGGCTTCATAAGAATTACTTTCGTCTAGTTTTCTATTAACCCTTTCTCTAAATGTGTCATTTATTACTTTTGCGTTAGGATTTTCTCTTTCTCCAAAATATAATATTGTTTTTACACCATTAATATACAAATCTTGTGAAGGATAGCTATGTGGTATAAAAAACATATATCTATCGCTATTATCTAATATGATTTTAACATTTCCTTCTGTTACATTATTTACTTTTACTAATTTTTCTATTTCATCTTTTATAATTTCCGTAGTTACGACACAATTGCTATCTGTAATTTTCACAGAATTTATTAACCTTTCTATATGCTCCTTTAAAAATAAAGGTTTCTTATTTATAATTCTTATAACTTCATAAATTTGCTTTGATGATACTGGTTTTATTACTTCAAATTCATCTGTATTTTTTATATCTCCATTATATAGAATATATTCATTAGAAATTTTAACCATTACTGTAACACTCCCTACTTCCATTTTAGTATTTGCAACTTATCATGTTTCCTTTTGTAATTTATTAAATAGCCATTTCCAACTAAATTCAATAAAGGTAAGTCTGATAATGAATCAGAAAACATATATGAATTTTTAAAATCTACCTCTATACCTTCTTTTTCTATTTCCTCCATTAACCTTTTAACCTTTTCTTCACCTTTGCAATTTACACCATCTATTATTGGTCTATGAATGCTATTTTCCACTTTAAATTTAGTACCTATAACTTTATCTACTTCTTTTATTTTATAAAATTCATTTATATAAAATTCAGCTGAAGCGGATATTAAATAAATTTTACATCCCTCTTTTTTTAATTTTTTCATCATATCAATAGCATCTTGATAAAGTATATTACAAAGTCTTTTCTCATAAAAATCTTTAACAATCTCCTGCATTTCATCTTCTTTAATTCCATCTATGAATCTTATAAACGTTTCTTTTGATTTTCCTGCATCCTTTAATCTTAACGCAAATAATAATGTGGATATTATATTCCTTGGTGCATATGTTATAAATTTAGGATTTTTCTTTATCATAAACATATAAAGTTCTAAAAGTGTTTCTCTTTTCGTTATAGTATAATCAATATCAAAAATAGCTAATTTCTCCATATCTTTCTCCTGACAAACAATATTTTTTTTGCTAAATATTTTTAAAATGAATTTTCAAAATAATCTATCTATAAATACTATAAAAGTTAATAAGTACTATATAATTATTATTTTCCTTTATATTATTATAAAATAAAAAAGTCGTTTTGATAACGACTTTTTACTTTTTTAATTAATTTTGTTCTGTAATTGATTTTTCGTAATATTTTTTAGCTGCATCGTACTCTTCATCATCTGGAACTACTAATTCCCCAACTTCATCGTCTCCAACAACTTTAAATAAATATACTGAACCATCATTTGGATTTTGAACTAATGCAAATTCATTTTCATTAAAAACGAATCCATCTACTATCTCACATATTATAGTGTTTCCTTCTTCATCCTCTAATGCAACTGTTAAAACTTCGTGATCTTCACATCCGCATCCACAACCTTCATTTTCATGGTTATGTCCACATCCGCAACCTTCGTTTTCATTACTATGTCCGCCACATCCACAGCCTTCGTGTTTTACTTCATTCTCTTGGTTATCGCATCCACAGCCGCATCCGCAATCTTTATTATCATTCATATTTAACACCTCCTATATGGTTATATTCTAATTGTACCCTTAATTTAACTTTTTTAAAAGCTTTTTTAATAAAAATATATATATTATAAAATATACATAATTTTCATAACAAATATTACTTTATTTACACTAACTAAGAATATATAAACTCTATATTTAAACTCTATATAGGGAAATAAGCTCAAATTTTTGTTATCAGTTGAGAAAAATAAGTGCAAATATATTTAGTTATGAATTATGAATTATGAATTTAGGATGAAAGTGGCAACCACTTTCTGAAAATAATTTTAAAAAATCTATCAATATAATTTGATTTGAAAGTTTATAAAAAGATACGTTGAGAATTATTAGGAACGAAGTGAGTAGTAATAACCACAACTGTTAACTATTCACTTTTAACTTTTAACTAAAATAATCTGTTAGTTATTGAAAAAATATTAATTTAAGTTTTCTCATTTGATAAATGAATAAGTTTAAAATTTAATTTGGAATTCTATAGTTTCTTTAGATTTGAATTCTATATAAATGAAAAAGGATTACTCAAACTTTGAGTAATCCTTTTTTATTTAAATTATATTAGATTTGTTGTTCTGCAAGTCTTTTATAATTTTCTCTTCTTTCTTTAGCATCTTGCTCTGTTTTAGCAAATAATGCTTCAGCATCTTCTGGGAATGCTTTTGCTAATGAAGCATATCTAACTTCTCCCATTAGATAATCTTTAAATGATAATGTTGGTTCTTTAGAATCTAAGCTGAATGGGTTTTTACCTTCTTCTTTTAATACTGGGTTATATCTATATAATGCCCAATATCCAGATTGAACAGCTAATTTAGATTCTAATTGAGTAGATCCCATACCTTTTTTGATTCCATGGTTTATACATGGTGCATAACCAATTATTAATGATGGACCATCATATGCTTCTGCTTCTCTTATAGCTTTAAGAGTTTGATTTTGATCAGCTCCCATAGCTACTTGAGCTACATAAACATATCCATAACTCATAGCCATCATTCCTAAATCTTTTTTCTTAGTTCTCTTACCTGCAGCTGCAAATTTAGCTATAGCAGCAGTTGGAGTAGATTTAGAAGATTGACCTCCTGTATTTGAGTAAACTTCTGTATCAAATACAAATACATTTACATTTTCTCCGCTTGCTAATACATGGTCTACTCCACCGTATCCGATGTCGTATGCCCAACCGTCTCCACCGAAGATCCATTGTGATCTTTTAACGAAGAAATCTTTTTTATTATAAACTTCAGCTAAAGCTTCATTTGATTTTTCATTTTCTAATAATGGTAATATTTTAACTGCTAAAGCTTTTGTAGCTTCTGCATCATTTGCATTTTCTAACCATTCTTTTAATAAACCTTTTAATTCTTCACAGATATTAGCTTCAACAACTTCTTTAACTGCTAAAACAAGTTTATCTCTTAATTGGTTAGCTCCTAAGAACATACCTAATCCAAACTCAGCGTTATCTTCGAATAATGAGTTTGCCCAAGCTGGACCTTGACCTTTATGGTTAGTTGTGTATGGAGTTGAAGGTGCACTTCCTCCCCAGATTGATGAACATCCAGTAGCATTAGCTATCATCATTCTATCTCCGAATAATTGTGTTATAAGTTTTGCATATGGAGTTTCTCCACATCCTGCACAAGCACCACTGAACTCTAGAAGTGGAGTTTCAAATTGGCTACCTTTAACACTGTTTACTCCCATTGGATTTTCAGCTTTTGCTGGTAAGTTTTTAACTGCAAAATCCCAAACTTCTTTTTCTTTTTCTTGAGTTGCGAAAGGTTTCATAACTAAAGCTTTTTCTTTTGCTGGACAAACTTGAGCACAGTTTCCACATCCAGTACAATCTTCAAGTGCTACTGTCATTGCAAATTTTAATCCTTCAAATGCTTTTCCGCCTTTAGCATCTACAATTTTCATATTTTCTGGAGCACCTTCAAATGCTTCTTCTTTAGCAACATATGGTCTTATAGTCGCATGTGGACATACATAAGCACATTGGTTACATTGAATACAATTTTCTGGTATCCATTCTGGAATATTGATTCCTATTGCTCTTTTCTCATATGCAGCTGTTCCTGGTTCAAATGTACCATCTTCTATACCTGCGAAGGCACTAACTGGTAAATTATCTCCTTCTTGTCTGTTCATAACATCTACAATGTTTTTAACGAAATCAGGTTTTTCTTGAATTGGAAGAGCTTCATCTTGAGCATCTTTCCAAGAAGCTGAAACTTCTACTTTAACAATAGATTCAATTCCTTTATCTATAGCATCATGGTTCATTTTTACAACTTTTTCACCTTTTTTGCCATATGATTTAATAACAGCATCTTTTAAGTGTTTAACTGCTTCTTCAGTTGGAATAATTTTTGATAATTCAAAGAACGCAGCTTGCATTATCATGTTTATTCTTCCACCTAAACCTAAATCTTGAGCTATTTTAACAGCATTGATTGTATAGAAGTTTATGTTATGTGCTGCAATATATCTCTTCATTGAAGCTGGTAAATGTTTTTCTAATTCTTCTTGATTCCAGATGCAGTTTAATAAGAATGTTCCATTATCTTTTATTCCTGCTAGAACATCATACTTATTAACATATGATTGGTTATGACATCCAACATAGTCTGCAGCATTTATTAAGTATGGTGATTTGATTGGTTTCTTACCAAATCTTAAGTGAGAAACTGTTATACCACCAGATTTTTTAGAGTCATATGCAAAGTATGCTTGAGCATACATATCTGTATTGTCTCCAATTATTTTTATAGCACTTTTGTTAGCTCCAACTGTACCATCTGATCCAAGACCCCAGAATTTACAAGCTGTAGTTCCTTTATCTGCAACTTGTATACTTCTTGATACTTCTAATGAAGTAAATGTTACATCATCATTTATTCCTATTGTGAAACCGTTTTTTAATTCATCATTTTTTAAGTGATCAAATACAGTTACTATATGATCTGGAGTAGTGTCTTTTGAACCTAGTCCATATCTTCCACCTATTATAGCTGGTTTATTTTCACAATCATAATATGCATTTCTTATATCTTGATATAATGGTTCTCCAGCTGATCCTGGTTCTTTAGTTCTGTCAAGAACTGCTACTTTTTTAACAGTTTTTGGCATATGTTTAAAGAAATGATCTAATGAGAATGGTCTAAATAAACGTACTTTTAATAATCCAACTTTTTCACCTTGAGTTGCTAAGTAATCTATTGTTTCTTCTACAACATCACAAACTGAACCCATTGCAACTATTACTCTATCAGCATCTTCTGCACCATAGTAGTTAAATACATGGTAATCTGTTCCTATTTCTTTGTTTACTTTTTCCATATATTTTTCAACTAATTCTGGAACAGCTTGATAAAATTTATTTGAAGCTTCTCTAGTTTGGAAGTACACATCAGGGTTTTGAGCTGTACCTCTTGTTACTGGATTATTTGGATTTAATCCTCTATTTCTAAATGCTTCTACAGCATCTTTATCTACAAATTTTTCTAATGTTTCATAATCCCAAGCTTCTATTTTTTGAATTTCATGTGAAGTTCTAAATCCATCAAAGAAATTTAAGAATGGAACTCTTCCTTCAATTGCTACTAAGTGAGCAACTGGAGCTAAATCCATAACTTCTTGAACGCTATTGTTTGCAAGTAAAGCAAATCCTGTTTGTCTTGCAGCCATTACGTCTTGGTGATCTCCAAATATTGATAATGCTTGTGCTGCTAATGCTCTAGCAGTTACATGGAATACTCCTGGTAATAATTCCCCTGCTATTTTATACATGTTAGGAACCATAAGTAGTAATCCTTGAGAAGCTGTAAATGTAGTTGTTAATGCTCCTCCTTGTAATGATCCGTGAACCGCACCTGCTGCACCTGCCTCAGATTGCATTTCCATCATTTTTACAGTTTGCCCAAAAATATTTTTTCTACCTTGCGCAGCCCACTCATCGCAGTGCTCTGCCATTGGTGATGATGGTGTTATTGGATATATAGCAGCTACATCAGTGTAAGCATAAGCTACGTGAGCAGCAGCAGTATTTCCATCCATAGTTTTCATTTGTCTCATTGTCCAAACCTTCTTTCTTAATATCTATTATTATAATAATTTTTTTCGCTATTTGGTTAATTCCTATCTTTTTTTTTAATTGTCTAAAATAATAACATAGTAATTATCTGATAATCATTATCCATGTCATCAAAAAAAATTTTAGGATAATACCTCGAAACAACTCAATTTTTATAATATTTTTACTAAAAATAGCATTTTATACAGCTTTCATAATCTATGATAATGCTATACCACTTAAATTTCAAGTGCTTAAAGGCCATTTTCATTGTTATATTTTTAACTATTTGTATTTTCTATACACCCAATTGCAGGTATGGATACATCGAACTTCTTTTTTTCTAAATTGTCTTTCAATTCACAAAGTGCTGTTTCCTTTCCATGAACTAAAAATATTTTCTTAGGTTTAGTTTTAAAATTACATACCCATTTTTCCAAACTATTTTTATCAGCATGGCCAGATAACCCCTGCAAATTGTATATATTGCAATTAATTTCTAACTCTTCTTTTAATATACAAATATTTCTTTTTCCACCTAAAATATGCCCACCGATTGTGTCATAACCCTGAGCACAAACAAAAACTAAAGAGCTATTTTCGTCCTCTATATTATTTTTTATATGATGTACAATCCTTCCCCCTTCGCAATCACCACTAGAAGATATTATAACTATACCTTTCTTATTTTTTAGTTTTTTTGATTCTTCTAATTCCTCTATGAAGTGGAGATTTTTGAACTGAAAAGGATTATCTCCTTCATTTAAAAATTTTTTTGCCTCCTTATCAAAATATTTTTTATTATTTTCAAAAATTTTAGTAATCTTAGTAGCCATAGGGCTATCCACATATATATCTATGTTGTAATCTTTTTCAGTTTCTATAAATTTGTTTAAAGTATATATTATTTCTTGAGTTCTTCCTAATGAAAATGCAGGTATAATTACATTCCCATTTTTAGAAATAGTTTTCTTTATAATCTCCATTAAAAAATCAAATTCATCTCTTTTAACATTGTGAATTTTATCACCATATGTACCTTCTAGTATTAAATAATCACTGCTATATATTTTTTGGGGATCATCAACTATTAATAAATTATCATTTCCAACGTCCCCGCTATACACTAGTTTTATATTATTTTCATCATTTATTATAATTTCGCATATAGCAGAACCTAAAACATGTCCTGCATCTCTAAATATCAACGATACATCTTCGTTGATAATAATTTTTTCTTCATAGTCATATCCTATAAATTTTTCAAAATATATTTCACTTTTACTTTTTTCATCCTTATCACATGAATTTTCTATATCTGATAATAATACCTTACAAAGTTCTACTGTTGGTTTTGTGCATATAACATTACCCTTAAATCCTTGCTCATATAGTTTTGGAATTCTTCCACTATGGTCTAAATGAGCATGGGATAATATTACCGCAGATATTTCTTTAGGGTTGAACATAAACTCATCATTATTAAATTCTTTTAAATCTTTTCCTTGAAATAAACCGCAATCTAATAATATTTTAGTGTCACTCACTTCTAACAAATGACATGAACCGGTTATACACTTAGCGGCTCCACAAAATTTAATTTTCATACTAACCCCTCTTTTATACTTATTTTTATAATAAATTAACTTTTAATTCATATATCTTTTTTATTCAAAAATATATTTTCCAAATAACATTTTCTTTATACAAAATAAGATAGTACTTTAAAATATAAAGTACTATCTTATTTTGTATTTTAAGTTTTATATACTACATTTCTCTATTAATTCTATTATATTATCAACACTGTTTTTAACTTCACTCTTATTCATATTTTCAATGTATTTATCTTTATTACTGTTTAATTCTTTTATTTTTTCTAATAATATTTTTGAATTTAATTCTTCTTCTTCTAAAACCATACTATACCCATCTTTTTCAAAAGATCTAGCATTTAAAATTTGATCACCTCTACTAGCTCTAGCTGAAAGTGGTATAAGTAAATTTGGTTTTTTTAGTGCTAAAATTTCAAATATAACATTAGCGCCAGCACGTGATATTACTAATGAAGAGATTTTCATCAAATGTGGCAATTCTTCTTTTACATATTCAAATTGAACATATCCATCTTTTTTTATTGTATTATCTATATTTCCTTTTCCACATACATGTACTAAATTGAATTCTTTTAATAACTCATCTAAATTTTCTCTTATAGAATCATTTATAAATTTTGATCCTAAACTTCCACCGATAATTAAAATTATAGGTTTTTCATCCTTAAACCCACATATTCTTTTCCCTTCTATTTTGCTTCCATTTAGAATTTCTTCTCTTATAGGAAGTCCTGTTAATACACCTTTAGATTTCTCTATATGATTTAAAGCTTCTTTAAATGTAACACAAATTTTAGAACAATATGGCATAGATATTTTATTTGCAAGTCCTGGTGTCATATCAGCCTCATGAATTATAACAGGTATTTTTCTCATTTTTGCAGCTAAAACAACTGGTACTGATACAAATCCACCTTTTGAAAAAATTATATTTGGTTTTTCTTGCTTTAATATTTTTTTTGCATCAAAAATTCCCTTTATAACCTTGAATGGATCCGAAAAATTTTTAAAATCAAAATATCTTCTTAGTTTTCCACTAGATATTATATGATATTTTATGTTTTCTGCTTCAATAAGTCTTCTTTCAATTCCATCTTTAGTTCCTATGTACTCTATATCATAACCTAATTCTTTTAACTTTGGCATAAGAGCTATATTAGGTGTAACGTGACCTGCAGTTCCACCACCAGTTAAAATTATTTTTTTACTACTCAAAATATTTCCTCCTACCTTTTCTATTAATTATTTTTTTAATTCATATCTTAATCTTTAATATACCTAAAACCTATAATTTTTAAATGCATGATATTTTTAAAAATTATCCTACATTATATATAATATATTTTTTATAATTTTAAAATAACCTCAAACTATTTTATATATTATTTATTTAAACATTATAACTCAATAATTTAAAATTATTTTTCAAAACTACATTATATAATATTTTTTTTAATTTTCATAGTTAATTTATTACCTAATATATTACAAAACAAGAATTTTATTCAGAAGTTTCCTTTAAACTAATAAAATAAAACTTTTATATTCGGTTAAAATAAGACTACAAACAACAAAAGGAGGTGAAAAACAATGGGATATAATAGAGTATTAGTTCCAGAAGCTAAAGAAGGATTAAACAACTTCAAAATGGAAGCTGCTAAAGAAGTTGGAGTTAATCTTAAAAATGGCTACAATGGAGACTTAACTTCTAAAGAAGCTGGTTCTGTTGGTGGTCAAATGGTTAAAAAAATGGTAGAATCTTATGAAAAAAATTTATAATTAAATTTATAAGATAATAGAATTAATTATACTAATTCTATACTATCTACCTAAAATTATTTAATTATTCAATTTGATTAGGAGGTGCTCTACTATGAGTAGAAACAGAGTATTAGTTCCAGAAGCTAAAGAAGGATTAAATAACTTTAAAATGGAAGCTGCTAAAGAAGTTGGAGTTAATCTTAAAAATGGTTACAATGGAGACCTAACTTCTAGAGAAGCTGGTTCAATTGGTGGCCAAATGGTTAAAAAAATGGTAGAGACTTACGAAAGAAATCTGTAGTAGGCTAATTTACCTAGGGTTTATTAAATCTAGTCTCTAATTTAATAATTATATAAATTAGAGATACATTAATAAGGAGGTGCTCATAATGAGCCAAAATAGAGTATTAGTTCCAGAAGCTAAAGAAGGATTAAATAATTTCAAAATGGAAGCTGCTAAAGAAGTTGGAGTTAATCTTAAAAATGGTTACAATGGAGACTTAACTTCTAGAGAAGCTGGTTCTGTTGGTGGTCAAATGGTTAAAAAAATGGTAGAATCTTACGAAAAATCATTATAATAAAACTTTTGACACTTTATCAAATATCAAACAAGCTACAAAATTTTATATTAAAAACCATTTAAAGTATTTAAATATACTTATATTAAAGGAGGCAATTTAAATGAGCAGAAATAGAGTATTAGTTCCAGAAGCTAAAGAAGGATTAAACAATTTCAAAATGGAGGCTGCTAAAGAAGTTGGAGTTAACCTAAAAAACGGTTATAATGGAGACTTAACTTCTAGAGAAGCCGGCTCAATTGGTGGCCAAATGGTTAAAAAAATGGTAGAAGCTTACGAAAGAAATTTATAATAAATACGTTTCAAAATTTATTATAAACCTTTAACCTGATGTTTGATATATAGTTTAGATTTATAGTATATTACTATATATTAATATCCCATAAAAGAGTTATTTAAAATATTTTAAATATTTTAAATAACTCTTTTCTTTATTTTTTATAAAAATCACTTTTTCAAAGACAATTCTTATTAAATTTTCACATAAAAAAGATTGTATCAGATTTATAGATACAATCTCTTTTTATAATTAATTATTGAAAAGAGTTTGATTTGTTTTTTTTAGCATCATCTGCTTGGATTTTATTTTCTATAGATTTTGCATTACTTAAACTATTTTGAACTGAGTTCAATTCATTTTGTAATTGTGCTTTAGTACTATTACTTTCAACAGTATTAGCTGCACTATCAATTGAATTTTTAACATTTTCCAATTGGTTTATTGAATTTTTAACATTTTGTTTAGCATTTTTTTTAGCCATTTGCTGTTCCTCCTAAAATATTCTTTTTACAAGAATATTATGTGCAACTATATTTTAAATATACTTATGATTTTTAAGTTTACACATCTATGTTTTTAATCTATAATTTAAATTTATTAATCCAATATTTTTTTAGAATCTCTTTGAACCTCTAATGTTAATAGAATCAATACCTATCTTTTTTAATTATCAAGTAGTTTTAATTTCCAACTTATTTCCTTATCTCGCTCTTGATTTTAGGCTGTTATAAATATATAATTATTATAGTATTGGCTAAGACAGTTCGTAACCATCCTGTCTAAAAACAAAACTATGGAGGTATATATAAATGAATAAACAAAACAATACTAAAAAAATTGCATTTGCAGCTCTTTTAGCAGCAATATATGCAACACTTACTGTAACTCTTAACTTTATGAGTTATGGGCCTATTCAAATTAGAATTGCAGAAGGATTAACAGTTTTACCTTATTTCTCACCTTATGCGATTTGGGGACTTTTTTTAGGTTGCTTAATGTCTAATATTATTAGTCCTATGGGCATTCCTGATTTAATAGTAGGTTCTTTAGCTACTTTATTAGCTTCTTATTTAACCTATAAAATTGGAAAAAGCAATTTAAAACATAAAAGATTATTAGCTCCACTTCCAGCGGTATTAGTTAATGCTATTGTAATTGGAAGTATGTTAAAAGTTCTTTATGCTCCAAATGTACCTTTGATTTTCAATATGATTTATGTTGGAATAGGTCAATTTATTTGTTGTTATGGATTAGGACTTCCATTAATATCAGCTTTAGAAAAAAATTCAAAGATAAGTAATATGCTTAAACTAAATTAAGATTTAAAATAAGGAAAAAGCAGTAATATATATTACTGCTTTTATATTTTTATTGTATCTTAAAATTATTTATTTTTAGTTGCACTGATACATTTCCATTATACTCATTAATTGATGGTGAAAAAATTAAATCTATTTTCATACCACAAGGATTTTCTAGCATATATTCATAACTCTCACCATATGCTTCTTTTAAATTTTCTATAAATTCCTCTACTTTATTAAAACATATTCCATCTATATATTTATTTGTATCATTAATTCTACATCTTAATTTTAATGTATTTTTATTTTCTCCTAATATACTTATTTTTTCTATAGATACATTTTTTTCAGCAAGTACTGGAGATGCATTTCCTTTTCCAAAGGGCTCTAAGGTTTTCAATTCATCTATAACTCTAAAATTTATATTTTTCAATGACAATCTTTCATCTATCCTTATTTTATATATTAAATCATTCTCTGTTAATGTACATAATTCATTTATTTTTAACCTAAAATCATTAATATTTTCTTTTTTTATTGAAAGTCCTGCCGCCATAGGATGTCCACCAAACTTTTCTAAAAGACTTTTACATTTTATTAATTCTTCAAACATATTATATTCTGAAATAGATCTTGCTGAACCTTTAGGCATTTCTTTTCCTTTAGTTAAAACTATAGTTGGGCGATTATAACTATCTTTAATCCTTCCAGCAACTATGCCTGCTATGCTCTCATGTATTTTTTCATTATAAATTACTAAAATTTTATCATTTTTCAAATTAGAATTTTCTATAATTTCCCTTACTTCCTCCACTGCCTCATTTGTTAATTCTTGTCTTGTCTTATTCAGTTCTACTAAAGTTTTTGCCAATTCTTTAGCTTTTTCTTCAGTGTCTGCCAATAATAAATCTACAGATAAAAATGCTGTTTCCAATCTTCCAGTAGCATTTATGCATGGTCCTATTAAAAAACCTATATGATATGAAGATACTTCACCTTTTATGTTTAACTCTTCTTTTAAAGCAGCAATGCCTAAATTTTTAGTATTCGCTAAAATTTTCAATCCTTCTTTTGCTATGATTCTATTCTCATCAACTAAATCTACTACATCACAAATGGTTCCAATAGCCGCCATATCTATAAGTTCATAAGCTTTTTCTTTAGGTATATTCATCTCATTATAAATACCTTGGGCAAATTTAAAAGCTATTCCTGCACCACATAAATTTTTAAATGGATAATCGCAATCTAATCTTTTAGGATTTATAACTGCATCTGCATTAGGAAGCTTATATACTCTTTCTCCTTTTTCTTTCTCTTCAAAAGGAAGTTCATGATGATCTGTAACTACAATAGTCATTCCTAACTCTTTTGCTTTTTCAACTTGTTGTAGTGCTGATATTCCATTATCACAAGTAATTACCACGTTATAGCCTTCTTCTTTAATTTTTTCAAGTCTTTCGCTTGACATACCATATCCTTCTGTTTCTCTATTGGGTATATAATAGTTTACCTTTGCACCACATAAAGTTAATGCTTTATATAATATTACTGTACTCGTAACGCCATCGGCATCATAATCTCCATAAATCATAATTCTTTCTTTATTTAAAATAGCACCTTTAATAATATTTATACCATTTTCCATATCCTTCATTAAAAACGGATTATTCAAATCTTCTAAATGTGGATTTAAAAATTTTTTCATATCTTCTATGGTATTAATTCCTCTATTTATCATAATTTTTACTATGAGAGGACTCACGCCTAAAATTCTTCCGACTTTATCTAAATTAGTTTTTGTAGTTCTCAACATCCATTTAGTTTTCATTTCCTCACCCCTAAAATATAATATAAAACATAACGCATAAATAATATTTTATATATTTACTTACTTAAATACAATAATTTAATTTTATCATATTTTCCATTTAAGCAAAGGTTATATAACTTTTAATTAATAATTATTATTTTAAAATTATTATTACTATTGATTTTTAATAATTATTTGATAGAATTATTTATTATATATAAATTTCAAAATATGTTTAGGAGGAATATTATGGATAAATTACTTTTTGGAATATCAGGTCTACCCTTAGGTGAACTTAACTCTAAATTTACCTATAAAACAGGCATACCTTATTTGAAGACCTTAGGATTAGATGCTATGGAATTACCCTTTGTTAGATCTGTTAATATTACTGACAAAAATAAAGATGATGTTTTAAAGGCTAAAAATGATAATAACTTTTATCTTTCAGCTCATGGATCATATTATATAAATCTAAATGCAGATGAAATTGAAAAACAAGAAAAATCCATAGAAAGAATTATTCAAGGTGCTGAAGGTTTAAAAAAAGTTAATGGCCGTAGTTTAATTTTTCATCCTGGGTTTTATCTTAAAGATTCAAAAGAAGAAACTTTTGAAACTATAAAAGAAAATTTGCTTAAACTCCCCAATATAGGTATCGATTATAGACTTGAAACTACAGGTAAAGGAACCCAATTTGGTGATTTAGAAGAATTAGTATCCCTTTGCAAGCATGTACCTACATGTAAACTTTGCGTTGATTTTTCCCATATTCATGCAAGATATAATGGTGCATTAAAAAGTTATGATGATTTTGCTAAAATATTAACTTATATAGGTGACAATTTAGGTGAAGATGCTTTAAATGATATGCATATACATATATCTGGAATAAACTATGGTGAAAAAGGTGAAAAAAACCACTTACCTTTTGAAGAAAGTGATTTCAATTATAAAGCATGTATGAAAGCATTTAAAAATTTTAATATAAAAGGTTGTATCATTTGCGAAAGTCCTATACTTGAAAATGATTCCTTATTACTAAAAAATACTTATCAATCTCTTTAATAAAAAACTATGAAACTATTTATATAAATAATTTCATAGTTTTTTATGTTTTTAACTAACCTGTAATTACTTGTATTGTAGGATTTTTTAACACTTTATTCACAATCTCTAGAATTTCATTTTCTGTTATATTTTCAATTTCAAATTCATCAAATAATAAATTACAATCGCCATACATAAGTTCATATATAGCAGTATTAAAGCTTAACGCTATTGATTTTTCAAGACCTAACATTCTTTTCAATTTACAGTTTTTAACTATAGACTGTATTTTTTCCTCTGTAAATATCTTTTTAAAATTTACAGTTTTTTTAATGTTATCATCTATTAATTTCATTGCTAATTCTATATTTTCCTTAGATGTTCCTAAACTTATTGAATATAATTTTATTCCTGATTCATTTTTCAAAAAACCTTTTATATCATATACTAGCCCTCTTTTAGTTCTTATTTCATCATACAAAACTGAGCTAGTTCCCTCTCCAAAATAACTATTAAAAATTCTCAAAATGGTTATTTCTCTATCACTTAACTCATCAATAGAAAAGATATACTGTATTTTACTAGAATTTATTCCTTCTTTATATTCATAAAAAATATTATTTATATTTTTTTCATAAATGATGCTTTCTTTTTCTTTTTCTTTAATATAGCCATTTTTAAAATAATTTTCAACTATCTTTATCACTTCTTCAAAGGATATAGATGAAACTACTGATATAACCATATTATTAATATGATAGTACTTATTATAATATTTTTTCACATCTTCTATAGTATATTTTTTTATTAAACTTTCATTTCCTATAATTAAATCTTTAATTCTTCTTTTAGAAAATCCATTATATAAAACTTTATCTTCACAATGTTGTGATACATCATCACTCCATTCTTTAAGTTCTTCACATATAACTGAAATTTCTTCTTTAAAATATTTCTCTTCAAATGTAGGATTTAAAATTATATCACTATAAAGTTCTAATCCACGTTCAAAGTCTTCTGATAAAGATGTTCCATAATATACTACATAAGGATAATTTGTCATAGCATTATGAAATCCAAAAATTTTATCACACTCTTTGTTTATATCTATTTCACTTCTACTTTTTGTTCCTTTAAATACCATATGCTCTACTATATGACTAAGCCCTATTTCATCTTCTCTTTCCTTTATGGCTCCACCATCTATTGCTATAGTGAAGGATGTAATATCTGTTTTTGTATTAGTATAAATCAATTTTAATCCATTATCTAAAACTATTTTTTCCATATCTTACCCCTATTTATAAATTTTAAAAATAACTAGCCAAATAGACTTTTAAGCTCTATATTAGCTAGTTATTATTTTTTATTCTATATTTACTTCTGCAATTTCATCATCTAGTAACTGCATTATACTTCTTCCTCTTCCAGCTCTATTTTGAGGTATTATCTCATTTATAGATATCTTTTTACTATTTCCACTTACAGTAGTAAGAATTAAACTACTATTTAATTTATCAACACAAACCTCATCATTAATAATATCTTCATTTGCATCTACTATTTTAGCATAACTAACTATATCATCATCTTTTAAACTAATAGCAGTTACCCCACTAGCATTTCTTCCCATAGGATTTATGCTTTCTAATGCAAATCTTATAGCCATTGCATTCTTAGTAATAACTATGATATCATTTTCACCCTTATCTTCTACAACTTTTATAACATTATCGGCACCTCTTAATTTGCATGCTACTGTATCTATATAGCTTCCACTAAACTCTGTAATGTTAGTTCTTTTTATTAATCCATTTTGTGTTATAAAATAGAAACTTAAATCATCATTATATTTATTAAAAGAATACATTGATATTATAGTGTCTTTAGGATCATACTCTTCTACAAATTCTTTCAATGAATTACCTTTTTTATTACCTACATTATGCAACATATATCCCTTTAATTTATATACAATCCCACCTTCAGTGAAAATTAATATTTCTTCCATACTGTTTGTTAGAATGCATACATCTTCTTGTGTAGCTCTTTGAGATACTCTTAGTAAATTTTTAGAATTAATACTTAAATAGAATTCTTTAAAATAAAACTCACCAGTATATTCAGCATTTATTCCCTCATCGTTATTAGGCAATGTATATATTTCACTTCCCAAAGCATTCTTATCTGTACATTCTAAAGTAGGCTCCTCTACAGTAAACACCAATCCATTTTTACTTTCTATTTTTATAAACTGTTCTTCTCTATCTTTGTTTAATATTGACACATTTATTAACTTTTCATCACGTCTAAGCTTTATAGCTAGAAGCTTAGAGTAATTAGTATTAAATTTACTAAGCTCTGTTTTTTTCAAGATTCCTTTAGATGTTATAAACATTATATCTAAAGGTTTTTCAAAAGCATCTATTACAAAAGCATTAATTATTTGTTCATTATCTAAATTTAATGTTTTTATAATACTTTCAATTTTTTCGCCTTTTTCTTTCCATTTAAATTCTGGTATATTATTTATCTTTACTTGATACATATTACCTAAATTAGTAAACATCACAAGAGTATCTTTTGTATTACCCTGTATCAGAAATTTATTAAAATCTCCTTCTCTATGCTCTATATCATTTATATCCTGTGAAGTTCTAATAAATGATTTTTGAGCAATTCTTTTTACAAATCCTTCATTAGAAAGTGTAATTACAACGTCTTCTTCAATTATCAACTCTTCTACTTCAATTTTAGCTTCTTCATCATTCTCAACAATAACAGTTCTTCTATCATCATTATACTTATCTTTTATTTCTAAAAGTTCTTTTCTTATAACCTTTATAAGTTCTTTTTCATCACTTAATATTTTTCTTAACTTTCTCATAAAGCTTTCAAGTTCTTTATATTCCTTTTCAAAAGTTTTAACCTCAAGACCTGTAAGCCTATACAGCATAAGCTCTAAAATAGCTTCTGATTGTATTTGAGTAAATGCAAAGTTATTTATTAAGTTTATAGACGCATCCTTTTTAGATTTAGATTGTCTTATCGTCTTAATAACATCATCCATGACATCTATAGCTTTTATAAAACCTTCTACTATATGAAATCTTTTTTCTGCTCTTTCAAGGTCTTTTTTTGTTCTTTTTGTTACAACATCCTTTTGATGATTTATATAATGAGATATTATAGATTTTAGTCCTAATGTTTCAGGCTTTCCATTTGCAATAGCTACCATATTAAAGGATATATTACATTGAAGCTCTGTTTTTTTAAATAAATATTTTTGAACTTTATTTACAAGTTCTTTTGTTGCACTTTTTTTAAATTCTATAACAGCCCTAATTCCATTTCTATCTGATTCATCTCTTATATCTGAAATTATATCTAATGCTTTTGAATGTTTTTTATCACCGGTCATATCTGATATGTTTTGAAGTATTTTAGCTTTGTTTTTTCTATATGGGAATTCATTTATAACTATAGCTAATCTATTATTTTCTAGTTCTTCTATATGTGTTTTTGCCCTTAATGTAACCTTTCCCTCTCCTGTCTCATATGCAGCTAGTATAGCATTTTTTCCTATAAGCGTTCCACCTGTTGGAAGGTCCGGTCCTTTTATATAGTTCATTAATTCTTTTGTGGTTATTTCACTATTTTCAGCATAAGCAAGTGCACCATCTATTACCTCACCTAAATTATGTGGTGGTATATTTGTAGCAAGTCCTACAGCTATACCAAAAACTCCATTTACTAATAAATTAGGATATCTAGCAGGTAATACTGTAGGTTCCTTTTCTGTATCAGAATAGTTTAAATCCATGTCTACTACATCTTTTTCTATATCTCTTAACATTTCCATTGCAATATTAGAAAGTCTCGCTTCAGTATAACGCATAGCTGCTGCACTATCTCCATCTATACTTCCCCAGTTTCCATGACCATCTATAAGTGGCATTCTTGTTGAAAAGTCTTGAGCTAATATTACCATTGCATCATATACAGAAGTATCTCCATGTGGATGATATTTACCTAATATATCTCCTACAATTCTAGCTGACTTATAATACGGCTTATCCGGATATGCCTTTAACATATATGCACCATAAAGAATTCTTCTATGAACTGGCTTTAATCCATCTCTAACATCTGGAAGTGCTCTATCTTTTGCAACCTCAACTGCATAAGGAAGATAATTCTCTGGCATAGCTTCATCTATTGGTGTATTTAAAATATTGTTATCTTTTGGTATTTCTTTATTTATTTTTTTCGCCATAAATTCTCCCTCCTAAAATTCTGCATACTTATACATATAATTTTTTCTTGGTTCAACAATATCACCCATTAAAAGTGAAATCATTTTTTCAGCTTTTGCCGCATCTTCTATTGTAACTCTTTGAAGTGTTCTTGTTTCTGGATTTAGTGTTGTGTTCCATAATTGATCTGGATTCATCTCTCCAAGACCTTTATATCTTTGAATTAATGCACCTTTGCCAATTTTTTTCTTAGCTTCTTCTAATTTTTCATCATTATAAACATAAATATTTTGTTCTTTATTTTTAACATTTTTATAAACCTTATATAATGGTGGAAGTGCTATATAAAGATGTCCATTTTGAATTAATTGTCTCATATATCTATAAATATATGTCATCCATAGTGTTCTAATATGATACCCATCCACATCAGCATCACTTAATATTATTATTTTATCGTACTTAAGATTTTCTTCTTTATAACTATCTAAAATTCCAGTTCCAATAGCTGTATTAAATATTTTTAATTCTTCACTAGCAATAACATTTTCTAGCTTTTGTTTTTCCGTATTCATTATTTTACCTTTTGAAGGCATTATACTTTGAAACCTTCTATCTCTGGCTTGCTTTGCACTTCCTCCTGCCGAGTCACCTTCAACAACTATAAACTCAGTAAAACTATTATCTTTTAGTGTGCATACTGCTACTTTTCCTGCTAAAGGAGAAGTTCCATTTCCTATCTTTTTCTTTTCTGCATCATTTATTTTTTTTATTTTTTCTCTACGTTGAGATGCAAGTATAGCATTATTCATTATACTTGTAGCAACTTCTTTGTTATCTTCTATCCATTCTCCAATTTTATTATAACAAAGTTCGTTCATCATAGAATAAGCTTCAGCATTACCAAGCTTAGTTTTAGTCTGACCTTCAAATATAGGGTTACTAACTTTTATTTTAACTATTGCAGTCATACCCTCCCTTAAATCATCACCTTCAAACTCTTTATCTTTTTCCTTGAGAAGATTAAGTTTTTTACACCATTCTTTGAATATTCTCGTCATACCAGTCTTAAATCCTGTTTCATGGGTTCCAGCTTCAGTAGTTGGAATATTATTTACATAACTTGCTATGTACTCCGTTGTTGAATCTGTAAACTGTATACAAACTTCACCTTCTAAATTCAATCCATTTATTTGTTTTTCTCCGCTAAAAATTATAGGATCTTTATGCAATGGTGTTTTACTTTCATTTAAATATTCTATAAAATCTAAAAGTCCTCTTTCTGAATGATAAACTTTTTCCACTGCCTCTTCTTTTCTTTCATCTCTTAAAACTAAAGTTATACCTTTATTTTGAAAAGCTAACTCTTGTAATCTTTCATCTATAATATCAAACTTATAGTCTACGTTCCCAAATATTTCTTTATCTAATAAGAAAGTTATTTTGGTACCTGTTTTTTTTGTATTTCCTATTGCTTCTAAAGCAGTAACAGGTGTACCTGGCATTTTTCTTTTTAATTGCTTATCATGTGCATACTCAAATCTTTGTCTAAAAATCTTACCCTTTTGCATTACCTCTACTTGAAGCCACGAAGACAATGCATTAACAACAGCTGCACCAACACCATGTAGCCCCCCAGATGTTTTATAATTAGAATTGTTAAACTTTCCTCCAGTATGGAGCTCAGTATAAACCATTTCTACTCCTGATTTTTTCTTTAAAGGATGTATACCAGTAGGAATACCTCTACCATTATCCGTAATTGTTACACTTTTATCTTTATTTAATATAACTTCTGCTTTATCACCATATCCATTGGCAACTTCATCTATAGCATTATCTAATATTTCCCAAATACAATGGTGTAATCCTTTAGTTCCTGTAGAACCAATATACATACCAGGTCTTACTCTTACAGGCTCTAATTTTTCTAAAGAGGTCAAATCCGTAACTTCATAACTATTAACTTCCTTCATTTTAAGCCTCCTATGTTAATTATTTTACTTTATTTTCAAAATTAAAGAGTTCTAAATTCATATTTCAACTCTTATATATTTTTAATTCTTATTATTTTATAAACACAAATAAACCTTATATAAATAAATTTTGCTTAAATAAGTGTCTAAATATTTACCTTCCTCTTATCATAATTATTAAATAAAAAACTTCAATTATGGAGGAAAAAATTTGATTTTTTCATAAAATCTATTTTAAATACATCAAGGAATATATTATAACCTATTTTTATTAAAATACAAAATTTTATATATTGTGTAATTTTAATTAATTGAAAATAGACAACTAGTAACCTATTAATATTTATCTTAGCTTTATAAAAACAATACAAAAATCAATAGTTACATTCTATTTTTATATTGTTTTAAATCAAGTATAATATTAATTTTAATAATTACCAATTGCCATTTTTAATAATTGTTATTTGAATCAAATTGTAAATTTTGTGAATTTCTTAATACTCTAAATATGTATATAAAGATAAACTACTTACTTTTTTAAATGATTATCTACAAAACTCTCTAATTCTTTAGCCGCTTTTTCTACTGTTGAAACAAAAATTTTCAAGTCGTAATCATATTGATTAGCACTATGCATATACATTGGATCATAGTACTTTACCATAAGTTCTTTTACTACTTCTTCATAGTCATTTTCCATAACTTTTTTGCAAAATTCTTCTAAACATTCTTTACTTAAAATCTTTTTTATTTTAATTATTGAATCACAGATTTCTTCATTTGATGTTTTACATTTAGTATATTCTTTAACTATTAAATTACATCTAAAATCTAAATCTGCATCTACAAATATATGTATTCCATTTTTCATTGATTCATGTATGTACTCTGGAATAATTACTCTACCTATCCTTTTGCTCTCCGCTTCTATAAAAACAAAGTCACTATTCCTATGTTTAAGTTCATTTAAAATTAAACTTTCAAACTTTTTCTGTGAATTAACATCACCAAGGCCTACAGATCCTAAAATAGAACCTCGATGATTAGCAAACCCTTCTAAATCTAATATATCATACCCATCAGATTTTAATTTTTTTAATATTTCTGTTTTACCTACACCTGTATTGCCATGAAGAACTATATATTTAACTTGTTCATTGACCTTTGGTAATTCTTCTAAAACATAACTTCTATAACTTTTATATCCACCTTTAATCCTTTCAACTCTCATCCCTAGAGATGATAATAATGCAACTAAAGATCCACTTCTCATGCCACCTCTAGCACAAAAAAGTACTATTTTTTTATGATTTTTTCCCAATTCCAAAAATTCATCGTATATTGACGGCAATTTTTTCGATACTATTTCCATACCAGTTCTTTTAGCTTTTTCTGTAGATTCCTGTTTGTATATAGTTCCTACTAAAGCTCTTTCTTCGTCATTAAAAAGTGGTATGTTTACAGCACCTGGAATAGTATTTTCTTTATATTCTAGTGGACTTCTAACATCTACTAAAACATAATCTCCTTTTAATTCCTTATATTCTGTGGTCTGAAACATAATAAGCCTCCAAATCTTCAATTCACAATTCACAGTCCACAAATAATAAATATTTATTTAAAAATCTATATATTTTTATGCCTTGTGAATTATAAATTGTTAAAGTTTCTACTCAAAGTTATATTTTAATAGTTTCAATGCACCAATGTCAACATATGCTTAATTTAAATTTTAAATAATTATTATTATTTTTTTAAATTTATTAAACAAAATAAAAAAAGGTGTCTTTTAAAAATTATTATATCAAAGTCTAAAACACCTTGTTTTTATTAGTTTATTTTGTTTTTTAATTTAATCATATAATTTAATTAAGCTTCAATTTGTTATTTTATTATAATATAGGTTGTTGATTGTTCATTGACCAACCATCACTTCTTATATCCATCATATCTATGGTATCTTCTTTACTTTTTACATCTTTTAGTTTTTTTATTACCCCAAATTTATTTTCAAGGGATAATTCATCACCTTTCCCTGATATAATCCAAAGTGTTTTGTATTTTCCTGGTTTTACTTCTAATTCTCTTTCTCCTTTTCCATCTGTAAAATATATTAATATATTTGTATCTGTATTATTTACATATTTAAATACTGGTGAAAAACTAGTGCCACCCCTAGTATTTAATCTATCCTTTATATCTTTTGAAATTTTAACTTTATATGTCCTTCTAATTTTAGTGTCACACTCTATTATTGTAATTTCATATTTATAATTTTTAACAATATTTAACACTTCATTTATTGCCTCATTAAATTCTTCATCACTTATACTTCCACTTATATCTATAGCTACTACAATTCTAGCAATATGATTAGAAAGTTCCCCCCTTAAATCTAATCTATTAGGCTGTCTTCTATTTCTTCTTGTTATTGTCTTTTTTCGTCCTTTTTCTAGTGTTCCCATAATTTTTTTTAAGTATAAATTCCATGAAATCTTATTATTATTGGAGTTCAAATCTGATAGGATGTTTTCCACATAGAAATCAACATTATTTTTTTTAGAATCATTAACAATCTTTTGGGTTATACTTTTTACAATCTTTTCATCATAAAAATCACTTTTTCCCCAACTATCATGGGTTCTAGCTACATCATATTCTTTTTCTATTGAATCGTTTTCTTTTGTATCCTCCTCTTCTCCATCTTTATTATCATCTAATAAATCTAATTCCTTTTGAATTTCTAAGATATATTCCTCCATACTCCTATAAGGCTTTAAAGCTAAATTATACTTTAAATTTACCCATTCAATAGTTGTTGCATATGGTGGCAAATAATCAAGATATTGGTTTACGACTATATCCATAGCCATATTTATAGCCAGCGTACTAAATTTGTTTTTTAATTCTTTACCTCTTACTAAATGTAATGATATTATATGTATAATTTCATGTTTAATTGAGGTTTTCATCTGATTTAAATCTAACATTAAAAACAATATTGGATTAAAATATATAGTATATCCAGAAATATTCAGACTTATAGCTGTAGGTGATGTAACATCATATTTTATTTTTCTATCCATTTTCAATAAAAAGTATCCATAGAAATTTTCACTATCATCTATTAATAAAAAATTAATTTTATCTATTAATTGAAAAAATCTATCCTCAAAATCATTATTTATATCTTTTATATATTGAATATTAGATATTTCATTGTATAACTCTTCCTTTAATTCATAAAAACTTTTCATAATCCTCACCTATCCATTTATGCTGGTATATGCCTTAAAATAACCTTCTATAAAATTATTATTTTTCAAACATTCTTTATAAATATTTTTGTATTGTCCTTTTATATCCTTCATAATTCCAATTTTTAAATCAACGGGATAGTATCCTATGAATTCCACTAAACGCTGTATTTTTTCAGAAGATATTTCATTATTTTCCATAGAAATTAATATGTTTTTTATAGTTAAATATAACCTTGTGTGACTTTCTTTTTTTAGTCTAAAAATTACATCTTCAGATAAACTTTCTTCATCAAATACTTCTTTGTATGTAATTAACGGTAATGTACTACTTTCTATAAAAGCCATAAACTCCTGAGCAATTTCACTTCCAACATTACCTTTCAATATATTAAAAAATATTTTTTTAGGTATTCTATAACTTTCTTCTTTATATAATTTATAACTCTTTGATACCCTTTCAAAACTTCTTGGTGTTGCTTTTATTCTTTCACTACTTTTACTACTATGCAAATATTCAGGAAATGTAGATATAAATTCTATAACTTTTTCTTCTAATTTATTATTTATTGCCCATTGAATCCAATTTTCAACATTGCTTTCCATTTCAAGCCATACAAATCTATTTTCTTGAGCTGGATCCATATCTATAACTTGATAATCGAAATCATCCTCATACTTACTTGATGGATTCATGGCTGCTAATAATTTTACAGATTCATGTAAATTATATCCATTTATTTCTTTATTCAAAATTAAGTTCATAAGTTCTTGTTGAACAGTATGTTCACAGCGATTGATTTCATCTATGAAAAGTAACACTTCTTTTCCACTATTTATAGCTTGCTGAATTTGTTGTAGCTTAGTATGCACTGCATACACTGTTCTCTTTTCAATATGTTCTAATTTGTTTTCATCTAAGTATTTGTATTCATCAACTGTTGGTAATCCACCAATCTCTCCTTCTTTTAATAAATTACCATCAATAATAAACATACTCCAATTATTTTTATTAGCTAATTCTTTTGCTAAAGCAGTTTTTCCTATACCACTTTGTCCAACTATTAATGGAACTTCATTAGTTTGAATAATTAATTCTGCTGCTAACAATGTATCTTCAAAATTCATATTTCAACTCTTCCTTATCTTTAATATTTTAATTTTTCATCTACTGCAATTCTTTTACATTTTGCACTACCGAATCTGTATATAAACATAATTTTATCCATTGATATATTATTTTGATTTATACCAATAGACTTACAGTTTAAAAAATCTCTAACGTATTTATCTTCTACATCTTCATTAGAGAAAATCTCTTTTAATATATCTTCTATTTTTTCAATATCTATGTGATTTTTAAAATATTTTATAGCTAATATATTTTCTTTTAAAAAAGACACTTTTTTTTCATAATTCAACTCCTTAACCAACTGTACTGATGCTTCATTAATTTTAACTGCTAATCTTTCAATACTTTCCTTTGGGTTTTCAATATACCTTAATGCATGATAATCTTTTTCAATTGCTAACTTTTGAATTTTTTCACTTGGATTTTTTATATATTTTATAGAATCATAGTCTTTCTCTATAGCTAAAATTTGTATTTCTTCACTTGGATTTTCACAATACTGTACAGCCCATCCTTTTTGTGCAATTCCTAATCTCACTATTTTTTCGCTTGGATTTTTTATAAATTTTAATGCATTCCATGAATTTTCAACTGCAATTTTCTGTATTTCTTCATTTGGATTCTCAATAAATTCAATTGCCCAGACATTATTTTTTACTGCATTTTTTTTCATTTCTTCACCTGGATTATTTATATATTTTATCATTAATCCATTTTTACTTATTGCTGCAATTTTCATATCATCAGTAGGATTATTTATGTTTTTTATTACTATAGGGTTTTCTTTTATTAACTTTAAAATTTTTTCCTCATTCATATAAATACCTCTATAAATTTTTAACTATTCCTTATTAATAATTATTATCCGTTATATTGTAATTATATATTTTTTTTCTTGTTTTTTCAAATATATTTTCACATAAAAATAAAAGTCAAAATCTTAAAAATGTAATTTTAATATGACACTTTTAAAGTTTTGACTAATTATTTTTATATTCTTTTATATAATAAATAAAATCCATTAATAGAATCTATTTATGCTAACCTTTACATATTTAAACTAATTATCTTGTTTGTTATATATAATAAAATTATCCTAAATTGTAAAATAATTTTAATATATTATCTTTATCAGGAACATTTTCATTGAAAAATTCCATTATAGTTTTGTCTATATTATACTTTATACTTTTAAAAGAAATATCTACAGTTCCATCATCGTCGAATTCCATAACCGCAAAGCTTACATACCCACCATCTCTAGAACATCCTATAGATCCTGGATTTATTATAGGTTTTCCTTTCCAATATTTTACAAGTGTTTGGCAATGACTATGCCCAATTAAAACATAATCGCAAACATCCCCATAATCTTCTGTAAATTCATCCAAAGTTACTTCTTGATAAAGAAGCGGTAATTCATTCATACTATCTATTCTGGAATGAACCATAAGAATTTTTTTTCCTTTTATTTCAATTATTCTTTCTGTAGGAACGGTTTTTAATTTATTAATCCTTTCTTCACCTAGAAGATTAATATTCCACTTTTGATGTTCCTTTTCACCTTCCGTAAATTCTTCACAACAATTAGTAACTATTGAATAATCAGTATTCCCTAAAATATTTATAAACCTTTTATCATTCATAATAATATCAAAAACTTCTAAAGGATTAGGCCCTTCCTGTATAAAGTCACCTAAATTCAAAATCTTATCTACATTTTCTTTTTCTGCGTACTGTAAAAAAACATTGAAAGCTTCCATATTACTATGAATATCAGCAATAACTAATACTTTTTCCTTCCCCATAGACTACTCTCCTTTGATGTTTCATTGAAATAATACTTAATTTTCTAAATTTTCCAAATAGTTATTTGTATATATTATATCACTTAAATTTTTTTAAACAATTATTTTTACTATTTTTAACAATTTTTATATGTAATTAACATTTTATTCATTATACTATTTTATCCATATATATTTTAAAATATACTATATGATTTTATTATAAGGTTTCAAACTATCTTTTAAATCTATATTAATTAAATTTCTTTTAACTTTTAACCTGATAGTTTTAATATTTTGTATTTAATGTTAAAATGTTCCTATGGAATTAAATAGATATGATTTTATCTATTAGTATTTGAAATCAAACATGCTTTTTTGAGACTTATGACTTATACGTTGTGGACTAAATTATTAATTTACTCATACTAAATTGCTATACATTGGAGGGCTGAATTTATGTATATGTTTTGTGAAAATGATAAATTGTATTTAAGACCATTAATACTTAAGGATTCAGATTTTATTTATGAACTTAAAGAAAAAAATAAAAATTTTATTTTAAACTATGCTGAAGTATCAAAAAATGCTCAAAAAGAAAAAATCAAAAATAGTATTTCTAAAGATGATGAGTTATATTTACTTATCACATTAAAAGAAACAAGAAACCATATAGGTTATATACACAGTAAATTTTTTAATAATGGAAAAATTGCTGATATAGATTTTGTAATAAATGAAAATAATTCTAAACTAATGGAGGAATCTTTAATTTTGTTTAGAAAAGAACTTTTTAAACAAGGGTGTATTAGATTAGAATGTAATATTTGTAGTTCTAATCTATTAGGAAAAAAAATATTAGAAAATTTAGATTTTAATTTAGAAGGCACTAAAGAAATGTCATATTTTAATAATAATAATTTCTTTGATGTTTTAGTGTTTGCTTCATTAAATCGTTAGTTTTGCAAGTGTGTATTATTTTATATAAAAAAACAGTGTATCATTAAAATTATTTTAATATACACTGTTTTTATTTATTTTATATTTTCTAATTCTAAAAATTCATTTAAATACAAAACTTCTATTTGTCCAGACCAATTTAGCACTGAACCAACTAAATCTTTTATATCTAAATCTTCCATATCATACGTTTCAGAACTATTAACAGTTCCTGTAGCATCTTCTATAAAAGTAACTTTATATCCTCTATCAAAAGCTGCTATTGCTGTAAACATACAACAGAATTCTGTATTAAAACCTACAATTATAACTTCATTTATGTTATTTGCCTTTAATATTTCTTCTAAATTTGTTTTGAAAAATGCACTTGGTGTAGTTTTAATTACTAATTCATCACAGTAATCTATAAATTCCTCATGTATATTTCCTCTGTCACAGTTTGGATTAAAAGGACTCTCATCGCTTTTTTCTACATGTTTTGTAAATATTATTTTATCACCTTTTGCCTTGCATATATTAATAATTTCTCTTATTTTTTCTTTTTCTTCCTTAAAATTTTTTTGACTTAAAATATGTTTTTGCATATCCACTACTATTAATGCTTTCATATTATATTCACCTCATAATTTTCTTTAAACATTTAACTAAATAAATTGATGAAAACAATCAATCTACTTCTTCATTTGATTATTTATTATTTTCTATCTCTTTAATATTATAAGTTAAAATGAAATCATTACAAGAACTTATTTTATGTTTTTATATAATATCTTCTCTATTTTTGAATTGAATTATATTTTTTCTTTAAACTTCTTCCTAGTTTTTATTATTATGAATAAAATTACTATAGCAATTATCACCAAATACTCTTCTAAGAAGATTATATTCTCTATAGCATTGACTTGATATAATGCAACAGGAAAATTTATAACTGCATGACATAGTATAGCCAAGAAAAAATATCTTATCTTTCCCTCTCTTACTGCATACAAAACTAAAAGTGACAACCCTAATTGAATTATTAATGAACTAGATCTCTCTATTCCTGCTATAATCCATGTATAAGATGGCATTTGAATCATTTGTTCTTTTATATACATTAATGTTTGTGCTGTACTATTATCAACCTTGTCTAATAAATTTTCAAAATTACCCGTATTTATCTGAATTGCTGTTATAAGATTATTTATATACATACTTCCAGCTATTAAAAAAGCTTCTATACCTCCATGTCCTAATCCATAAGCTATACCATTTTCAAAGCTTCTATCTTTCTTTAAAATCCATTTAAAGCATATAAATCTTGCAGTTTCTTCAAATATTCCAGCCATAAGACCACCATAAAGCATATATGCTATTGGTTGTCTTAAGAACGTAGCAGTTTTTTCATTATTATATAAAACATACTGATGTATAGAACCTTCTAATAATTTAACTGCCACTAAAAAAGCAATTGCCCCTACTATTACATATTTTAATGATATATTATGTTTCTTTCTTAAAAATACTATAAGTGCTATTGGCACAATAATACTTAATATAATTGTAATTATCATAAAAAATATAGAACTTCCACTTACCACTAAATCATCTCCTTAAAATATTATAATTAAAGCATTTAATATTGTGATACATTATATTTAGAATTTTTAATGAAGTTATTCTTTTTCTAAATTTTTATTTAGTTTTTTATTTATTATACATAATATCATAGATTTGTTACAATTTAATTATAAAGTAGTTTATGTACAAAAAACTAACAATTTTTTGTACATAATGGATATAGTTCTATATTTTAATTTTATTAATTCTAATCTTAATTATATCTATTTATTAATTTCTTTTCTATAAGAATTTCACGTTCTTTTTCATCTACCATATCTAAAGATTTAAATTCATATCCTTGTTCTTTTAAAGATTTAATAATTGTTCCTAATGCTTTTGGAGTAGTCTTATTTGATGCACCATCATGCATTAAAATTATTATTCTTGATTTATCAAGATTTTTACTATTCATAGCCTTAGAATAGTTACATATTAATTGCTCTACTGGAATGTTTATTCCCATTGCATCTTCAATAGATATATTCCAGTCTACATAATATAACCCCCTACTAATTAAACCATCCCTAATTTGTTTTAATGTTGATTTTTGTGGTATTCCTGTACTTGATCCACCAGGCATTCTCATAAACTCATAATTTTTCTTATTTAAATTTTCATTTAAAACATTTTTTACTTTTTCATAATCATTAAAATACACATCTGCACTTACATAATTACTATCATTATGGGTATATGTATGAGCACATATACTATGATTTTTTTCTTTAATTTCTTTTAAGATATTAGGATTTTCTTCTACTAATTTTCCTATAACAAAAAATGTAGCCTTTATATTTTCCTCATCTAAAATTTTCAAAACCTCTAACGTTGTTTCTGTTGGTCCATCATCAAAAGTTAAATATACTATTTTATCATTTTCTTTACATTTACTATCATCTGAAATAGCTAAAACGCTTATTGATGTGAAAATAATAACACTAATAATAATTGTAACTATAAAAAAATTCTTCCTTTTCATATTGGTTTATCCTTCCTTTCTATCTTCAGCAATTCTTTAAAGTCATATATTATTATTAGTATTATTGTTTTTTTATATGCTAAAGAATCCTCAACTATAGGTATTAATGTCAAAATAATGTTGACATTTTGATTATTTTCTATATAATATAAAATATAGTTAAAATTTAATAGTTTTCTTATTACGAGTGATTGAGGGATCTGGCCCTATGAAGTCCGGCAACCAGCTTTTATTAAGCATGGTGCTAATTCCAGCGGTGTTACGCCGAAAGATAAGATTTGTATTTATCCTCTTATCTTTAAAGAGGTTTTTTTGTTTTTAAAATTAAATATATGAATCTAAATACTCTTATCCAGAGTGGCGGAGGGACTGGCCCTACGATGCCCAGCAACCAGCTTTCATTAGGCAAGGTGCTAATTCCAGCGGTTTTTACCGAAAGATAAGAAAATCCCCTTCTTATCTTTTGGAGGGGATTTTTTTATTGCTAAATTTTAATACATATATTCAATACACTATTTCTATAGTTTTAACCATAATTACATTGAGGATGTGAAAATAAATATGATAAAAATTAATAATTTAACTAAAATATATAAATCTAAAAATTTTAAAGAAATTATTGGATTTGAAAATTTAAATTTAACTATTAACGAAGGCGACATATTTGGAATTATTGGTCCTAGTGGCGCAGGTAAATCTTCTGTTTTAAGATGTATTAATTTACTTGAAAAGCCTACTAAGGGCGAAATTCTTTTTAAAAATATATTAGATTTTAAAAATACCAATGATTTTATAAATATATTAGATTTATCTAATAAAGAGCTTATTTCTATAAGAAAAAAAATAGGCGTTATTTTTCAAAATTTCAATTTACTCATGAACTCTACTGTTTTTGAAAATATTGCTTTTCCTTTAAGAATAAATGGAATGTCTGACAGTGATATAACTAAAAAAGTTACTGAACTTTTAAAATTAGTTGATCTTTATGATAAGAAAGATTCTTATCCTTCTCAACTGTCTGGTGGACAAAAGCAAAGGGTAGGTATCGCTAGAGCACTAGCTAATGACCCTAAAGTTCTTTTATGTGATGAGGCTACTTCTGCCTTAGATCCTAGTACTACAGATTCAATACTATCTCTTTTAAAATCTATAAATGAAAAATTTAATATAACTGTGATTTTAATAACTCACGAAATGGATGTTATAAAAAATATCTGTAATAAAGTTGCTGTATTAGATAAAGGAAAAATAGTAGAACAAGGTTATGTAACTGATATATTTGCAAACCCAACTTCTAATATAACAAAAAAATTTTTAAATCAAAATATTACTGTTCCTGATTCTATAAAAAATAGCTGTGAAAATTCACACTCTATAGTTAAACTTACATTTTTAGGTTCTAACACAACAACATCTACAATATCTCATATTTCAAGAGAATTTAATGTGGATATAAATATTATCTCTGGAAACATAGATATTGTTCAAAATATTCAAATTGGTCATCTTATTGTAAATATTGCTTCTAATAAAAATTTAGATGAGATCCGCAATTATTTAATTAACAATGATATAGGATGGGAGGTTCTTAATTAATGATTTATGCTTTACTACAAACACTATATATGGTATTTTTTTCAACTATTTTCTCTTTAATTATAGGTTTTCCGATTGGTATTATTTTAGTACTAACAAGTAAAAATCATTTATGTGAAAACTTAAAGTTAAATTCTTTTTTAGATACTATAATAAATATATTTAGGTCAATTCCTTTTATAATTTTAATAGTTGCATTATTTCCTATTTCTAAATTTATAGTTGGAACAACTATTGGAACTACTGCTGCAATTCTTCCTCTTTCTATAGCAGCTGCTCCATTTGTAGCAAGAATTATAGAAAGTTCTCTTAAAGAAATTCCATTTGGTATTATAGAAGCTGCATTATCTTGTGGAGCAACAAATATGCAAATTATCTTTAAAGTAATGCTCCGTGAAGCAATTCCATCACTTATATCTGGAATAACCCTTACAATAATAAATATTATAGGGTATTCTGCTATGGCTGGTGCAGTTGGAGGCGAAGGTATTGGTGATTATGCTATAAGAGAAGGTTATATGAGATATAACAACAATATTGTCTTATTAACAATCTTAATTTTAATTGTAGTAGTTCAACTTATTCAAAGCATTGGCAATTATTTATGTAAAAAATCCAACAAAAAAGTTCTTTAATTTAGGAGGTATTTATTTATGAAAAAATCTTATTTTACAATAATCTTATTAACTTTATCTTTAATAATTTTTACAGCGTGTTCACCTAATAGTGGTTCTAAAGACTCTTCAAAAGAAACTAATAATTCTAATGAAAAAACTATAGTTATAGGAGCTTCTCCAGTGCCCCATACTGAAATTTTAGAATTTGCAAAAACAAAATTAAAAGATAAAGGAATAAACTTAGAAATTAAAACATTCACAGACTATGTTGTACCAAATAAAGCCCTAGATTCTGGTGAATTAGATGCTAATTTCTTTCAACATAAACCTTATTTAGATGATTTTAATAAAAATAATGGTACTGATCTAATTTCAATTGGTGAAATACATGGTGAACCTTTATCTGCATACTCAAAAAAAATAACAAATTTAAATGACTTAAAAGAAGGTTCTACTATAGCTATACCAAATGATGGTTCAAATGGTACAAGAGCATTAAAACTTTTAGAAAAGGAAAAGCTTATAACACTAAAAGATTCTAATAAAACTATACAAACTGAAAAAGATATAAAAGATAACCTGAAAAATTTTAAAATTAAATCTATAGAAGCTTCTCAACTTCCAAGAATATTAGAAGACGTTGATATTGCAATTATAAATGGAAACTATGCATTAGATGCTGGACTTGATACTAAGTCTACATTATTTTCAGAAGATATATCTGATATAAATGAATATGTTAATATTATAGCTACCACTTCTGAGAACAAGAACAACGAAGCACTTAAAGAGCTTGTTGATTTTCTTAAAAGTGATGAAATGAAACATTTTATAGAAGATAAATATGGTAACGCTATTCTTCCCGCTAATTAATAATAAATTTATCTTATATACTTTAAAAGGGTATGAATAAAATTCATACCCTTTTTTAAATATGTTCAGTTATTTAACTGATTTTCCTAATTTTTTAGATTCTTTAGAAACACCTACTTCATTTGATGTTTCCATATTCATTTTTTCTAATTCTTTTTTAGTTTTTTGACCTGCTTTTTTATTATCCTTACTATTTTTATTATTCTTATGTGACATATTACTCACTCCTTTCCTATGTTAAATCTTAAATATATCTCATAAATAGTATCAGTATTGCAGAGAAAATTATACATATATTCTGATTATTCGTTTTAGTTAATCTTTTTATTTTTAAAATATTTTATATTATAATTAATTTAAAATATAAATTTCATTGAATATAAGGTTTCAAGTTAACCTTTAAAATTATCCATTCCAAAACTTAGATACCTAAAATAGTGAGACATGCTCCGAATCACTTAGAATTCAACACTATATTTTGTATAAAAATATTTTAAAGTTATTGAATAAATTTGGAACCCTATAACTTCAATGAAACAAGTAGGAATTAAAATTAATATATAAATTATATATTAATCTTAAATTCTTATATTTAGATAAATTAATAAACAAACTTAAGAAAAGGTGATCGGTATGATAAAATTAATTGCAAGTGATATGGATGGCACTTTACTAGACTCTAACGGTATTTTACCTTTAGACTTTTATTCTGTACTCTCTAAACTAAATTCTAAAGGTATAATGTTTGTAGCTGCCTCTGGGAGACAATATCATAATTTAGTTAAGACTTTTGACAAAGTAAAGAATGATATTATTTTTGCTGCTGAAAATGGAACTTATATTGTTCAAAATGGCAAAGAATTATATTCAAATTGTATTTCTAAAGATATAATACCTGAATTATGTTCATTAGCTGCTACTTTTGATAATTGTTATATTCTTTTATGTGGAAAAAAGGCAGCTTATTTACAGACTAATAAACCATCTGTAGTAAAGGAAATAAAAAAATACTTTGAAAATGTAGAAATTGTAGATAATATAGCTACAATAGATGATGAAATTTTAAAATTTACTTTATGTGATTTTAATGGAGCTAACGGAAATTCTTATGAAGTTTTCAATGAAAAATATAAAGACAAGCTTAAAGTTGTAACTTCAGGTAATATTTGGCTTGATATTATGAATAAAGATGCTAATAAAGGTGTTGCTATTAAGTTTTTGCAAAATAAACTTAACATCTCTTTTAGTGAAACTATGGCATTTGGAGACTATTATAATGACTTAGAAATGCTTAAGGCATGTAAATATAGTTATGCGATGGGAAACGCTGTGGATGCTGTAAAAAAAGTTAGTAATTATTTAACAGACACTAATGAAGAATATGGTGTGCTTAAAGCTATAAGAGAAGCAGTTATATAACTGCCTCTTTTTAATTATATATATTTTTAGAACAATACTTGCTCTACATTAGTTAACAATAAAATTATATAAAAACATCTAATTAAAATCATAATGCCATATTAATAAATAAGTAAAACAACTACTATATTGATTTATCAATATAGTAGTTGTATAATTTCAATTAATATTCAAATAAATTTTAGGAGTGATACTACAATGTTAAATTTTTCATATAAAAACCCTACAAAATTAGTTTTTGGTAAAGATACTATATCATCACTTGGTTCTAATATAAAATCTGATTCAATTGATAAAGTTCTTTTATTATATGGTAAAGGATCTATTTTCAAAAATGGAGTTTATGATTTAGTTACTGAATCTCTTAAAAATAATAATATAGAGTTTATAGAACTTTCTGGTGTTAAACCAAACCCAGTACTTTCTAAAGTTAAAGAAGGTATAGATATAGTTAAGAATAATAACTTAAAAGCAATCGTAGCTGTAGGTGGTGGAAGTGTTATTGATTCTGCTAAAGCTATATCTGCTGGTTCTTGTTATGAGGGCAATGTTTGGGACTTGTTTGAAGGTAATGGTAAACTTGCAAAAGCACTACCTATATTTACTGTACTTACTCTTTCTGCAACTGGTTCTGAAATGAACTGTGGTGGTGTAATAACAAACGAAGATGAAGGTAAAAAATGGTCATTCGGTTCTCCATTGCTTTATCCTAGAGTATCTATTCTTGACCCATCAATACAATCTACACTTCCTACAAAGCAAACTGTTAATGGTGCTGTAGATACTATAACTCATGTATTCGAAGCATATTTTGGTGGAACTAAAAATACAGATATGGTAGATGAATTATCCGAAGGCATTATAAGAACAGTAATAAAACATTCTAAAATTCTTATTAATGATAGTAATAACTATAATTCTAGATGTGAGCTTTCTTTTGCTGCAACTTTAGCTTTAAATGGTCTTAATGGCTTAGGAAGACTTGGAGATTGGTCATCTCATTCCATAGAACATTCATTAAGTGTTTTAAATGATATATCTCACGGTGCTGGTCTTGCTATAATTATGCCTGCATGGATGAAATATGTTTATAAAGAAGATATCTGTAAATTTGCTAAAATGGGTAGAAATATTTTTAATATAAATGAGTGTGATGATGAAAAGGCCGCATTAAGTGCAATTGAAGCTCTTAAAAACTACTATAAAGAAATAGGAGCACCAACTACTCTTAAAGAAGTAGGAGTTTCATTTAAAGACTTAGATTTTGTTGCAGATAATGCAGCAATGTCTGCACCTTTAGGTACTTTTAAAAAGTTAAATAGAGAAGATATTTATAAAATACTTCAAATAGCTTTTGAGTAAATATTAAACTAAAATCCAGAATTTTTATCCTTATAATAAAAGAAATACTATTTAATTAGCTTTAAATAGTACTTCTTTTTATAAAGAAATAATAATTTATTAATTATTACATAATCCTGTACATATATTATCTAATTTTTCTAAAATACTTGAGGCTTTATCTTCATCAACTAATGCAACTATATAATCCCCACTAAGTATCCTTGTAAATCCTCTAGGTATTATTTCTTTGTCTCCTCGCTTTATTGCCACAATTAAACAATCCTTTGGCCAGTTTATATCTTTCATTAATTGTCCCTCTGTAGTACATCCCATGTGTATAGCATATTCTATCAATGTTTTAGTCTTACTGTTTCCTTCAAAATTTTCCCCATTCTTTCTTAAAATATTTTCTAGTAAACTTTCATAAATTGGTTCTGATTTTAATAAATCAGAAGTTATATATGCAAATATACAAACTATTGCTAAAGGTAACATATGATCAAAAGAACCTGTCATCTCTGTAATTAATATTATACCTGTTATAGGTGCTTTAACTATTGCAGTAAAATGTCCTGCCATTGCTAATATTATAAAAGTTAATATATAAATGCTAGGTACTCCTAAACTATAACATACTATAATGCCAAAAATATTTCCTACTAATGCTCCAAGTACTAATAATGGAAAAAATATTCCCCCAGGTATACCTGAACCAAAGCATATAAGAACTAATAAAAATTTTATAACTAAAAAAAGCAACAAAGTTACCAATGCATACTTATTTTCTGACAAACTCATTATAAGATTATGCCCACCACCAATTAATATTGGTGAAATCACACCTACAATTCCTGTTACTATAAAAGGTATTATTGTCTTTACTTCAATAGGAATTCTCTTAAAGCTACCATAAATTTTTTGACTTTTTAATATTCCTTTGTTAAAAATTGTACCACTTATACCAACTAAAACTCCTAATAATATTAAAACCCAATAAAACTTCAAAGGCAATGAAGCTATTCCTTTAAAATTTAATGCTGGATCTAAACCTAAAAATCTCTTTGCCACAAAATCTGCTGTAAGTGCTGATGACATGGCAGAAAGTAAAACTAATGGAGAAAAATTTTTATGAGTTTCCTCTAATGCAAACATTACCCCTGATAATGGTGCATTAAATGCAGCTGCTAATCCTGCACTAGCTCCACTTGTAGTTAAAAACTTTTCTTCAATATTTACTCTTTTAAAAATCCTAGAGAACCCTTGTCCAACTGCTGCTCCCATTTGAACTGATGGACCTTCTCTTCCTGCTGAAAGACCTACCCCTAAACAAATCACTCCACCTATAAATTTATTTATAAGAACTCGTAACCAATTAATGTTTAATTTTCTAACTAAAAATCCCTCTACTTGAGGTATCCCACTACCTGATATCATCGGCTCTTTCTTTACTAACACACCAACTAAATATCCTAAAAATGATAAAATTATAATTACAACTGCTATTTTTATAGGGTTACCCTTTGAACTACTATAAATATCATTAGAAATTTTAAATAATTTATCTATAGCTAACCTATTCAAAACAATAATTATACCTGTAATCAGGCCAACTACAGCACCTTCAATTATAAGCTTAAATCTTAAATTTTTTCTATGTGATAAAATATTAGTAGTTTTATCTTTAGATATCTCCATTTTAATCCTCCTTTTCTTAATATGAACAGCAAAAAACTAAGCATTTAAAATTTAAATACTTTTTCATATACTTAAAATTATTTATACTTTATATGAATTTGCTCTTTTTTATTATATAACTCATATCAAATTATTTCAAATTTATAAATTAAAATTTAAAATACATTAAAGCAACTATCTTTTTACACGAAATATATATTAACTTTTTCTATAACAAAATTTTTATTATAATATTATTCATAGAAAAGTTAATTTGCAAATTTATACTAAAAACTGTATATTCAAAATATATATAATATATTAATATTTTTAAAAAGTAGGTGTTAATTTTATGAAAACAGATATACTACTAGAGTCTGGTACTGGTGAAGTTGAGATACTAGAGTTTATAGTAAATACTAAACATTATGCAATAAATGTTATAAAGGTTAAAGAAGTGGTGGATATAGATAACCTAACAGAACTACCTAATAATCATCCTTCTATAGATGGTGTAGTTCTTTGTAGAGATGAGATACTTACCTTAATTAACTTAAGTCAAGTTCTTGATTCTCATAAGAATAATAGTACAAAACCTTTTAAAGCTATTTTATGTGAATTTAATAAAGTTAAAGTAGCCTTTAAAATAGATGATATTGTTGCAATTCACCGTATTAAGTGGGAACAAATTCGAAAGCCTGATGAAATTTCAACTAATCCTTTAGTAATTGGAAACATATTATTTAAAGACAAAATTATATTACTTTTAGATTTCGAGAAAATTATTACTGACATAAACCCCAAAATAGGTATAAGTGAAGATAAAATTAAAGATGTACATTGTAAAGATAGACATGGAGTAAAAATTGTTTTAGCTGATGATTCAGCATTAATAAGAACACTTTTAAAAAACACACTGAATAAAGCTGGTTTTAATGATTTAATATTTTTCAATGATGGTAATGAGGTATTAACATACCTTACTAGCTTAGCTGAAAGTAAAAAAGAAAACTTTATAGATGATGTTCAAATACTTATAACTGATATTGAAATGCCTCAAATGGATGGTCATACTCTTGTAAGAAAAATTAAAGAACATACTACCTTAAGAAAATTACCTTGTATAATCTTTTCATCTTTAATTACTAATGATTTAAAACATAAAGGTATTGATGTAGGTGCAAACGCTCAAATTAGCAAGCCCGAAATTGGACAACTTGTAGATACCATAGATGAATTTATAATTAATAAATAATTATAAAAAGCACTAACAATATTTTCTTAAAGTTATTGTTAGTGCTTTACATATAAATTAACTAATTATAAACTCTAATTTCAACTTGTAATTTTATCAAGTTGAAATTTTTTATAGGATTCTAAGTTTACTTTTAAAATCACTCGCTTTAAAACTTGGATACTCAAAATAGTGAGACATGCTCCCAATCACTTAGAATTCAACATTGCATTTTATATAAAAACATTTTAAAATTATGGAATAAATTTAACTTTTAACTTATTTCTCTGTATAGGGTTCCAAGTTGACTCTTAAAATTATCCATTCCAAAACTTGGATACCCCAAATAGTGAGACATGCTCCGAATCACTTAGAATTCAACACTCCATCTTGTATAAAAATATTTTAAGGTTATTGAATAAATTTAAATTGGAGCTTGTTTCCCTATATAACTCTTGTTGTATAACTGCTCTAATTTTTTTATATATTCCTCTTGTATATTTATTATAATACTTAAAACTTTATATTCAGAGGTTTCCCAATCATCCTCATCTTTTGTTATTCTACCTCTTACATCTATAAATAGTGCCCTAACATCTTTATTTATTTCTATTGCACATTCAATTAGCTCTTTTGTATTAATTCCGCAACTATGACTACTAATCTTATTGTTAAATTGAGTAATAAGTGATGAAATTTTATCATATAAAAAAAAATTTATTTCTTTTGTACTTTCATAATCCATAGACTCCTTTAACCCTTTATAATAATTAATTTTTTCCTTCTCATGTTTTTTTAATATATTTACAAAAACATTAAAAGAACTTATGTTGTTATTATTTTTAATATTTTCGTAAAAATTTAAAATTTTATTTGATGTGTCTATTGCCCTGTCCACTAAATCAATTAAATTATAACCCATTTCATTTCCTCCTGCGTTCTAACAACATAAAATCTTTTTAATATTAAATTTTCAAACTTCACGTTGCGCTCATAATATACTTACGTATATTTCTATACTTTAGTTAAGTTATCATCATATTTATTTTATTGAATTAACAGCTATTCTGATACAATTTCTATATAATCTCTTTTTAAACACTTAGATTATTTATATTCCTTATTTCTCACTTTTTTCATATTTATATATTACTATATTTTTTATTTTAATTAAACTTTTATTAAATGATTTTTCACCTGTAAAATCTTAAAATAATTTTTACTAAAAGAAAAAATTTATCTCAATTTGAAATTCAACAACAAATTTAATCTACTTTTTATTTATTATGCTCACATATATTCCTTAATTTAATATGATTATTATCTTCTATGTAACTTTCAATATATAAAGAATTTAATGCAGTTTATAATATTAATCACTTAACTGTTTTTATCTTAATTTTTATTAGTATATACCCTATAAATATATACTAATAAAAGTAAAAAACACCCTATAAATATTAAAAAAATATTTATAGGGTGTTTTTTATAATATTATTTTACATAACTCTTCCTGGAAATATGGCGTCTATGATTCCAATAATTATAGCTGCTATTAAAGCTCCTATTATAGATACTCTCATATTTGGTACTACAAATTGTGCTAAGTATATTATTACAGCTGCAATAGCAAAACCTTTAAAACCTTTTCCAAAAGGTGATGCATCAACTCCCATAAGAGCTTCTACAAAATAGTCTAATACAGTTATAACAACCGCTGCTATAATCATAGACCATAATCCATTAACAGTAAAACCTGGTGTCAAAAATGATGTCACACCTAAGACAATTGCAAATAATACTAATCTTACTATCCATCCTAAGAAACTACTTTTATTTTCATATTTGTTTTTATTTTCGTTTTCTGACATTTTCATATACCTCCGTTTTAAATATGTTTTATTAATTCGTATATATTATACCCATATAAGTAAAAAATATAATGCTTGTTTTTAATATCAATTTTTAATATAAGTAAAATACCAGAAATTCTCACTTAATTTTCAAATTTTACCTTGCCATATACTTCCTTATTTTATGCTAATGACTCACATTATTAATTTTTTTATTCAACATTTTATTTTATTATACACATAAAGAAAAACACTAGGCGTTAACCTAATGTTTTTCATATACGAGATAAATCTATAAGCCGAGTTCTGTATTTGACAATCATCTATCTAGGCCTATTGTTACCAATAAACTCAAGCGATACACCCGGGGACGGGACGGGCAGCCCCATATATCCCCCTATTCGATCTTGCTCCAGATGGGGTTTACATAGCCGTACAGTCACCAGTACGCTGGTGAGCCCTTACCTCACCTTTCCACCCTTACCAGTTAGATAAAATCTAAACTCACAAGTAAACTTGTTCTGGCGGTATATCTCTGTTGCACTTTCCTTAGAGTCACCTCCACTGGGAGTTACCCAGCACCCTGCCCTACGGAGCTCGGACTTTCCTCTCCTGAAAAAATCAGCAGCGATTGTCTGACTTACTCGCAAGATTTATATTATCATACTTTTAATATAAATGCAAATTTTTTTGTATTTTTTAAAATTAACTATATAAATCATTATAATTTTTGTTGTAAAAATAAATTTTTTTATAATTGTATATATATTAAATTTAAATAATAAAGAAAATGCAATGACAAATATCATTGCATTTTCTTTATTATTTAAATTTTAAAATCAGTTGGATTGTATTCTTTAGCCTTTGGTTCACCAAAAACAGCTTTAGCACTTTCAGTTCTTGGGTCATGATCAATATGCTTGTGCCCATTGTTTTTTTTCTTTTTCATTTTATTTCCCATCGGTAATCAACCTTTCTTAAAATTTAATTATAGAAGTATTAAAATTTAATACTTTAATACTTCTAATAGCAGAAATATTTTATAAAATATTTTAACCCTATATTCAATAATAAATCTATTTTTATGCAGTATAAGTGTTTATCTTAGGAAAAGTTATTTAGTCTTTAATTAAGTAGTATTTGTATTACTTTTTCTTTGGTGAATACTATACTACATAGCTTATGATTATAGGTTTAAATATTAAATAAATATATTTCTATAATTAGCTATAAAATTATAACTAACTAATTTTATATTAATCTTTAACATAAACATAAAACAGAAGTTGTTTGGTAATAGTATAAATAATAATAGTCTTAAATTAAATTTAATTTTCTTACCTTTATAAAAATTACTTTCTCTTCTTAAACTAATATGTTTATATTACTTTAAAAGATTAATATAATAATTACTTTAATATATAATATTAAAATTAAAGTAACTATTTATCGGGTATCCTACAACTTTAAATTTATATTTAAAATGTAGGTTAAAACCCTATATCAACTCAGTTAAAACTATATACTTTAATAATTATATTTAAATAACTATTTTTATTAATTAGTTTGTGAGCTGATTATATTCTTATTATGTACTTCATAAAACTTTATATTCAATAATTTGAGATGCAAAATGAACCAAAGTTATATAAATATAATAACTTATACAAATATTTTCTTAAATTGAAAATATAAAGCTCTAAGCTAATTCTAGCTTAGAGCTTTATATTTAAACATATTTATATGGATCAACTGTTTTTTCTGATAGAATTATTTCATTATTAAATCCATTATTTCTTAAAATTTCTTCAAATTTTTTACTAAATGCCACCATTGGTAGCCATTCTGTAACAAAGTGTCCTGCATCTATTACTGCTATGCCTTCTTCTTTTATATCACTTATGTAATGATACGTTGTATCTCCTGTTATTATACAATCTGCACCCTTTGTTTTGCTTAGATTTAAGTAATCTTGTCCACTACCATTTATTATAGCTATAGTTTTTATTAATTTTTCTTCATTACCAGTATATCTTATATTAGATGCCTTAAAACTTTTTTTAACTTTTATACAAAGTTCTTTCAATGAAATGCCTTGTTCTAGCTTTACTAATCTACCTATGCCATGTTTTCCATTATTATAGCCTAAAGCTCTACTACAATCTAGAACCTTAAATTTATCATATCCTAAAATCCTAGTTGCCATCTCATTAATTCCATTTTCAACTGAATCCAAATTTGTATGACTTGCATAAACATTTATATCATTTTTTATAAGATTTATTATCTTTTTTCCTAATAATGTATCTGTAGTTATACTTTTAGGTTTTAAAAATAATATAGGATGGTGGTTTAGTATAAAATTACATTGTTTTTCTTTTGCTTCCTCAATTACATCTAAAGTAGTATCCAAAGCCACTAATATTTTTGTTACTTGTTTTTCTTTATCTCCAATCATTAAACCTACATTATCATAGTCTTCTTTTAATTTTATTGGAGCATATTGATTCATTATTTTTATTATATCCTTAACCTTTAAAGACATTCTAAAAACTCCTTTATTTTGCTTACTTTAAATTCCAATTCTTTTTTTCTACTTGTAGCACTTTCACTATTTAATTTTAATCCATCACATATTTTCATGTATTTTCCAAGTTTAAAATTTAAATATTCTTTCATAATTGGATGTTTTTTCTCTAATAAAATTTCACTTATTTCATAATATATAGTTTCTATTTCTTTTATATTATTATTATATCTAATTTTAAATATTTCATAGAATTTTTCATCTTCTTTTACTAGATTTTCATCTAAAATATCATAGCCTTTACTATATATATACTCTTTTAAAACTTCTGGATTTTGAACTGGTTGTAAAATAACATAATCTAAATTTTTAAATACATCCAAACTTTCTTCTATTATATCTCTAATTAAGTTTCCACCCATACCAGCTATTATAGCTGCTTCAACTTCATTCTTTTTAATTGTTGTAAGTCCGCCACCTAATCTACATTTAATCCTATTTTCTAAACTGTAATTTTTTATATTTAATTTTGCTTTTTCTACAGGTCCTTTATTTATATCTGATGCTATTGCATAATCTATTTTTTTGTTTTTAGCAAGATAAATAGGAATATAACCATGATCCGTTCCTACATCTACTATAGTTTTTGTATTATTATCTATCATTTCGCTTATAGTTTTCAATCTATTACTTAAATTCATTTGTATCATCCTTTACTAACCTATCAATATTTTAATTTGTATAAATAAAAATAACAAAGCTATAACTAGAGGAACGTATAAGTATCTATACGCTACTTTTTTATCATACTTAGCATAAAAATATGCAGCATAATACATACAGAAAAATAATGCCATATTAAGAACTCCATAAGTCATTTGTGCTGAAGCAAATTCTTTAGAAGTGCCCACTTTAACCACATTAAATTTAGCATCAAAGGTAATAGGCATAATATCTGGCAATCTTTCCGTTAAATATAAAATCAACGGATTTAAAATTAAAATTACTATTACTATTCCTGTTAATATTATTGGTATTTTAAATTTCCATTCTTTATATATCTTGTGAATTTTATTAAATTTACCTTCCCACTCTGTTAAGTGGATATTTTTTTCTTCAATGTTTTTTTCAAAGACTTCTATGTTTTCAGGCGATATCGCATAATTTATTTCTTTAGTTTTTAAATATATAACATCTTTATTATTAGTAACAAACATTCTTGTAGTACCTATTTTTTTAATAACAATTCTTCCTAACGCAAAATTATGTGTAGCTATTCCTGAAAGTTTCACTCCTTTTATATTGCCTTTAGTTTTAGTATATCCCTCTATTTCATCTGTTGAAATTTTAATCTTTTTCAATCCTTTAAAACCAATAATTAAAATTTCTTTTTCCTTAATTTCATACTTTAAAGTTATCCATAAACCTATATAATAAAAATAATATATGTTATATGAAATTAATAATAACTTTAATAAACTTATTATTATATAAGAATTCATATATCCCATAAGAAAAATTACTGCTATATTAAATATTATTACAAATAAAAAAACTACTAATATTTCTTTTTCTTTTCTTGAATTGAATAGCACCTTATCACCTCTTTTCAACATATTTTATATATATTATAAATCATATTTAATTTTTAATCGTTTATTCTAAATTTATTTTTTATCTTACAATATGTTCTTCTTACTTTTAAATAAATAGAAGCTATTTTTTACACAAGTCCTATTAAAGAAAATAATAGACCAGAATCACAATGTATATTTTGTTAAACCCAAGGAAAACAGATTTTAATAATAGAATTATTAAAGTTCTATAAACATAGAATTTTGCAAAATAGATTAGTAATTTGAACTATTACTTAAACTGAATATGGACTAATTATATCATAAAACAAAATTACCGTAAAATTAAATTAAAACTATATTTTTATTATTTTTTAATTTAAAATAAGCTAAAGGTAAAAATACCTTTAGCTTTATATTTGTATATTCTAAATGCCAGTTATAAATTCATTAAACCTCATTTTTAATCTAAGTAATCTTTTAATTTCTTACTTCTACTTGGGTGTCTCAACTTTCTTAATGCTTTTGCTTCAATCTGTCTAATTCTTTCTCTAGTAACATTAAACTCCTTACCTACTTCTTCCAAAGTTCTAGCTCTACCGTCATCTAATCCAAATCTTAATCTTAATACTTTTTCTTCTCTTGGTGTTAATGTTTGAAGCTGATTAATTAATTGTTCCTTAAGCATAGTAAATGCAGCTGCTTCCGCTGGAGCTGGAGCCTCATCATCTGGTATAAAATCACCTAAATGACTATCTTCTTCCTCACCAATCGGAGTTTCTAGTGATACTGGCTCTTGGGCTATTTTCATTATTTCTCTAACTTTATCTACAGACATATCCATCTGTTTTGCAATCTCTTCTGGTAATGGTTCTCTTCCTAACTCCTGAAGTAATTGTCTTGAAACCCTTATTAATTTATTTATAGTTTCAACCATATGAACTGGTATTCTAATAGTTCTAGCTTGATCTGCTATAGCTCTTGTAATCGCCTGTCTTATCCACCAAGTTGCATATGTTGAGAACTTATATCCTTTTCTATAATCAAATTTTTCAACAGCTTTTATAAGTCCTAAATTTCCTTCTTGTATTAAATCCAAGAATAACATACCTCTTCCAACATATCTCTTAGCTATACTTACAACAAGTCTAAGGTTTGCTTCTGCTAATTTTTTCTTAGCATATTCTTCCCCTTCTTCTATTCTTTGCGCTAAGTCAATTTCTTCTTCTGATGATAATAGAGGTACCTTTCCAATTTCTTTTAAGTACATTCTTACTGGGTCATCTATTGAAATACCTTCCGGTATAGATATATCTATCTCTTCTTCTTCTTCTTCCTCTTCTTCTTGAATTTCTCCAACTACGTCAATTTCCATTGCTTCTAATGCTTCATATATTTTTTCTATTTGCTCTGGATTTAATTCTACATCATCTAGTTCTTCTACAATTTCTTTATAAGTTAAAGATCCTTGCTTTTTTCCTTTTTCTATAAGTTTCTTTACTACTGCAACCTTTGAGTTCTTGTCTTTCATTGTGTTACCTCCTTTCATGCTATTGTAAGTTTTTTAAAGTCTTTTGTATTTCTATAAACTGCTGAGTATATTTTAATGTTTCTTCCACATTTCCTTGTGCTTCATAATGTTTAATTTTATTCATAACTTCTTTTTCTGACTCCTCTAACTTATATTTTTTTATATTTTTTATACAATCTTCTATCATTTTATCTATATTACAATTTTCCTTATCAATAGAGCACTGTAATAAGTTAATAAATTGTTTAGTTGTTTCACTATCATTACAATTATTTTCAATAGATTGTATTTTATTATCATAATTTAAATTGGAAAATTTAACTATTAACTCGTAAATTCTCTCATGTGCTTCAGACGAAAAACCTATATTTCCTAACAATTCTTTTGCTTTATTAAAATATTCTTTGTCTTCTAACATGTACTTTAATAAAATTCTTTCAGCTTTAACAATTGCTGGTTCAATATATGAAGTCTTATTAAATTTGTCAAAATCAATTACATTATTAGATTGTATTTTTTTATTTATTCTATTAAATTCATCATTTAATATTTCATCTTTTACATGTAATTTCTCAGCAATTTGCTTTATATAGATATTTCTTTCAAATTCACCCACATCTTGTAGTATTTTCATTGCTAAGTTCTTATACCTTATTATCATTTCATTATCTGAGAAATTTATTCCTTCTTCTGCCTTTTTTAATCTATATTCTATAAGTGGCAATGCATCATCCATAAGTTTTTCAAAAGCGCTCTTACCATACTTTTTTATAAAATCATCTGGATCCTTGCCTTTAGGTATTGAAAGTACTCTAACCTCTAACCCAACCTTTTTTAATATTTCTAGACCTCTTGCAGTTGCCTTTTGTCCTGCATTATCTGCATCATAAGCAATTATAACCTTATCTGCATATCTTTTTAAAAGTTTAGCTTGATTTTCTGTTAAAGCAGTTCCTAAAGTAGCCACTACTCCTTTTATTCCTTCTTGGTATAAAGCTATACAATCCATATACCCTTCTACCATAATTATCGTCTTTTTAAAATCGTCTTTTATTGCAAAATTTAATCCATATAAATTAGTTCCTTTATAAAATAATGGTGTTTCAGGAGAGTTTAAATATTTAGGTTTGCTATCATCTAAAACTCTTCCTCCAAAACCTATAACTGTCCCTCTATGGTCAAATACTGGAAATATTATTCTATTTCTAAATCTATTATAATAATTATTTTTTGGACTTTTTATTATTAATCCTAACTGCTCCATTTCATTATCGGAATATCCTTTGTTTTTAAGATAATTTCTTAAATCTTGCCAATTGTCTAATGCAAAACCTAGCCCAAACCTGTTCATTGTCTTGTCTTCAATTTTTCTATTTCTTAGGTAATTCATAGATTTTGTATTCTTTCTTAAGTTAGCAAAAAAGAATTTAGCTGCATCTACATTCAGCTTTTTCATTCTTTCAAATTTATCTTTTTTTTCTTTATTTATAACCCCTTTTTCTTCTACCTCTATCCCTAACTTTTCTCCTAATTTTTTTATTACTTCTGGGAAAGTCAAATTTTCTGTTTTCATGACAAAACTAAAAACATTACCAGCTTCTCCACAACCAAAACACTTATAAATTTGTTTATCTGGAGATACAGTAAAGGATGGAGTATTCTCATTATGAAATGGGCATCTTCCAATAAAGTTTCTTCCTGCTCTTTTTAATGAAATTTTTTCAGATATAATGTCTACTATATCCGCTTCATCTTTAATTCTTTGAATGACTTCTTCTGAAATCACTAACTAAATCCCACCTTTTTTTATTTATCTTCTTGAAATTCGACAAAAAAATTAAAATTCCTTCTTTATTTTTAATTTTTTTTATCGAAATTTATATTTCACTTTTTATATATTCTTTATAAAGTAAAAATCTCCTTCAAAAAGTTAAATTTTTATAACATTTTATAGTAAAACAAGTTCACATTTTAATTTATTCATAAATTCTAGAAAATTTTCATTCTAACATATCTCCTTGAATTCAACCTAATTTTTAGCTAAATTACATCTTTTTTAGGTATCCTAATCTACAATGTATTGTTTAATCTGTAATTTTTAAATTCTATATATCAATCTTTTCTAAATACATTATTGACATATTCTATATAATATATGTACTACATTTAGGCACATATATATCATTAAATACTCTTAAACAATATTCATCACTCATACCTGATATATAATCTGCTACCCCCTGATGTAATCCTTCTTTTAAAACAATATTTTTATAGAAATCTGGCAATTGTTCTGGTTTATTATAAAAATATTCATAAATATGTCGTAAAATAAACTTCGCCTTATCTCTCTCTAGTTTTAAAATATTTCCTTTATAGATTTTTTTAAACATAAATCTTCTTAAATTGCTTAAAGCTTCTTCAATTTCTAATGATAATTCCACTTTACTTATATTTTCACTTATATTTTCAAGAGTTTTATTAACGCAATCTATTATCAAATTATTTATTCGTTTATTATGATTTTCTCCTAAAATTTTTATAATATCCATAGGAAGGTCTTTTTCTTTTAATAAACCCGCCCTTATAGAATCATCAATGTCATGATTTACATAAGCTATTTTATCGCTATATTTAACAACTTGTCCTTCTAAAGTCGTCGGATTATTCCTATCTAACCCAAAACCACTATGATAAAGTATGCCATTTAATACTTCCGTCGTCAAATTTAGTCCTTTTCCGTCATTTTCTATTTTAGTTAAAACCCTTACACTATTACTATTGTGCATAAAACCATTAGGCAAAAGCTCATTTAACACTTCTTCACCAGTATGAGCAAAGGGTCCGTGTCCGATATCATGTCCTAATGCTATTGCTTCTATTAAATCTTCGTTTAATCCTATAGCTTTTCCTATAGTTCTAGCTACTTGACAAACTTCTAAAGTATGTGTGAGCCTTGTTCTATAATGATCGTTTAATGTTTTAATATATACTTGACTCTTAACTTTTAATCGTCTAAAAGACTTAGAGTGAATTATTCTATCTCTGTCAATCATATAACAAGTTCTAAAATCGTCTTCTTTCTCTAATATTTTTCTACCCTTTGTATTTATTGAGTAAGTTGCAAAAGGATTTAATATAAGTTTTTCATTTTTTTCTATTTTTTCTCTTATATTCATCAAAAATCCTCCTAACCTTTATATGTTACTTACTTATTCTATCAATATTATTGAAATTCCTTTGTTAAAATTAAATTATACTATATATTTTATTTACAAACACTAAAGTAATATAAAATTTTAGTTATATTTTTATAATACTTTAGCAATTATAAATCATATAACTAAAGTACCTTAAAGTCAAATCTATTATTTGTAAATTTTTAATTTCAATTTCAAATATACCTTTTTCATCAATAAAATATTTAAATACCTTTAGTACTTACAAAAATTGAAAATTATTCTCTTCAATATAATCTTAGGTGCAAATCTTATTTTAGAGAATATATTCATTGAAAATTGATTTAGAAACTCTTATAGATTTTTGTTTGACTTTTTTGACCTAATCAAAGGACAGACTAGCCGGTGCACCAGACAAGGACATCGCTTATCCGGGTGGTCATAAAAATCAGATAAAAACATATTTAGAGTTTCTTTGAAATTTTCACATACTATCATTTTAATCTTTTTCATTATTACTTTTAACACTATAATTTTGGAACTTTTAGGTTTAGCTTTACGCCTATGGGGTTCCAAGTTGACTCTTAAATTTATTCATTTCCAAACTTGTATACCTAAAACAGTGATACATGCTCCGAATCACTTAGAATTCAACACTGTATCTTGTATGAAAATATTTTAAAGTTATTGAATAAATTTAAATTTGAGATTTTTTCCCTATATAAATCCATTTAAGTTTATTCTAATATTTTAATTATTATTCTAATTTTAATAAAGTATTTTTATCATTCATGTATATTAGCGTTTTTTTATTAATATGTTTATAATGTAATCTTTTTAAAGGAGTATTGTTAATGAGTACATTAGATGTTTCTAAAAATAATTCTAAATTTTTAACTATAAATAACGTAAAAACTTATGTTATTCCACATTATGATTTAAATGATTTTACTATAGAACAAATTAAATTCAAAGATACCGATAAGCAAAGAGCTGTTTATAAGATTGTTACACCGGATAATACATATTGTATTAAGAAAGTTTATTATCCTGCAGAAGAACTTATGTTTGTATATTCTGCTATAGAGTGGATTTACAGACATAATATCCACGTTCCTAGAATTTTACCTACAAAAAACCATGGTAGATTTGTAAACTATAATGATATGCTTTTTATTTTAACTCCTTGGATTGATGGGCTTAAATGCAATTTTAATTCCCAATATGAAATACTACTAGCTGCTGAAACTTTAGGTAAAATCCATAGTTATTCTAAACTATTTCAACCTATAAGTGAAAGTAAAATCAAAGTTGGTTGTAGTAATCTTTATAAATCTATAAACAAACATTTTAATAATTTATTGGTTTATTTTAACTTAGCCTCTAGGTTTAATGATAACTACTCTAAAATCTATTTAAAAAACTTTGAAACCAATATAAAATTAGCTCAATTATCTAATTATATAGCTTCTCTAATAGATGAATCTTACTTGTCTAAGTCAATTTGTCATAATGACTATGTTAGTAAAAATTTAATTTTAGATATAGATGATAATGTATGGGTGATAGATTTTGATAAATGTAAAATTGATTATTGTGCCCTTGATATTGGTTATTGTCTAAGAAGAGTTTTACGTAAAGAGAAGATAAATTGGAGTTTTACAGTTGCTATGAGCTTTTTTGAGGAGTATGAGCTAAGTTCACAACTCACTTTAGATGATTATAAATATCTTTTATCATATCTATCATTTCCTCAAAAGTATTGGAAATTATCAAGGGATTATTTTGGTAATATAAATAAATGTAATAAAAAAATCTTTTGTAAAATGCTAAAGAAAGCAACAAAAGACTGTTATTTTCAATATGATTTTTCTCTAAAATTCAAAAGTTATATCGAACAAAAATTTAATACAAGACTTTAGTTTGAAAATATTAAAACCGCTACACATATGTGTAGCGGTATATATTTTTAAATATTATTTTCTTGGATTCTTAACTTGCGCTTGAGCTGCTGCCAATCTAGCTACCGGAACTCTAAACGGTGAACATGAGACATAGTTCAATCCTACACCATGGAAGAATTCAACTGAAGATGGATCACCACCATGCTCTCCACAAATTCCAACTTTTAAGTTTGGTCTAGATTCTCTACCTAACTTAGCAGCCATTTCAACTAACTTTCCAACACCATCTTGATCTAATTTTTGGAAAGGATCAAATTCATAAACTCTTTTATCATAATAATGTTTTAAGAAGTTTCCTGCATCATCTCTTGAGAAACCAAAAGTCATTTGTGTTAAATCATTTGTTCCAAATGAGAAGAATTCAGCTTCTTCGGCTATTCTATCAGCAGTAAGAGCTGCCCTAGGAACTTCTATCATAGTTCCTACAAGATATTCAAGTTTAACATCACTTTTCTCTATAATTTCCTTTGCAACCTTATCAACAACATCTTTTATACATTTTAATTCTTTTACTTCGCCAACTAACGGAATCATTATTTCTGGAACTATATCATATCCTTTTCTTCTTTTCACATCTATCGCTGCTTCTATTACAGCTCTTGCTTGCATTTCTGCTATTTCTGGATAGGATACTGCAAGTCTACAACCTCTATGTCCCATCATTGGATTAAATTCATGCAATGATTGAATTGTAGATTTCAAATCTGCTACAGTTATATCTAAATCTTCTGCCAATTCCTTTATATCTGCCTCATCTGATGGTAAAAATTCATGTAGCGGTGGATCTAAAAATCTTATAGTTGCAGGTTTTTCTTTTAATTCCTCATAAATTTCTATAAAATCTTGTCTTTGAATTGGAAGAATTTTATTTAAAGCTTTTTTTCTTTCTTCTTCATTTTTTGCAACTATCATTTCTCTAACAGCCATTATTCTATCTGCTGCAAAGAACATATGCTCTGTTCTACAAAGTCCAATACCTTCAGCACCAAATCTAATACCTTGCGCAGTATCTTTTGGTGTATCAGCGTTAGTTCTTATTTTTAGAGCTCTTATACTATCTGCCCAACTCATAAGTGTTTCAAAATATCCACTTATAGCTGGTTCTACAGTTTTAATTTCACCTTCATATACATTACCAGTACTTCCATCTAATGATATATAGTCGCCTTCTTTATAGATTACGTTATTAGCTATTAAAGTTTTTTCTTCTTCATTAACTCTTATTTCACCACATCCAGCTACACAACAAGTTCCCATGCCTCTTGCAACGACTGCAGCATGGGATGTCATACCACCTCTTACTGTAAGTATTCCTTCTGCTGCTACCATTCCTTCTATATCCTCTGGTGATGTTTCAAGTCTAACTAAAACAACCTTTTCTCCTCTACCTTCATGAGCTTGTTTTGCTGCTTCTGCTGTAAAGTATATTTTACCACAAGCAGCACCTGGTGAAGCTGGAAGTCCACTTGCTATAGGAATACTTTTTTCTATTTCTTTATTGTCAAAATTTGGATGTAATAAAGTATCTAATTGTTTTGGATCAACCTTCAAGACTGCTTCTTCTTTAGAAATCATACCTTCTTCTACTAAATCCACCGCAACTTTTAATGCAGCTTGCGCTGTTCTTTTGCCATTTCTTGTTTGAAGAAAATACAATTTGCCTTCTTCTATAGTAAACTCCATATCTTGCATATCTTTATAATGTTTTTCTAAAGTATCTGCTATGGATATAAATTCCTCATATATTTTAGGCATATCTTCTTTTAATTTTGAAATTGGTTGTGGTGTTCTTATTCCTGCAACAACATCTTCACCTTGAGCATTCATTAAATACTCTGCAAATATTTTATTTTCTCCTGTTGCCGGATTTCTCGTAAAACCAACACCTGTTCCTGATGTATTGCCTTTATTTCCAAATACCATTTCTTGAACATTAACAGCAGTACCCCAGCTAGATGGAATATCATTAAGCCTTCTATACACTATAGCTCTTGGATTATTCCAAGACCTAAATACCGCTGTTATAGACTGTATTAATTGCTTTTTAGGTTCTATTGGAAAATCTTCATTTATTTCCTTTTTATAAAGTTCTTTAAATTTTATAACTAATTCTTTTAAATCATCAGCATTTAATTCTGTATCTAATTTAACTGATTTTTCATTTTTCTTTTCATCCATTATGCTTTCAAAAAGTTTTTTATCTATTCCCATTACTACATCTGAAAACATTTGAATAAATCTTCTATAAGAGTCATATGCAAACCTTGGATTTGATGTTTTTTTGGCCATTACTTCTACAGTATCATCATTTAATCCTAAATTTAATATCGTATCCATCATGCCAGGCATAGAAGCTCTTGCTCCTGACCTTACTGAAACTAGCAATGGATTTTCAAGTCCCCCAAATTGTTTACCTGTTTCATTTTCAAGTTGCTCTAATTTGTTATAAATTTGATTTACAACTTCATCACATATAATTTCATCATCTTCATAATATTTATTACATGCCTCTGTTGTTACCGTAAATCCCATAGGTACAGGTATTCCTATGTTGGTCATTTCTGCTAGATTTGCACCTTTGCCCCCAAGCAAATCACGCATATCACCATTTCCTTCTTTAAATAGGTACACATATTTTTTCTCTTCCATGTTAAACAACCCCTTAATTACAAAATAATATTAGAAATATATAGCTAAATAGATAAATTTTTCAATTTATCTATCTTCACCCAGTTTAACAAATATATTAGTTATGCTAGTTTTTGAAACTTTCCCCTTTATCTTAAAAACCTCTCTGCCATCTTCAATTTCTTTACCTACCACTGGTAAGCAATCAACTTCATGTTCAATTATTTTTTTTGCAGCATCATATACTGAATCTTCTTCTTCTACTAAAACTATATTTGGCATTCTTGACATAATTATGCCTACTGGAACTTTGTGTATGTCTGCAGTACCCATAGCAGTTTTAATAAAATCTTTTCTAGAAACAATACCAACTAAATTATCATTATTTACTACAAACAAAGTACCTACATCACTTAAAAACAAATCTAAAATAGCATTATAGACAGTAGTTTCTTCTTGTACTACTATAGGCTTTGACATTACATCTTTTACTTTAATACTTCTTATATAATCACTGCTAAAGCCTATTGATGAATTTTTAGAGTAAATATATCCGACTTTAGGTCTTGCTTCTAATATACCAATCATGGTTAAAATTGATAAATCTGCTCTTAAAGCTGAACGTGTCAACCCTAATTTTGCAGCTAACGCTTCACTAGTAATTGGTGCATTTTCTTTTACAAGTTTTATAATTTCTTCTTGCCTTGGTGAGAATTCTATTGTCTTCGCCCTCTTTCAGTTTAAATTTTTTAATGCTATCCCCTTTTCCTATAAAACTAAATTTTACAATTTCAATGTGTAAAATAACTATCAATCAAAAATAAACTAAATATTATTTTAATTTAGCTTTTATTATCATTTTATTTATTTTAACAAATATTAATCTTTTTTATAATATTTTATTTTATGAAATATTAAAAACTAGTATATTTTCCTCTATATTTTACCATACAGGGACATATCATGCAAATTATGAAGGATAACATTTAAATTTCAAATTATTTTAAATATTTACATGATTTAATCTTTAATACATTTTGTTTTTTAATAAAATTAAATTTCTTAAAAAAACATTGAAAAATGTATTTCATTTAAGGTTTTTCGCATTATATCTGTTATACTTTAAATTTGATATTGTATATTTTTTATGCTACTTTACTTTTTATTATACACCTTTTTATTAAATATTTCAAAATACATATATGATTAACAAGTTTTTATTATATCTATTTCAAGCTAAATATACAAGTTTTCATCTTATTTCTTGCTTGTTATAAATATAACATAATAAAAAATATTTTTTCCCGTATATTTCCTTATATTTCTTCATTTTTCTAAGTTAGTATTTAAAAATTATTTTTATAACTTTTAATTTTAAAAGTTGTTTAACTAATTAAAATAAGCCCCTAAATATATATTATATTTAGGGGCTATAGGGTTCCAAATTAAATTTTAAACTTATTCATTTATCAAATGAGAAAACTCAAATTAATATTTTATCAATAACTAACAGATTATTTTAGTTAAAAGTTAAGAGTGAATAGTTAACAGTTATGGTTATTACTACTCACTTCGTTCCTAGTAATTCTCAACGTATCTTTTTATAAATTTGCAAAGCAAATTATATTGATAGATTTTTTAAAATCATTTTCAGAAAGTGGTTGCCACTTTCATCTTAAATTCATAATTCATAATTCTTAACTAACTATATTTGTACTTATTTTTCTTAACTGATAACAAAAATTTGATGTATAAATTTAAGTTGAAGCTCGTTTCCCTATATCTTTTACAAATTAACTTTATAAGAAAATGAATTTTCCTTTAAATTATCTTCTTTATCTGATAAGCTGTTTAATTTTAATTTTATTGTAGACGTTACATCTGACATTTTTTCCATTACATCTGAAGTTGTAGATTTAACAACTTTTTTACCATTTTCTATATATTTATTAATTACTTCTACCGTTCCATCTTCCTTAGTTACTTCTATAGTAACTTTAGTAACAACAGCAGTGGCTGTTAATGTTGCAGTAAGTAATACTAAAAATTTAGGATACAATGCTGATATTGCCCCTGTTACTATAACCCCGTTTAAGGGTACATCAACTATTACCTCATCATCTTTTTTTACTCTTATTCTAATTACATTGCCTTTTTCAATTAATCTTTTTATATAATTAACTATTTCATCTTTATCAAAAAGTTCCTTCTTCTTTTTATCCGATTGACTTTCTTCTAAATAAACCAATGCTTCTACTAAATCACCATCACATTTTTCTAAAACTTTTTTCGCTTCACTATAACTAATATTGAATCTGTTTCTTAATATATCTATTTTTTCTAAAGTTATTTCACTCATTTTTACACCCCCATACTTTATAAACTCTATTTTAAAAGTTTTTCAAGTAAAAATCCTATTCCACTTTAAAATGTTTTAACATATCAAGACTTTTAGGTCTTTTAGTATAATTTGTACTTATAATATTACTTAATATCTGTTCTATTTCTTTTTTTGCATTTTGTGGGACCTTTATCCTTGGAACTTTTTCCAATTCAGATTTATTAAGGAATTTTAATATATTATAAGCTATTGTTGATATTTGTGTTACATATCTTTTCTCACAATTATTACAAATCATACCATAATATTGCATAGATAAATAATTTGAAGTATTTATTTTATTTCCACATATGCAACACTCTTCTAAATTTATACCATAACCAGTATGAGATAAAATCTTTAATTCAAAGGCTCTTGCTAAAATATCTAAATCTACAACTTTATTCTTCATTAAATAAAAAGCTGTAATTAAATTTTTGAATATAAAGAATTCCTTTTGTCCATCTTCACAACATATGTCAACTAATTCATTTAAATAAGAACCATATATTAAGTATTCAAAGTCTTCTAGTAAATCCTGAAAGGATTCTATTATTTTTCCTTCATTTAATATATACATACTTCTACCTTTGTAAAGTACAAATTCACCATAACAAAAGGGAAGTGTAGTTGACATAAGTTTACTTTTCCCTTTTCTAGCACCTTTAGCTATTAATGAAATTTTTCCTAATTTCTCTGTAAAAAGCCATACTAGTTTATCATTTTCTTTGTAATCTTGAGTTTTTAGAACTACACCCCTAGTTTTTATTAAATTCAAATCTTGAACTCCTATTTTTTATATCCAAGTTCTTTAAGCATAGTAGGACTATCTCTCCAGTCCTTTTTCACTTTAACCCAAAGTTTAAGATTTACTTTGTTTCCAAAAAACTTTTCTAAATCTTGTCTTGCATATGTAGATATCTTTTTAAGCATGTTTCCATTTTTACCTATTATTATACCTTTATGAGAATCTTTTTCACATAATAAATTAGCTTCTATTTTATATATACCTTTTTCATTTTTTTTCATTAATACTATCTCTACCGCTATTCCATGAGGAACTTCTTTAGATAATAATCTTAATGCTTTTTCTCTAATACTTTCTGTAACTATAAATCTTTCTTGTTTATCTATAATCATATCTTCTGGGTAATACTTTGGTCCTTCCGGTAAATTTTCAACTATAAGCTTCATTAACGTCTCTATGTTTTTCCCATTAATTGCAGATAAAGGGATAACCTCTTCAAAATTCATAGTTTTAGAATATGTATCTATGGCTTTAGCCACTCTTTCTGCAGGATTTTCATCAATTTTATTTACTAATAAAAATGTTGGAACCCCAGCTTCTTTAAGCTGATTTAATATATGTTCATCTCCTCTGTGCATTTCATCTTCTGGTGTTGTTATAAACAACACTAAATCTACTTCTTTTAACGAATCCTTTGCTACATTAACCATATATTCTCCCAGTTTATGTCTTGGCTTATGCATTCCTGGGGTATCTACAAATATCATCTGATAATCTTCCGTTGTTTTTATAGTTTGTATATTATCTCTTGTAGTTTGTGGTCTACTAGAAACTATAGATACTTTTTCTCCCATTATATAATTTAATAATGTAGATTTACCTACATTTGGTCTTCCTATTATTGTTATAAATCCTGATTTAAACATTTTTTCCTCCAATACTTACTTTATTAAGTCTTTCTTTGTAAATGCTCCTGGTAAAATTTCTTCTAAAGTTTTTATTTGATAATCATCTTCATTTTTAACTACTATTATTTTTCCATCTTCTTCTAAAAACTCTGATATTACTTGCCTACATATTCCACAAGGAGCTGTATATGTAGATTGATCTCCTACAACAGCTATAGCCTTTATAGAATTATGCCCTTCAGAAATTGCTTTAAATATAGCTGTTCTTTCAGCACAATTAGCAGCACCATAAGACGCATTTTCTATATTACAGCCTCCATATATAGTTCCATCCTCTGTGATTACCGCTGCACCAACCTTAAAGTTGGAATATGGAACATATGCATTTTTTCTTGCTTCTATAGCTTCTTTTACTAATTCTTTATAATCCATATCTATTCCTCCTAAATATAAACTTTAAATAAATAATAACTTAATTTTGTATTTTACAAATCCATGCTAAGTTTATTATAAATATTTATTATATATATTCATTAAAATTTTATTCGGTTCTTTACTATATTTATACATATAAAGTGTACGTAAATTATACCACTAAATAATTTTAATTCAATGTTTTTTAACTATTTACGAGAAAAAATTATACAAAAGCAAAGTTACCAATATTCCAAACATTGCGCCAACAGCAACCTCTAATACAGAGTGTATTTTAGCATCAACTCTACTTTGTGCTACAATTAATGCCAAAAAATAAGATAATACCATTATCACAGAATTATTACTAATTAAAGTTATAGTTGTTGCAATAGAAAAAGATATTACACTATGACCACTTGGCATTCCACCCCTTAATGGCGTTCCTTCTCCAAATATTGCTTTTACAACTAAAGTAAGTATACTAACTATAACTAATATAAGAAATATCATATGCGGATCACAATTTCTAATTTTATTAAGTACATTAATTGAAAAAGGTCTTATTCTATCCCAAAATATAACATACGCCACTATCACTGCATTAAATGCAGTGATTAATACAGCCCCAGCAGCAACATTTTTCGATATCTTCGCAAGCGGATGGTAATAATTGGTAGTTGCATCAATTGCAGCTTCCACAGCCGTGTTTATCATTTCAGCAACAATTACCATAGTTATTGTTATAGTTGTAATAAGTAGCTCAACTTTACTTAAATCATAAAAAAAACATAATGTTAAAACCATTATTGCTGCTATAACGTGTATTCTCATATTTCTTTGAGTTCTTATAGAATATATTATTCCCTCTATAGCATAGTTAAAACTATCTAGAATTTTCTTAACTTTCATAATACTAGCCCCTTATTTGTAGTAAAAAATTCACAATCTAATCTTTTATATAGTTACTAATATCTTGCTCATATTTTTTATATTTATCTTATGTTTTCAAAATATTTTATAACTAATTTAATTTAGATTGTGAATTATATTATCTTGTTATATTAAATTTTCTCATTATCTCTTCTTCTCTTTTTCGCATTACTTTTTTATCATCATCTTCCATATGATCATAACCTAAAAGATGTAATATAGAATGTACTACTAAATACATAACTTCTCTTACAAAAGAGTGTCCATATTCTATTGATTGTTCTTTTGCTCTTTCAAGCGATAAGGCCATATCACCTAAAATTAATCGCCCTTCATTTAGTTCATAAGGCATAAATTCATAATTTACGTACATATCTTTAAAATACTTATCCTTTTCAAATTCTAACATAGGAAAAGATAATACATCCGTAGCATTGTCTATTCCTCTCATCTCATTGTTAATTTCTTTTATTTCTTTATTATCAACAAATATTATGCTAATCTCATAAGGTACATTTACACATTCTTCTTTTAAACTATATTCTATTATTTCTTTCATTTTATCTTCTAATTCTTCTGTTACTTCAATTCTACTTTGTCTGTTGTCTATTAGTATCATTATTTTTCTCCTTATTCTTTAATCTATCCATAGGGTATTCTATTCTTCCATGATATATCCCCTTTAGTACTTTCAGAAAAGAATCTTTTATAATCTTAAGATCCCTAAAAGTCAATTCACAATTATCCAATTGATTTTCTGATAACTTTCCTTTAAAGATGTTATCTACCATATTTTCTATTTTTTCTTTAGTTGGGTTTTGTATAGACCTAACTGCCGCTTCAACACTATCTGCTAGCATTATAATACCTGCTTCTTTCGTGAAAGGCGCTGGTCCTTTGTATTTATAGTCTTCTTCATTTATGTCATCGGGATTTTCCGAATTATTTTTCATTGTAATATAAAAGTATTTTACCAAAGAATCACCATGGTGTTGGCCTATTATATTCTGTATAACAGTTGGTATACCATATTTTTTAGCAAGTTCAATACCATCAGTAACATGAGAAGTTATTATTAATGAACTCAATTTAGGTGATATTTTATCATGAGGATTCTCTCCACTAAATTGATTTTCTTTAAAATAATAAGATCTTTCTATTTTTCCTACATCATGATAATAAGATGCCACCCTAGCTAAGACAGCATTAGCACCTACAGCTTCAGCGGCTATTTCAGCTAAATTTGCAACTAACACACTATGATTATATGTTCCTGGTGCTTCCATGGATAACCTTTTTAAAAGTGGACTGTTAGGATTTGCCATCTCTAACAATTTTATGTTTGTCACTATATCAAAAATATTTTCTAAAAAAGGTAACATACCTATAGCTAAAATTCCTGATATTAAACTTGCAGTGGCTGCAAATGCAGCTTGAGTTATTATACCTACAACATGGTTACTAAGAACATAACCTATTGCAAATGCAAAAACAAAATTTAATACTGCTAAGTATAAACAAGATTGCAATATATCATTTCTTTGTTGTATTTTTTTCAATACAATTGGTGCATATACTGCATTTAAAAGAGCTATAAGCATAACGCTTGGATTGAAATTTATAATTATACTTATAATTAATACATTCAATATATTTATAGTCATAGAAACTTTTTCGTCCACAAGGATACTCATTAATATAGGGACACATGCAAATGGTATTAAATATGGCGAAATCATACTTAGAGTTGCACTTAATATAACAGATATTACAGTTAAAATATTTATAACTACAGTTTTATTATACTGTTTATATATATCCCATCTGATAGTTTTTAAATAATACCACTGCATAAGCATTACACCTAGCACTAGTATTAAAAGTGTTGCATATAAATTTATTCTAAGAGACTTATCCTTATTTAAAAGCCCTAACTCTTTTAAAATTTCTATTTCAATCTGGCTTACTGGTTCTCCTTCTTTAACAATTATTTGATCTTTTTTTATAACTACCGGTTTTACAGCCTTTTGAGCTTCTTCCTTTTGCTTTTGAGTTTTTTCATAATCAACAAAAAAGCTTGGTTTTACTTGTGAATATCCTACTGCCATACCAACATCTTTTAAATTCTTAGAGAATCTAGAATTATTAAATAACGTAGTTATTATTCCTTGAGCCAAAACTATTTCCTCAGGTTTGTCTTCATGAATTTCAACTTCATCAAATAACTTCTCCATAGAATTTAACATAAACGTCTTTAATTCTTCTAAGTCTTTTACATCTGATACTGCCAATGTATTATAAGCTTCATCAGATAAATTAGCAATTTTAGATGACTTTTTTAATTCTTCTATATTTTTTTGTTTTTCCTCTTCTTGAGAAGTTGAATTCTCATACTTTTTATTTATTGATATTACTGTATTAAAAAACTCTTCTATGGTTTTAATTGCAGTAACACTAACCTCACTATTATAACTATATACATCTGCTATATGTTTTATAGCCTCATCCTTTGCCTGTTCTGTAGCAAATTGATTTTCAATATCCTTAGGAGCTTTAATATCAACTTTAGGTATATCCCCAACCTCTAAATCATAAGTTTCTGTAATTACAGAAGTTGAAGTTAAAAAGTATATAATAGCAGTAGTAATAATAAATATTAATCTTGCTGATAATTTAGGCATTTTCTTTTTTTTACCTATTTTAAACCCTTTCATAAACATCCCAACTTTCTTTTCTCTAGTTTATATCTAACCTACTCTAAGATTGTTTATTCATTTTTTTCAGCTTTTTCTTCTATATTCTCCTCTATAATATCGCTCTTTGCTTCTTCTAAAGATATATCTTCTTCAGCTATTACAAGTACTGTAATTAAAAAATTATCACCTTTATCTTTTATTTCAGGCTTTACTTCTAGTACTTTAACAAATTTGTCTAAGTTAAGTAAAATATTATTACTAAGTTCTTTAATAACCATATCAGTATTGGCCTCAACATTTTCTTCTAGTACTTCCTCATAGATTTCTTCACCTATAAACCATTTGTTATTCTCTATTTTATCATAATTTTCAAATGCATTTAAGGCATTTTTAATATAAACTTTTTTCCCACCTATTTTTATATAATAGCTTCTAGCTTTTTCCCCTGTTTTTTTTCTTACTACTATACTTTTAGGAATTTCTTTCTTTTGTTCATAAAATGTTTTGGCAAACACATTTCCTTCTGCCTTAACATCATATTCTTTACCTTCTTTTCCTTGTTCTCCCTTTATTAATAAGTCACCTTTTTTAACAATTTTCCCTCTTTCCACCATAACAGTTCCACCCTGAGAGAATATTCGTTGTACTTCTCCATCTCTTTTTGCAACAATATTTCCTGTCAGTTTTTCCTCTTTTATTTTTGGTGGTGCCTGCCTTTCTATTACCTCAACTTTTAATTTTGATCCATCTATTCTAGCTTTTACCCACATTACTTCATCATTATCATCTATTATTCTTTCTTCTACTCTATGAACATCAAAACTATTTTTATAAGTTCCTTTTTCTATACCATATGATTTTAACAATTCTCTTATTTCAAAAGGTGCTATATAACTTTCTGTAACCACCTCTATTTTCCAAATAAAACTACTTAAATAATATAATACTCCCACAAAAATAAGTACTGTAACAAGTAACGTCCTTCTTCTTTTTAATTTTAAAATTTTAAACATAATACCTTTTCTATTAAGAACTTTTAATTTACTATTGGTTTTTTTTACTCCTTCTAATAAAACTTCATAATCAATGAATTCAATTTCCATAGTGCAATTGGTTAGGCTATTTCTTTTTAAATTTCTTACTTTTACATCTTTTCTCCATAAAAAATTTATAAGCTTTTCTAGGTTTACTGTTTCAATCTCTACTACTAATAATCCTTTTTTATAATTTAAATCTTTACTCATTTTTCTTGTATCCAATAGCATTAAAACTTCCATTTAAAACTATTGTCGTTCCTCCTACAAAAGATATTTCAAAATTTTCACCTAATATTTCCAATACACCAATAGAAGTTTTTACTTTTATCTCATTACTTTCAAATGTGGTTATTCCTTTATGATTTTCTATTGTAATTTCTGAATTAGATATTACCGTTATTTTAGGTAAGTCTAATACAGTATCTCTAGGTATGTCCAATTTTTCAACAATTAGCTCTGCTTTCTTTTTCATCTTATTTTTCAAAGTACCCACCTCTTTAACCTGTATTTTAAATTACTATAATTAAACAGTATTTTTTATAGGAATCCAAAATTACTCTTAAATTTATACCTAGAGTATTTCCATTCCTAAAAGAGTGATTACATGCTCGGAAATCACTCAAATACATAATTCCAGTTAGACTAAAATATTTTTGTAAGTTATGAATAAGTTAAAACTCGAACTTGTTTCACTATATTACTTATATATAGCTCTGTTATTTACTATATAATTACATGTTTTATTTTATGATTGTCTACCAAAATAAATTACTTGTTTTAAGGTTAAAAAGATTTTTTATATATAAACGAAAAAAGAACTCAGAAAACTGAGTTCTTATTTATTCAAATATTCTTTAACTATTTGACTTACTATTTTTCCGTCCGCTCTACCATTTGTTTTAGGTCGAACAATAGACATTAATTTGCCCATATCTTTTATGCTATTTGCGCCAATTTCTTCCGCAGACTTTACAACAATTTTTCGAATTTCATCTTCAGTTAACTGCTGAGGAAGGTAATCCAACAAGATTTCTATTTCAGCATTAGTGCTATCAACTAAATCTTGTCTATTTCCATTTTTAAATTCTTCTAAAGAATCTCTTCTTTGTTTAACTTCCTTAGCTAAAACCTCAATGACTTGATCATCATTAAGACTTCCACTGCCATTTTTCTCTATAAGCAAAATTGCAGCCTTTGCCATACTTATAACACTAGCTTTAAATTTATTTCTTTCCTTTAAAGCATTTTTCCAGTCTTGCTGTAATCTATCTTTAAGGGACATAGCTTTACCTTCTTTCAAAAATTCTATTTGAATTTTCTCTTTCTTGCAGCTTCTGATTTTTTCTTTCTTTTAACGCTTGGCTTTTCGTAATGCTCTCTCTTTCTTACTTCTGAAAGAACACCAGCTCTAGCACATTTCTTCTTAAATCTTCTTAAAGCATTTTCTAATGATTCGTTTTCTCCAACTTTAATTTCTGACATTATTATCCCTCCCTCCGCTAGCTCAATTCAAATTTTTAATTTCAAATAGCCATGCGGGACATAAATAGCACATTGTTAATTATACAATACATTTTCATATTCTGTCAACAATTTCATTTTTTTTATTTAGCCTGGTGGCCATGCTAAATTTCTACCACCTAAGACATGAAAATGCATGTGTCCAACAGTTTGACCACCGTTTTTTCCTGTGTTATTAACAATTCTAAATCCATCTTCTGATATTTTCAATTCCCTTGCAATTTTATTAATTACAACAAATATATGAGATATTATGTCAGAATTTTCTTGTGTTATTTCATTAGCACTTGATATATGCTCTTTAGGAATAACAAGCACATGAACTGGAGCTTCTGGATTTATATCATTAAAAACTAGAACCCTATCATCTTCATAAACTTTTTGACTAGGTATTTCACCATTAGCTATTTTACAAAAAATACAATCACTCATAACGTTCTGTCTAAATTAACTATATACTGTTAAAATAAACTCTACCCTCCTTAATATAAATTTTATTTATATTAAAATATATAAATAATCAAAATTCAAAATTAATTATAATATCTTATTGTGCACTATTCTAGTTTTTTTATTAAATTCTACTATTTTTCTACTATACCTATCATATTTTCTTTTTCTACTTCTAAAAGTTTAACCTCTATTATTTTTCCATCTAACTTCTCTGCACTTTCTACTGTAACTTTTATATAATTAGGTGTATATCCTATATAATGGTTTTCTTTATTTTTCATTTCTTCTTCAAATAAGACGTTCATACTCTTACCTTTAAATTTTTCCATAAACTCTTTTTCAAGATCTAAATTTAAGTTTATAAGCTTTTCACTTCTTTGTTCTTTTATCTTACCATCTACTTGAAGTATCATTTTTGCAGCTTTAGTTCCACTTCTTGGACTATACTTAAATACATGTATTTTAGACAATTTTATATCCTGTAAAAATCTATAAGTCTCATCAAACTCTTTTTCACTTTCTCCTGGAAAGCCAACAATTACATCAGTGGTTATAGAAACATCTTTTATGTATTTTCTTAAGTTATTCACAACATCCTTATACTCTTCAGCATTGTAATGTCTATTCATTCTTTTTAATGTAGCATTTGATCCACTTTGAAGTGATAAATGAAAATGAGGACAAAGTTTTTTCAAAGAAACTATTTTTTCAATAACTCCCTCTGTAAAAAATGTTGGATCAATTGAACCTATCCTTATTCTTTCTATACCTTCTATTTTATTTATCTCTTCTAACACTTTAACCAATGACCAGTCATTATCTAAATCCACACCATAAGACGCAATATGAATTCCTGATAAAATAATTTCTTTAAACCCATTTGCAGCTAGTTGTCTTACTTCATCTAAAATCAAATCTGGATTTTTACTACACACAGCTCCTCTAGCAAAAGGAATTAAACAGTATGAACAAAATTGATTACATCCATCTTGGATTTTTAAAAATGCACGAGTTTTATCCTGGTATTCTTCTATTTTTAATTCTTCAAATTTTTTATTTTTCAATACATCATTTACTTCAACGAATTGTTTTTTTTCAACTCTAGCTCTATTTACATAATAAACAATATCCCCTTTGTTTTTTGTACCTAAAATTACATCTACACCTTCTATTTTAGAAATTTCCTCTGATGCAATTTGAGAGTAGCAACCAACAACTGCTATTATTGCCCCTGGATTTTTTCTTCTTGCTCTAGAAATCATTTGGCGAGATTTTTTATCTCCCATATTAGTAACTGTACATGTATTTATAACATAAACATCTGCCGCTTCATCAAAAGTTGCAGTTTCATATCCTTCTTTTATAAATTTTTCTGTCATGGCTTCTGACTCATAAACATTAACCCTACACCCTAAAGTAGCAAAAGCAACTTTCATTATAAAACTCCTCCTAAATCAGCTAATTCATACATTATAAGACTTAAAGCTGTAAATCCTGCTGTTTCTGTTCTTAATATTCTTGGACCTAATGTAACTATATTGGCACCTTTAGCTTTTAATTTTCCGATTTCTTCTTCTTCAAAACCACCCTCTGGTCCAATTACAATAGCTACATTTTTTATAGAATTCTTATCTAAATTATTTGCAAGTTTTTTCATTCCATATCCCTGTTGATTTTCATAGGGAACTACAATTAAATCCATATCATCTATTTTTTCTATAAGTTTTTCAAATTCTATTGGTTTATTTATACTTGGAATTAAACTTCTTTTACTTTGTTTGCAGGCTTCCAATGCTATTCTATTCCATCTATCAACTTTTTTGAATTCTGAATCATTTTTAACAACTACTCTTTCCATTATTACTGGCGTTATAGATGCTATTCCCAATTCTGTGTTTTTTTGAACTATTAAATCCATTTTAGTTGACTTTGGCAACCCTTGAAATAAGTGCACTCTTACCTTACTTTCATTATTTAGCTCACACTGTTCAAGTATTTTTGCTATAACTTCTTTTTTGTTAATATCTTCGATTACAGCTAAATACTCTTTACCTTCACAATTATTTATATTGATTTTATCTCCAATTTTCAATCTTAAAACTTTGTATATATGTTTTACATCTTCTCCATCTATTTTACATACATCACAACATATATTTTCTTTATTCACAAAAAACTTATGCATTTTTTCACCACCGTTAATTAACTTTAAATAATATGTTTTTCACTTATACATAAAAACAATACTTTCATAAAGTTCCAATGATATAAATAAAACCATAAGGTATAGTTAAAATTTAGAACCTTATAACACCATTAAGTTTATCATTGAGAACTATCTATATAAAAAATATAATATCTAATTAAGTGTTTAAATGCAACTTATATATTTTTAGCTATTACACAAGCCCATTCTCCATCATTAATGACTTCCACAACTTCAAATCCACATTCTTTCATTTTATTTTGAACTTCTTGCTGTTTATCTAATATTATTCCTGAAGTTATAAAATATCCATTCTTATTTATAAACTTTTTAACACCTTCTGTTAAAAATATTATTACATCTGCTATTATATTAGCTACAATAATATCAGCTTTTCCTTCTACAACTTCCATTAAATCTCCGTGTAAAATTTGTATATTTTCAATGTCATTAAAGCCAACATTATTTCTTGCTGAATCTACTGCTACAGGATCTAAATCTACAGCTATAACTTCTTTCGCCTCAAGTTTTGCAGCAGCTATAGCAAGTATTCCTGAGCCTGTTCCTATATCAAATACTCTACTATTCTTTTCAACATATTTTTCTAAAGATTTTATACACATTCTAGTAGTTTCATGTGTTCCAGTACCAAATGCCATACCAGGATCTAATTCTACAATTAACTCATCATCTTTTGCAATATATTCTTCCCATATTGGCTTTACAACAATTTTATTTCCTATTTTAGTAGGCTTATAATATTTTTTCCAATTATTTTCCCAATCTTCTTCATTCACTTTTACTACATCAACAGTTCCTTCGCCTTTATCAAAACCATATTCAGATAATTTTTCTACATTTTCTTTTATGTATTTTATATATTTTTCAAGGTTTTCATCTTCTTTATAGTAGCCTTTTACTACAGCACCTTTTTTTATATTTAATACTTTTTCATCAAAATAATCCCAATCGCCAGGATTCTTTTTCTTAAATTCTACATCTTCTGAATCAATTATAGATACACCTTCAACCTCTGTACTATAAAATATTCCTGTTACTGCTTCTACAGCTTCACAGCTCGTTACAACCGTTATTTCAATCCATTCTTTACTCATAATTTTTCCTCCAATATTAATTCTATTACATTAAAACGCATATAAATTAATGTGATTTATATATTATTTATTTAAATTGTATTTTAAATTAAATGTCTTTATCTATATATACTATCATAAATTTTAACCTTTTTTAAATATATTAATCCTAAAGTTATATAGTATATTTATATTCTTATTCCCAATTAACCTGTTTTCAATTTATTTATCTATTAAAAAATAAAGAGAAACTTCTTACTTGAAGTTTCTCTTTCAATCTATTTTCCAAACCATTTTCTTTTAGCATGATGTTGTATTCCTTCACTAGACTCTTCACTAGCTTCCATAAACATATTAAGAGCTTCCTTTTGTTTTCCGTTTAATTCTTTTGGAACATCTACTATAACTTTAACATATTGATCTCCACGTCCTGCTGAATTAACTCTTGGAACCCCCTTACCTTTTAATCTAAATGTTGTTCCTGGTTGTGTACCAGCTGGCACAACGTATTTAACATCTCCATCCACTGTAGGAACTTTTATTTCTGCCCCTAGTGTAGCCTGTGCAAAGCTTACATGTGTTTCTATATAAATGTCAAATCCTTTTCTTACAAATGTTTTGTGAGATTGAACTCTAATATTTATATATAAATCTCCTGCCGGACCACCATTCTCACCAGCTTCACCTTGGCCTCTCAATGGCATAACATTTCCATTATCTACACCTGCTGGTATATTTATAGTTATATTTCTTCTTTTAGTTTCTTTACCTGTACCTCTACAAGTTGAGCAAGGACTATCTATTACCTGACCCTTTCCTCCACAAACATCACAAGTTGAAGATGTAGCTATAACCCCTATCGGTGTCTGCCTTTGTATTCTTACTTGTCCAGTACCATTACATTTAGAACATGTTTTTGGAGCTGATCCATTACTAGCACCTGTTCCATTACAACTTTCACATTTTTCTTTTCTGCTTATTTTCACTTCTTTTTCTACGCCAAATACAGCTTCTTCAAAAGTAAGATTTATATTGTACTCAAGATCTGCACCTTTTCTCGGTCCATTTCTTCTTGATGAACTTCCACCAAATCCACCAAATCCTCCAAATATATCGCCAAATATGTCTCCAAAGTCGAATCCACCAAATCCTCCTTCAAATCCACCAAATCCTTGACCATTAAAATCCGCTGTTCCAAATTGATCATATCTTTGTCTTTTTTCGCTATCCGAAAGCACTTGATACGCTTCATTCAACTCTTTAAATTTTTCTTCTGCTTCTTTATCACCTGGATTCCTATCTGGATGATATTTTAATGCAGATTTTTTAAAAGCTTTTTTTATTTCATCTTCAGTTGCACTTTTATCTACACCTAAAATTTCATAATAATCTTTATTTGCCATTATATTAATTTCACCACCTATTATACTCTAACCTTTATAATATAAATTATATTACGTATTATTTCAACATTAATATAATATAAAATTCCACTTTAACCGCATTAGTATGTAGTGCTTTTTATCAATTTTAAATTATTACATATATATCTTATTAAAACTCATCCAAAGCTGTTACCAATTTAAGTATATTTTATAAAATAAGAATCAAATTACTATCTGCTGTTAATACATATTACTCAAATTGAGGGAAGAGCTTTTATGCTCATCCCTCTTTTTTGAGTAGTATTAAGCTAATTTTATTTTAAATAAATTTTAAAAAAGTTGATAGTTATGGTATTTATAATTAAATACTATTTAATTATTTGACTATACACATTCATAACTATCAACCTTTACTTTTTTAATCTTTTAAAATAAATTTGTTAATTAGTCTACTTTAAAATCTGTATCAACTACATTTTCATCTTCATTACTACCATTTTGTTGTGGTTCAGCTTGAGCTTCTCCTTGTGCTCCAGCTTCTCCTTGATACATTTTAGAAGATACTGCATAGAATGCTTGTGTTAATTCTTCTGTAGCTTTTTTAATTGCTTCTATATCTTCCCCATCTTTAACAGCTTTTAATGCATCTATTTTAGCATTTATTTCTGATTTATCTTCTGCTGAAACTTTATCTCCTAACTCACCTAATGTTTTCTCTGTTTGATAAACCATTTGGTCAGCATTATTTTTAACTTCTATAGCTTCTTTTCTTTCTTTATCTTGAGCTGCAAATTGTTCTGCTTCATCTACAGCTTTTTTAATTTCATCTTCATTTAAATTTGTAGATGCTGTTATTGTAATATTAGCTTCTTTTCCTGTTCCTTTATCTTTAGCTGTTACATTTACAATACCATTAGCATCTATATCAAATCCAACTTCTATTTGTGGAATTCCTCTTGGAGCTGGTGCTATTCCTGATAAAGTAAATCTACCTAATGTTTTATTATCCGCAGCCATTTGTCTTTCACCTTGAACAATGTGAATTTCAACAGATGTTTGACCATCTTGAGCTGTAGAGAACACTTGGCTCTTCTTAGTTGGTATTGTTGTATTTCTTTCTATTAATGGAGTTGCAACTCCACCTAATGTTTCTATTCCTAATGTTAATGGAGTAACATCTAATAATAGTAATCCTTCAACATCTCCTGTTAATACTCCTGCTTGAATTGCTGCTCCAACTGCAACACATTCATCTGGGTTAACTCCTTTTGATGGTTCTTTTCCTGTAAAGTTTTTAACAGCTTCTTGAACTGCTGGTATTCTTGTAGAACCTCCAACTAAAAGTATTTTATCTATATCATTTATTGATAATTTAGCATCTGCAAGTGATTTTTTCATTGGCTCAATTGTTCTTTGAACTAAGTCATGAGTTAATTCATTGAATTTAGCTCTTGTTAAGTTTAGGTCTATATGTTTTGGACCTGTAGCATCTGCTGTTATAAATGGTAAGTTAATATTTGTTTGCATTGAAGATGATAATTCTATTTTAGCTTTTTCTGCAGCTTCTTTTAATCTTTGAAGTGCCATTTTATCATTTCTTAAATCAATACCATTTTCAGCTTTAAAGCTTTCAGCTATATAGTTCATTATTTTTTCGTCGAAGTCATCTCCACCTAATTTAGTATCACCTGTTGTTGATAAAACTTCAAACACTCCATCTCCAAGTTCTAGTATTGATACATCAAAAGTACCGCCACCTAAGTCATATACAAATATTTTTTGATTTGTATCCATTTTATCAAGACCATATGCAAGTGATGCAGCTGTTGGCTCATTGATTATTCTTTTAACATCTAAACCAGCTATTCTTCCTGCGTCTTTTGTTGCTTGTCTTTCACTATCATTAAAATATGCTGGAACTGTTATAACTGCTTCTGTTACTTTTTCACCTAAATAAGCTTCTGCATCAGCTTTTAATTTTTGAAGTACCATTGCAGATATTTCTTGTGGTGTTAAATCTTTTCCATCTATATTAACTTTATGACCTGTTCCCATATGTCTTTTTATTGATATTATAGTTTTATCTGGATTAGTTATCGCTTGTCTTTTAGCAACCTGACCTACTAATCTTTCTCCATCTTTCATAAAAGATACAACTGATGGTGTAGTTCTAGCTCCCTCAGCATTTGCTATAACAACTGGTTCTCCACCTTCCATAACTGCTACACATGAATTTGTTGTTCCTAAATCAATACCAATTACTTTTCCCATTATAAATTACCTCCTAATTGTTAGTTTGCTACTTTTACCATACTATATCTTAGTACTTTTTCACCTTTTTTGTATCCTTTTAAGAATACTTCAACTATTTGATTTGCTCCAACACTATCATTTTCTTCATGCATTACTGCATTGTGATAGTTAGGATCAAATTCTCCATTTGTATCTATTTCTTCAACTTCTAATTTTTCTAAAGAAGTATTAAACTGTTTAACTGTCATTTCGATTCCTTTTCTTAAATCCTCTAAGTTAGAATCACATGATAAAGCACGTTCTAGATTATCTGAAACTTCAAACATTTCTTTTAAAACATCTTCATATGCATTCAGATATACATCTTGCTTTTCTTTTATTGTTCTTTTTCTATAATTATCATATTCAGCAGAAATTCTTAATTGTTTTTCTTTTAATTCTTCTACTTCTTTCTTTAATTTTTCATTTTCTTCTTTTATTTTTTTTACATCTACTGGTTCAAAAGTAGTTTCTTTTTCTTTTGAATCACACTCACATTGATTTTCTGAACATTCACTTGTTTTGTTAGTATGTTCATCTTTAATTTCATCTAGATTTTCATCTATATTATTCTTATTCAATTTTGCACTCCTCCATTCCATAGCTTTTTAAAACTTCTTATATATCTCTTCTATATTAAAGTTAAGCTCATCTACTAATGTATTTAAAATTCCTACTACTTTGCCATACGGAATTCTTGTTGGCCCTATAACTCCTATAGTTCCCAGTGGTATTCCATTGTAATTGTAAGTAGCTGTTATAATACTACATTGCTTGGTATATTCATTAAAATTTTCTTTTCCTATACTTATGGCTAATCCATTTTCCTTATTTTGATCTAATAAACTTTTTACAAATTCATTATTATTTAAAAAATTTAAAAAATCTTTCGCCTTTTCTATATCATTATATTCTTGATAATTAAATATATTTGTTGAGCCTTTTATATATATTTTACTATTTTCTTCATTTATTAAAGTCCCATACAGTATAGGAATGATAGCATCTAAAATTTCTTCATTTCCTTTTAATTCTCTTTTAATATTTAAAAGAAATTCCAAAGAAATATCTTCAATATTTATATCTCTTAGTTTTTCATTTAAAACATTATTTAATTTTAAAAGAGTACTGCTATCTATCGGTTTTGTAATTTTAATAATATTGTTTCTAATTACACCACTATTAGTTATCATAGTTGCTAAGACATTATTATTATCAACTAAAGAAAGTTGAACATGTCTTAATGTACTTTTCCTAAGAGACGGAGCCTTTACTATAGATGTAAGTTTTGTAAGATCTGATAAAATTTCAGTAGCATTCATTATGATTCTATCTATTTCACCACAAGCCATATCAATTATAGATTTTTTAATTATAGCTTTTTCTTGTGATGTTAAATTAGATATTTTCATTAAATTATCTACATAAAGTCTATAACCTTTATCAGAAGGCTTTCTTCCAGAAGATGTGTGAAGTTGTTCTAAATATCCCATATCTTCCAAATCCGCCATCTCATTTCTAATAGTTGCAGAACTGATTCCTAAATCATATTTTTTAGCAATAGTTCTAGATCCTACAGGCTCACCACAAGTAATGTAATCATGGATAATAGCTTGTAGTATATAAATTTTTCTATCATCCATTTTCATATTATCACCTCTTTATTAGCACTCGTTAACAAGGAGTGCTAATTACTACATTCTTAACATATCATTTTAATATTAATTTGTCAATACCTTTTTTACTTTTCTAATATAAATTCACACATTATGCTGTTCGACACTTCTATTCCTTTTTCTGTGAGGTATATTTTTTCACCATCGTCATTTATCATTTTTAAGCCTTTAAATCTATTAATAATTTCCCCATAAATTTCATATATATCCTTAGAAAATTTAAGCTGAAACTGCTTTTTATTAACACCCGCTATTTTTCTCAATCCTAAAAACATATATTCTTCAATATCATCTTCTATCCTATTTTTTTTACTTTCTATTATTGCACTTCCATTTTCATTAATTTTTTTAATATATTCTTCTATATCACTTTCATTATAATATCTTCGTCCATCTACATAAGAGTGGGAAGAACTTCCACAGCCAATATAAGGTTTTAATTCCCAATACACCAAATTATGTCTACATTCTTTATTAGGTTTGCAGAAGTTTGAAATTTCATAATGATTATAACCATTTTCTTTTAGTATTTCTAAAGTTTTTAAATACATTTCCCTTTCATCTTCTTCACATGGAAGTTTTAATTTATCATTTTCAAATAAACTATAAAATTTAGTATCTTCTTCTATTATTAAACTATAACAAGACAAATGTTCTGGGTTAAGTTTTACAACTTTTTTTAGTGTCTCTTTCCAATTATCAATATCTTGATTTGGAAGTCCAAAAATTAAATCTATATTTATATTTTTATATCCACATTCTCGTGCTAATTTATAACTTTTTTCAAAATCTTCTACAGAATGTATTCTTCCTATACTTTTTAAAAGATTATCTTGATAAGCTTGAAGACCTATGCTTAATCTATTAACACCCATGCTTTTAAATAATTCTAATTTTTCTTTTGTGAATGTACCTGGATTTCCTTCTACTGTAAACTCAACATCAGGAGCTAAATTTAATTTTTCTATACTTTTTTTTATATATTTTAATCCATCTAAAGATAAATAGGTGGGAGTTCCCCCACCTATAAATACCGTTTTTATAATGTAATCTTTGTCTATTTTATCTATTTCTGTTCCTAACGCTTTAGCGTACTCTAGCATTTTCCCGTCACATCCACTAAAAGAAGGAAAATCACAATAAAAACACTTATTTTTACAAAATGGTATGTGAATATACAATGATACATCTTTCATTTTGCATTCCTCCTTATAGCTTTTAGTAAAATTAATCTATTTTAAGCACTGCCATGAATGCTTCTTGTGGAACTTCTACACTTCCAACTTGTCTCATTCTTTTCTTTCCTTGTTTTTGTTTTTCTAATAGTTTTTTCTTTCTTGATATATCTCCACCATAACATTTTGCAAGAACATCTTTTCTCATAGCTTTTACAGTTTCTCTGGCTATAATCTTTGAACCTACAGCTGCTTGGATTGGAATTTCAAATAATTGTCTTGGAATAATTTCTTTCAATTTTTCTGCCATATTTCTTCCTCTATGATAAGCCCTTTCTTCTGGAACTATCATTGATAAAGCATCTACAACATCTCCGTTTAACATTATATCAAGTTTAACTAGTTTAGTTTCTTTATATCCTTTTAATTCATAGTCAAAAGAAGCATATCCTTTAGTTCTTGATTTTAGTGCATCAAAAAAATCATATACTATCTCATTTAGAGGCATATCATAATTTAGCATAACCCTTGTCTGATCAAGATATTGCATATCTATAAATACTCCTCTTTTTTCTTGACATAATTCCATAATAGCTCCTACATAATCTGAAGGCGCTATTATGGATGCTTTTACCATAGGCTCTTCCATATAACTTATTTCTGATATTTCTGGTAAATTTGTAGGATTCGTAATTTCTAAAAGTTCACCATTTGTTTTTGTAACTTTATAGATAACTGATGGTGCTGTTGTAATTATATCTAAATTAAATTCTCTTTCTATTCTTTCTTGAATTATTTCCATATGTAATAATCCTAAGAAACCACATCTAAATCCAAAACCTAATGCAATAGATGTTTCTGGTTCAAAAGATAGTGCAGCGTCATTTAGCTGCAATTTTTCTAAAGCTTCTTTTAATGCTTCATATTTTGAACCATCTGCTGGATATATTCCACTAAACACCATTGGTATTGCTGGTCTATAACCTTTCATTGGTTCTTTAGTAGGTCTATTTGCTTCAGTTATTGTATCTCCTGCTCTTGCATCTCCTACATTTTTTATAGCAGCACTTAAATATCCAACTTCTCCAGCTCTTAATTCTTCAATCGGCATTGGTGCTGGAGTAAACACTCCAACTTCCGTAACTTCACAAGTTTTATTAGTATTCATTAATTTTATTTTTGTGCCTACTTTAACACTTCCGTCAAAAACTCTTATATAAGTAACAACACCTTTATAACTATCATAATAAGAATCAAAAATTAATGCTTTTAATGGTGCTTCTTCATCACCAGTTGGTGCAGGTATTTTTTCTACAACTGATTCTAATACATCTTCTATATTTAATCCTGTTTTAGCTGATATTAAAGGTGCATCCTGTGCTTCTATGCCTATAACATCTTCTATTTCTTGCTTTACTTCCTCCGGTCTTGCACTTGCTAAATCTATTTTATTTATTACCGGATCTATTTCTAAATCATTATCTAATGCTAGATAACAGTTTGCAAGAGTTTGAGCTTGAATCCCTTGTGTTGCATCTACTATTAAAATTGCTCCTTCACAAGCTGCTAGACTTCTAGAAACCTCATAATTAAAGTCTACATGTCCTGGAGTATCAATTAGATTTAATATGTATTCTTTTCCATCTGCTTCTCTTTTATATACAAGTCTTGCTGCTTGTGCTTTAATTGTTATTCCTCTTTCTTTTTCTAACTCCATATTATCAAGTACTTGAGATTCCATTTCTCTTTGTGTTAATGTACCTGTTTTCTCTAGCAATCTATCAGCTAATGTAGATTTACCATGATCTATATGGGCAACTATTGAAAAATTTCTTATATACTTTTGTCTGTCACTTTGCATGAATTTTACCCCCGTTTGTGTAATGGATATATAAATTTACTTTATATTATCAAATTTTTTTACTACATTTAAATTTTAATATACTTTTTATAAATAAATTATAATTACTCAGTTTAAATTATACCATACAACTTATTTAACTTGTCAATGATATGTATTAAACAACCTTAACTTTAAGTCTTTTATAATTTTTCATTCTATTATAACTTATGTAATTAGTTTATGTTCTCTTTTATGTTATTAAATATAATTTTAAAGCCATTTTCTAAATCATAAAAAAAATCACTTTTAAAAACTAATTGTTTTTCATTTAATTTTAATATTATTTTAGGTTTATCCTCATTACAAATTTCTATATTACTATTTTTTTTCACTACATCACTTGAATTTTTATTTATCACGACAATTCCAATTATAATAGCTAATGTACATAAAATTATTATATTTTTTTCTTTTCTTCCCAAAAAGAGCACCTCCAATATTATAATAATTCACATTATATATGTTTTTTATTCAAACATTAAAACGCAAAAATATATTTTAGAATTAAAATTTAAAAAGCCCTATCAAAATAAATTTTAACTTTCATTTTGATAAAGCCTTTTATATTATAATATTATCTTTATTGTGATAATCCTACACTAATAGAGTGAGCCAAATATTTCATACTGGCTTTTGCCTCATCAAGAGTATTAGTTGTAGATCCGACTTCAATTAACACTGCATTACTACTTAAATCTTGACTGTAATAAGTTATTCCCGTTGTGTAAACATCATATATAGCTCTTCCCCTAAATAAATCTGGGTATAATGTCTTAGATGCTCCTACAATGTTATTCATTATTTCTAATTGGTTTGCATAATTTGGATTAGCCATCGCTGGTACAAACATTACCTTAGCTGTTGATTCACCATTAACAGTTCCTGTAACATATTTTTTATCTACACCTGAATCTCTATGCAAATCTATAATTAAATCAAAGTTTCCATATTCACTTAAATATTTTTTCATAGTTTCACGTGATTTATAATAAGCAGCATTATAATCTGGTAGGTCATGTGCTGTTGTATCATGTATAACAGTAAATCCTTGTGCTTGTAAATTTTTTGTAAGTTCTTCGCCTACAGCAATTATATTCTGACTGGCATCTTTCTTACTTTCTTCTCCTGGTGAATAGGCTTCAGAAGAATGGCTATGATATATTAGCACTTTCTTATTTGCATTTTTGGTAGCATCTTCTTTTGGCACAGCACCTACTTCATTTTTATTTATATCATTTTCCCCTAAATTAAAAGCACTTATTTTATACTCTTCTGCTTTTACTTGTTTTACCTGCTCTTTGTCAAAAAAACCTAATTCTCCTTTGATAAGTTCTAGAATACTAAACGATGATATACCCTTGTCTTCTTCTCTTAACATATTATTAGATGAAACCCCTACAGTAGCCATACAATTATTTATAGCTTTAAAGTATAAAGTTGTCTTTATCCCATCACTATTATGCCCCTCATATATAATAAAACTTTTTGGCAAAATTACTAGTAACGTAGCCACTAAGATTATAATTATAAATTTCATATATTTAAAATTTAATTTAACATTTTTTACATTTTCATATGTTCTATTACTAACATATCTAGAACTGTATCTTGGGTTATATCTTGGATTATATCTTTTATATTTCTCCCTATTGTATCTCATTTTACCCTCCTGTTATTTGTATAAAATTTACATATAAAGCTATACTTTATAAGATTCCAAATTGATTTTTCAAATTATTCATTTGAAGATTGGGATGCCTAAAAGATTAGCACAAGTCCATAAATATCTAAAATAAGCACTCTATATTTATATAAAAATATTTTTTAGTTAAATGACCTTTGTAAATTACATAACTTGTCCTAAATTAAAATCCTTCTTTGTTTCAATCACTATAATATATGTTTAGGTTCTTTAAAATATAACAGCATAAAAATATCTGCTTTAAGATAAAACTTAAGTTTTATCTTAAAGCAGATTCTTTTGATGTTTTTAATTTAAATATCTATCAATGTCCTCCAATGTCAGGGCTGGCTGCAATGCTATATTTATGCCATTAGCTATAATTTTTGATAGACAATCTACTACCATATCTATATCTTTAGGTGTAACAACCATAGTAGCCATTTTTTCACCTAAAACTTGACCTATTAGTACTTCCTTTTCTTCTCTATCTAATGAATTTAAACTATTATAAAATTCACTACCACTTTTAGCTTCTTTCATTAAATCTTCTATTACTAGTTCTATAGTATCATTCGCTAATGTTGCCGCATCTACAACTGTAGGAACACCTATAGCTATTACAGGAACACCTAATTCTTTTTCATTTAACGCCATTCTATTATTTCCTATTCCTGCACCTGGTGATATACCTGTATTTCCAACTTGTATTGTTCTATTAACTCTTTGAGTTTTTCTTGATGCTAATGCATCTATACATATTACTACATTAGGTTTTACTCTATCTACAACACCTTTTACTATTTCACTAGTTTCTACACCTGTGATTCCAAGAACACCTGGTGCTATAGCAGAAACTGGTATTATTCCCTCATCTATACTATCTGGTACGTATTCTTTTAAATGTCTTGTCACCATTAACTTTGATGTAACTTTAGGACCTAACGCATCTGGTGTAATGTTCCAATTTCCCAAGCCAACTACTAACGCAGTGGTTTTATCATTTATCTTTACTAATTTTGAAAGTTCTTTTGCTAAACTTTGACTTAAATCTTCCTTTGCCTCTACGTCATAATAAACAAAATCGGCAAACTCTAAAGTTACATAACTTCCTTTAGGTTTTCCAATTATTTTTTCTCCATTCTCATTTATAACTTTAACATGAGAAACCATAACTTGTTTATCAACATATTCTTCAACTTCTACACCATCTATTTCACGTTCTTCACTATTTTGCTCAGTATAATACTCCCTAGCTTCTAATGCTAAATCCGTTCTAATATTATTCACTGGTATTCCTCCCTTAAACTTTTTAACTCTTAATTGTAAAACTAGTATTTATAGCATATTATTCTAAAATTATATCTGATTTTATTTTTTCCAAATAAAATATTAATATTCTTTAATTACTGCTTCTTAATTACAATTAAATAAATTAAATTTCCCATGTATTTTTTTAGCAATTAATATAAAGTTAAAAAATTTTATGTATTTTTGTTATTAATACTGTTATAATAAGATTTAGGGGTATTTATACATAAAATCAGTAATTTTTTCTAATTAACTTATAAAATTTACTTGAAGTGTAAAAAAATTAGTGATATAATATCACTTGTTGAATAAAAAGAACTCATACGCAGACTTCCCCAAAGCTGCTGAGACGTGATAAAAATACAAGGGGGTGAAGTGAAATGGCAAACATTAAGTCAGCAAAAAAGAGAATAAAAGTTACTAAAGCTAAAACTCTTAAAAATACAATGATAAAATCTGCACTTAAAACTAGAATTAAAAAGTTTGAAGTTGCAGTTGCTAACAAAAATGTAGAAGAAGCTCAAGCTAACTATACTGTAGTTGCTAAAGCTTTAGATATGGCTGCATCAAAAGGAATACTACATAAAAATAAAGCAGCTAGAAAGAAATCTAGATTAGCTACTAAATTAAACAATTTATCAGCTTAATAAATGAACCGGTTTTTACCGGTTTTTTTATTTTACTTTACATAAAAAATAACTAATCCTTAAAGATTAGTTATTTTTTATATCATAGAATTTATAATAAAGATTTCTAACTGTATTCTACTATTAGTTGTTAAACTCTTTATATTACCTTCAACTTCTAATGCTAATTCTAGATTTCTCTTAAGCTTTTCCAAAGTAAACTTCTTGCTTTGACCTATCATTTTTTCAGCTACATATGGATGCAATCTAAATTTTCTAGATATTTTTTCAATAGATTCTCCTTTTTCACTACTTACTCTTACAGATAATAGTAACCTAAATTGTCTTTGTATCATATATAATATAGACGTTACCTCTTGCCCTTTATAAATCAATTCATTTAATACATCTATAGATTTTTTTATATTTTTTTGAGATATATAATCTACTAAATTAAAGATATCATTTTCGCTCTTTTGAGACATTAATAATAGTATATCTTCTTTAGTTATGTTTCTTCCTTCACAATAGCAACAAAGTTTTTCCACCTCATTATTTATAATATCCATATTACCTTCTACTAAACTACAAAAAAAACTCAATTCAGGTTTATCTATCTTATTACCTTTTCTCTCAAAAACTTCTTTTACTTTAAAATATAAATTATTACCCTTTACTTTATCTACCTTTACTAATACACCATTTTTTTCAAGTTTTTTGACTTTACTACTAGGTTTATCTCTATCACTTTTAAATATATAGTACATTATTAATGTTGTATATGGTGGTAAATTTTGTGTGTATTTTAAAAGTTTATTAAAATCTATTGTTTTTTCATCATCTAAAGATTTAGTATCATCTAAAAAATTTGCTCTAAAAACTTCAACAACTTTTCGCTGACCCATAAAAGGCATAGTTTCACAAGCATTTATTATAATGTCATTATCCACTTTTCTTCCATCTAATCTTATAAAATTAAATTCTTTAAAATCTTCTCCCACTAATCCCTTTGATATCTTTTCTATAGATTCTTTTATCAAATTCTCATCGGAACCACAAAATACATATAAATTTTTCAAGTCACCTTTTTTTATATTTGCTTCAAATTGAACTAAATTAATCACCGATTTTCCCTTACCTTTCATAGAAAGAATGTATAAACTAAAAATTGATATAGGGTTCCAAGTTAAATCTTAAACTTATTCATTTATCAAATGAGAAAACTCAAATTAATATTTTTTTAATAACTAACAGATTATTTTAGTTAAAAGTTAATAGTGAATAGTGAAAAGTTTTGGTTATTACTACTCACTTCGTTCCTAGTAATTTTCAACGTATCTTTTTATAAATTTGTAAAGCAAATTATATTGATAGATTTTTTAAAATCATTTTCAGAAAGTGGTTGCCACTTTCATCCTAAATTCATAATTCATAATTCTTAAGTAAATATATTTGCACTTATTTCTCTCAACTGATAACAAAAATTTGATGAATAAATTTAAATGTCAGCTTGTTTTCCTATATATCTATATATTATATTTTTTTTTTTTATTTTACAATAACTCTTTACTTTAATAATATATTTTTACTATATCCTCATTTATAAGCTTATACTTTCCATATATAGTTCCCTTTGGTTTATATTTATCATCTTCAACCAATTCCACAATATTATATTTGTCTATGTTGGCTTTACTATAATTCTCTTTCTCAGTTATAAATATCTTTTTATTTTTACAAGCTATTATTAAATCTAAATAACCATCACTATTTATAGCTTTTATGTTATATTTATTATCTAAATTTAAATTTTTCTCACAATCTATTTCATCATAAATTCTATGTATATCTAATGGTTCTTTTATTTTTGAAAGTTTTACTGACTTATTGCTTAAAATAACATTTTTCATTTTGTAATTAATATTTATAGTAGTTCCTTTTTTTGTCTTTATATAATGTATATTGGGATAAAAGGAATATTGACTTATAATTGTAATCATAAGCATTATAACGGGTATATATTTGCTCTTTTTATAGCCACTTTTATAAAATATATAAGAACAATACATAGATAAAATAGTTAAAGAGGCAACATACCCTACATTATATACCTGATTAAAATCTTTTATTAAAAACCCTTCAAAGGTATTTATACATAATAATAATCCTTTTAAAAAACATAGAAATAAAGTGTTTATTTTAGGAATATAAATAATAAATAAAAACATATTACTTGCTATTATTAGAATTGTATAAAATGGAATTAACAAACAATTTCCTACTATACCATTTAAATTTACTGTACCAAAATTAAAAGCAATATATAATGTTGTAAAAGTCGAAGCGGATAATGTAATAACTATAGAGTCCCTTAATAGCTTAGGCAAAAAGTATAATGTTTCATCAAATTTTTTATTCATTACAAAGATACCTAATACTGATAAAAATGATAAATTAAAGGCAGGATCCAAAATATAATATGGATTCATTGTTATAACTATTATAAACGCTAATGCTAAACTACTTATACCATCATAATTTCTATAAACTTTTTTTGATAATACAAAAACGCAAATCATTATAAATGCCCTGACTGTAGAGGCTGTATAGCCTATAATTGTTATGTAGATAAGTGTAATTAATATAGATATCTTATATCCTAACAATTTTTCCATACATTTATATATCAACGCAATATGGAATCCTGAAACTGTAAGTATATGCACAATTCCTAAAGTATTCATATCATTTTTCTTTTCATAGTCTAGATATGATTTATCTCCTAAAGATATAGCCATAACAATTGATGCTAGATCCTCATCATACTTTGCAATTTTATTATAACAGTTATTTTTTATATTATAAATTTTTGTTATACTATCTTTGCCTTTTTCTATTTTATTTGTTTTATAAACTCCTATAATTCCATTTTTATAATCTAAATCTTTTATATACAATCCTTTTGCATTAAATAGTTGTCCTAGTTTTAAATCATCCAAATTATTGCCTTCTAAAAGTACTTTTCTACTTTCTATCTTAGCTATAACTTTACCATTATTATTTTCAATAATTCTACCTTGAACAGATTGTCCTAGTTCTGTAGTAAAGTATATACTATATGAAACAAATCCTATAAAAATAAAAGCTAGTACAAAGAAAAAATAATGCTTTTCTAATTCAATATAGGATATTATTAAAAAAATTAATAATATACAAAATATAAAATAAACATTTTGCAACAAAAACAATGCAGAAAAATTACCTATAAGTATACATATAGCATAAAATATTAATGGCCTTTCCATATAATCACCTATTATCATTTTTATAGAAATTATTGCCACATAATTCATATTTTATCCATTCAACTTAACACATAGGGAAGAAGGCTTAAATTTTATCATTTAATAGATAAATAATTTTAACTGATAGCTTCAAACCTTATAATAAGCTTAAAAAACATAAATTATCATAAATTCATATTTTTTAAGCTTATTGTTTTACTCTGGCTCTTTCTCTAGAGCTATATCTAATATTAAATATACAATGATACCAGATCCCCCTAATAAAATAGTTAGTGTAAATAGAATTCGAATCCAACTAGCATCTACCTCTAATGAATTTGCTATACCTGCACATACCCCGTCTATTTTTTTATTTTTTCTAGATTTATATATAGGTTTTTTGAAAAACTCCATTATCTTCACCTCCAGTTATACATAATTCTAAATTTATACTTATTTATGTAGTGTTATATAATTTATACTTACTTTTATTATACTATTTTATTATACTATTTTATTCTTCTATTGTACCCTAAATATTCTTTACATTGTTTGTTATAAAAATAAACCTTATATAATAAACATAAGGTTTTAGATTGTTTTTTTATATAAAATTTTATACATTAACTTTAATATTACTATTTATATATTCTTACTAAATTTTAAATCTAAAAGTATAACAAATAAATTCTGTATCTGTGAATACTCTGTTCAAAATTGTTTTAATTTCTACAGCCTTATCTTTAAATAATCTTTTCATAAATTTCAACTCCTAATACTTATTTTAGAAATCATACTTTTTAATATTTTTAGCAGAATTTTAGTGAATAGTTGGTTAATTACTTTATACTTTTTTAATGATACTAAAAATACTTTTCATTTGATTTTAAATTTAAGTACATTAAATTAAATTTTAATTTATAAAAAATAATATGTTACCTTAGTATATATTTCAAAGCTAATGATTCAGTTCCTTTTTTATATTAAGATTTTAATAAATAAGTTACATTTTAAATATATACTAATATATTACATTGTAGATTTTTTCAAATTATTTATACATTATATGCCATAGCTATTTTATTATATTACAATTCATTTTTATACATATTTTCAGGTTTTAAAAGAATTCATTCTAAATCTGGTATCTCCTAAGAAATTAATACTTCTAAAATTCAAATAAATATAAAAAGACTTATATAACCTTAAGATTATATAAGTCTGTATATACTTATTTGGCGGGAATATGTGGGAATCGAACCCACCCGTCGTGGTCTTAGCACGGCAACACGGTTTTGAAGACCGGCAGGCACACCAGCACCTATCTACTCCCAGAATATTTGTTTTTCAAATAATTATTGACACATCTATTATTATATCAAATTTTTCACATAATTCAACACTTTTTTTATGTTTCTAATAATTTATCTGTCTTTTTATAATTTTAATATAGAATTCTGTCGTTTTCTATCCTTTTAGTGAATTTTATGCCGTCAAAATGTTCTAACATAGCAACTGCATACTTTCTATTAGTTTCAAATAAATCTCTTGTTGATGATGCACTTATAGATCCATTTTTTTTGATATATTCTTTTAGCATAATTTTTGCTTTATCATAATTTCCCTTTTCTATTATACACTCTTCATTGAGTTTTACCAATAACTCTTGATCAAGTAAAGATTCAAAGACCATTTTAAAGTTACTTTTATCTTTTTCATTTAAAGCTAAATCACTATACTTGGGACAATTATATTTTGTTTCTTTATATGACTTTATCAATGTTTCCTTAATTCTTTGTTGTTCTTTATTATATTCAACTTTAAAATTAAACAAAGATATAAATTTAGAATTTACTTTTATTATATTTCTATCTTGTAAAAGATTTAAGATTTCATCATAATTTTTTTGTTTTAAAGCTTTACCAAAAACCTTACTTTTTATTTCCTCTTTTGACATTCCGAATTTTAAAGGATTAATCTTATGAAACTCTACTAAGTTTTCTTCTATGATATTTATCTTATTTTTTAAAAACTCTTTATGAACATATATATTATTTTCTGATGCTTTAAGTTCTATTATAATTTTATTTTCAACTAGTTCTTCTATTTTTTCATCAATATTTTCTAAATTTTTCCCAAGTGATTTTAATATATTAGCTTTATTAGGATATGTGTTGCTTAATTGATTTATGACATTTTCTAATATGCTTTCTGATTTTCCACTCTCTTTAATTTTTAACTCTTCTATATACTTTTCATCAAATCTTTTAGCTTTTTTAGCTACTGGCTCTATTATTGATCCACCTGCTATTGTAAACATAGGCGAATAGCTTCTAAGTACGTACCTGTCATTACGTTGTGCAGTTATTTGCTTTTCTAATCTCAATTGAACGTATCCACTTTCACCTGGTTTAATCTCATCTTTGTCTAATATAATTACTCTACAAAGTACTTCTTCTGTACCATGGTAAAGTCTAACTCTTTGTCTATTTACCAATGGTTTTTCTGCACTTTTTAAATAATATAAATTACAATCTATATTGTAAGAAGGTTCCATTATATTTTCCTTTGCTATAACATTTCCTCTTGACACTTCTTCTAATTTTATATTAGTAAGGTTTATTGCACATCTTTGTCCCGCTTCACCTATTTCACACGGTTCATCATGAATTCTTATACCTCGTACCTTAGTTATTATTTTAGATGGATATATTTCTATACTATCCCCAACTTTAACACGTCCACTTATTACTGTTCCTGTAACAACAGTACCAAATCCTTTTATGGTAAATACTCTATCTACCGGTAATCTAAAATGTCCTTCTGTATCTTTTGGATTTACTTCACTAGTAAGCTTTTCTATATCTTCAGTAAGAGCTTCAAATCCTAATTTTGTTTTAGATGATACTTCATGGATTGGAGCATTTTCAAGGAATGTACCCTCAAATTCTTTTTTTATATCTCCTTTTATCATATCTATCCATTCATCATCAACTAAATCAGCTTTAGTAAGTACAATTATTCCTTTTTTTACATTTAAAAGTTGTAGGATTTCTAAATGTTCCCTAGTCTGTGGCATAATTCCTTCATCTGCTGCTATAACTAATAGAACAACATCTATGCTACTTATTCCTGCTAGCATATTTTTTATAAATTTTTCATGACCTGGAACATCAATTATTCCTGCTCTTTTTCCAGATGGTAAATCAAAATATGTAAAACCTAAATTAATAGAAATCCCTCTATCCTTTTCTTCTTTTAAAGTGTCAGTTTCTCTTCCTGTTAACGCTTTAATTAATGTAGTTTTTCCATGATCTATATGACCTGCAGTTCCTATAATAACGTGTTTCATAACTAACATCCTTTCAAATTAAATTTTAAAAAGACATTGGTCTACCTTATTTAATAAAATAGACCAATAAACCTTAAACTATTATTTTTGTAAACTTAGTTTTCCATGTCTTTTAAAGCCTTTATAATTTCTTTTATATCCTCTTCAAAAACAGTTCTTACATCTATTATAAACTCATTATCAAAAACTCTACCTATAATAGGAATCTCATTTAGTCTTAGATTTTTTTCTATTTCTGCTGCTGATATACCCTCATTTCTAACCTTTATAACATATGTAGGTATTTTTTCTGTTGGCATAGATCCTCCACCAACCATAGAATAATCTTCTTCTATATCAAATTTAAAATCTTTAACTACATTTCTAAGTTTTTTTCTAAATCTTATAGCTTTTTTCTTCATTTCATCTTTAGATGCTAATATCATATTTAAAGTTGGAATGTTTTTTATAGCATTCCTTTCATCTAAATAATGTCTTAATGTTCCTTCTAATCCTGCTAAAGTCATCTTATCTATTCTAAGTGCACGAGTTAATTGATTTTTTTTCATTGCTTGTATATATTTTTTCTTTCCAACTATTATTCCAGCTTGAGGTCCTCCTAGCATTTTATCTCCACTAAAAGTAACTATATCTACCCCTTTTTTTATACTATCTTGGACAGTAGGTTCATGAGTAAATCCATACTTAGTGAAATCAACCAAAACTCCACTACCAATATCTTCTACTACAGGTATTTCTTTTGTTTGTCCTAATTCTACCAATTCATCAAGTTCTACTTCTTCAGTAAATCCATAAATTTTAAAATTAGATGTATGAACCTTTAATAATATACCTGTATTTTCATTTATATTATCTTCATAATCATATAAATGAGTTCTATTAGTTGTACCTACCTCTATTAATTTAGCTCCACTAAATTTCATAACTTCTGGAATTCTAAAAGATCCACCAATTTCAACAAGTTGACCTCTTGATACTATAACCTCCTTATTTTTAGATAAAGTATCTAAAACTAGCATTATGGCTGCTGCATTATTATTAACTACTATAGCAGCCTCTGCACCGGTTATTTTTGTTATTAATTCTTCTATATGACTATATCTAGAACCTCTTTTTCCTTCTTTTATATCATATTCTAAATTATTGTATCTACTTGCCACTTCCATAGCATTTTTAACTGCATCGCTACTTAATAAAGAACGCCCTAAGTTTGTATGTATAACTGTTCCAGTAGCATTTATAACTTTTCTTAAATTATGCTGTTTTTTTCTAGTTAAAATTCCTAGTGCATAGTTTAAAACATCTTCACTTTCAAAATCATTAATTTTATTTTCTAATATATTTCTTCTAAACTTATCTATAGCTTCTCTTAAAGAATCTACTACTAATACTCTATATGTAATATCTATTTCTTTTTGAATTAATGGCTCCTTTAATAACTCATCAATTTTTGGAAGTTTTCTTAATAATTCCTTGTTCATAAGCCTTCTCCTAAACCCTAATAAATTATTTTAATTTTTAAAAAATCAATTGATTTAAATATATAATTATTCTACAATTATATTCTTATCATTAAATTTTACAACTTCTCCTATTATGGCAGTTTTCAACTCTAATCTTTTTAATTCCTCAAAAAGTATAATGCCTTCTTCTTTAGGTATTGATATCAATAAACCACCTGAAGTCTGTGGATCAAATAATATATCGCAAATAAAATCATCAACATTATTTAATTCATATTTCCCATTTAAATAATTTCTGTTATTATAAGTTCCTGCTGGAACTAAACCCATCTTTGCATATTCTTCTACAGAATTTATTATAGGTAATTTATCTTTAAATATTTTAAATGTTACCTCTGATGCACTTGCCATCTCATAACTATGTCCCATTAAGCTAAAACCTGTAACATCTGTACATGCCGTTATATTATATTTGGTTATAATTTCCCCTGCATATTTATTTAAAGTGCTCATAACTTTTACACCTTCATTATAAGCATCCTTAGATGCCATTTCTGCCTTTATAGCAGTTGTAAGTATTCCAGTTCCTAATGGCTTGGTTAAAATTAAAATATCTCCAACCTTAGATCCATAATTTTTTAATATTTTCTCTGGATGAACTAATCCCATTACGGAAAGCCCATATTTAGGCTCATCATCAGCAACACTGTGTCCACCTATAATAACTGCCCCTGCTTCTATAACTTTATCTGCTCCACCTTTTAATATTTCTCCTAAAACATCTATATTAAGACAATTAGGGAAACATACTATATTCATAGCTACAGTTGGTTTTCCTCCCATAGCGTATACATCACTTAATGAATTTGCTGCCGCTATTTGACCAAAAATGTATGGGTCATCTACTACCGGCGTAAAGAAATCTAAAGTTTGTATTGTTGCTATATCATCATTTATTTTATAAACAGCTGCATCATCTGAAGTCTCTATTCCAACTATCAAGTTTTCATTTTCCATTTTAGGTAATTTACCTAATATTTTTGAAAGGGTCTCCGGCCCTATTTTTGCTGCTCAACCTGACGTTTTTGAAAGCTCTGTCAGTCTCTTATCCATGTTAAGCCTGCTACTCAAAATATGGACAAAAATACCCATATTGAGATTTTTCCTGTTTCAATGTACTCCATTTTGCCGAAGCTACTTTGGTTTATATAGCACTCCACAGGCCTAAATTCCCATCTAGCCAACGGTACATATATAAGTATCTATTTAACGTTAGATAATCTTATATTCTTTTGCATCTCTGAGATTATATGAAGCATTTGCATCTCTATCAAAACTATAACCACACTTGCAATTATATACTCTATCTGAAAGCTTTAAGTCCTTTTTTATGCTTCCACATTTATTACAAAGTTTAGATGATGGATACCATTTACTCACTTGTCTTATTTCAATATTATTTTGATGTGATTTTGAAATAAGTTTATTTCTTAAGTCATACAATTTTTGCTTTTGTATAGCTTTAGATAAATGCTTATTCTTAATCATATTAGAAATAGCTAAATCTTCTATAGTTATAAAAACTGGTTTGATTTTCACTAGTTCTGAAACTATTTTATTATTATAATCATTTCTAATATTATATAATCTTTGATGGATTTTCTGTACCTTAACTACTTGCTTTTGGATATTTTGTCTAGTAGCTCCCTCCTTATTATTTTTATTTCTTATTTTAAAACTTTCATATTTCCTTGAAAGTTTTCTTTAAAATTCAATATCTGTTCACCCTAATAATTTTATAATATTAACTATCTAATGTCCACCTTATCTCTTAATTTCTCTAAAGTCTTACCTCCTATACCATCTATATTAGAAAGTTCATCTATACTTTTAAATCCACCATTACTTTCTCGATAATCTAATATTGCCTTTGCTTTACTATCTCCTATTCCTGATAATGTTTTTAGTTGTTCTATAGATGCTTTATTTATATTTATTTTATTATTTTCTTTTCCTGTATTTTTTACACCTTTTTCTGTCTCAACTAAATCCTTAACTTCATCATTTTCTTCTAACTCTTCTCCTATTTTAGGAATGACTATACAATCTTCATCATTTAGTTTTTTAGAAAAATGTATTAAATTTTCATTGGCCTCTTTAGTTAATCCTCCTGCCTCATTTATTATATCTCTTATCCTACTGCCTTCTAACAGCACATATTCTCTAGGATTTTTTACCGGACCTTTTATATCAACAACAATATATTTTTTTTCAGTTGCATTTTCAGTTGTATCTTCATTTTCTATCTCATTAAAAACATCTTTTTCAGTTGTTTTATCTTTATTATGAGTTGTTTCTTCCGAAAAAATTTCATCGCATTCAATTGATCTATTACTCTTTGAAATAAAATAACCGCCTAAAACAAAAATTATTGACATCATTACCATACAAATTGAACCTATTATTTTCTCTTTTTCTTTCATAAAATTATCAACTCCTTATATAATTGAAATAATTTACATTTCAAGGCTAAATCTTTAATTATATCCATATTATTGCCAAATATAATTTATTAATTTTCTTTTTCTGTATTTTTCTGATATAATTTAAATACATATAATGCAGTAAATAAAATATCTTTAACTTTATAAGGGAAAAGTTAATTTTTATTATATATTTTAATAAAAATATTTCATTTACAGTTTTATTAAAATGATTTTAAAACATTTGTAATCCTATAAAAGCATAGTAAGACTAAACTTGATTATAAAATAAGTTAATTGGTTAAAATCATTAATATTAAATTTAAATTACTAGGAGATGATTATGAATACATTAAAGAAACTTTTAATTTGTACATTTACGCTTATGACGCTTAATACCAATCTGGCCGTGGCAGCAACAACAGCTCCAAGTGCTAGTGCAGAAGGGGCTGTTGTCATAAATGCTTCAACTGGTGAAATTATTTATGGCAAAAATGAAAATATTCAATATGCTCCAGCATCCCCTACTAAACTTATGACTGCTTTGCTAACACTAGAAAATTGTGATTTAAACGAACAAGTAAAGATTAGTACCTTACCACCTACTATAGAAGGCTCTAAAATATATCTTGATACTGATGAAATTCTTACAGTTAGAGAACTTTTATACTCTTTAATAATGGTATCTGCAAATGATTCTGCTACTGCTTTAGCTGAGCATATTGGTGGCAATGTCGATAATTTTGCTAAAATGATGAATGAACGTGCCAAAAAGTTAGGTTGTAAAAATACTAATTTTAAGAATCCTCATGGATTATACGAAAAAGAGCATAAAACTACAGCTTATGATTTAGCTTTAATGGAAAAGGAGTTATTAAAAAACTCTACATATTTAGAAATATCTCAAACTAAAAATACACTTTTAGAACCAACAAACAAATTCAAAGAACAAAGACCTCTTTGGAATGACAATCGACTTATACAACCTACTTCTGAATATTATTATCAGCCTTGTTTAGCTGCCAAAACAGGATTTACAGATGAAGCTTTACATTCTTTTGTGGCTTCAGCTAAAAAAGGAAATGAAACTTTTATAGTTTCTCTTTTAAGAGATCAAAATAAAACATATTTCAAAGATAGTAAGGAACTTTTTGAATGGGCTTTTAATAACTTTGAAACTGTGAAATTATATGAAAAAAATAGTAAAGTCACTGATTATAAATGTACTACAACTGGTATAGAAATACCTTTAGTTGCCGGTGAAAGTTTTTACTATACTAAAGATAAAACAGTAACAGATGAACCTAAAATTACTTACGATATAACAGCCTTAGATAATAGTGCTATTTTAGCTGGTCAAAAGGTAGGAGTTGCTCATTTTAAATATAATAATATAGAAAAAGATATTCCCCTTATAAGCAGCAAAGACTATTATCCAATAAAAACTGTCAATACTTACGAATATATAAACAATACAATAACTGATACCACAAATAACTTTACTTTAATTTTAACAGGTATTTGTGTGTTATTTTTAGGGATTATAATTATTTTTATTCTTTTAACGATAAAAAAAAGAAGTGAAAAAAATATGTTTTTCTTAAAAAATAAAAGACATTAGATGTTTCTAATGTCTTTTATTTGGTATCTTCCTTTAAGATATGTATAAGTCTTTTCATGTCTTCTGGCATTTCCTTTTGAACTTCAATAACTTCACCAGTTCGCGGATGAGGAAGTATCAATTTATATGCATGTAATGCCTGCCTTTTTATATATTGTCCTTCTTCTTCACCATATAAGGAATCACCATATATAGGACAATTTAAATAACTAAGATGTACTCTTATCTGATGTGTTCTTCCAGTCTCTAAATTTAATTCTACTAAACTACCCTTTTTAAATCTTTCTAATACCTTAAAATGTGTTACACTTCGTTGTCCACTATCAATTACAGATCTTTTTATACTATCTTCTTTTGCTATACCTATATTAGCATCTATAGTGCCACTATCTTCTAATATATTATTATGGCATATAGCAAGATATTTTTTAGTTATAAGATTATTTTCCATACTTTTAGCTAAACTCATATGGGCAAATTGATTTTTAGCAATCATTATTAGACCTGAAGTATTCATATCTAATCTACTAACTAATCTTACTATACATTTTTCATCATTCTCTCTAAAATAATTTAAAACTCCATTTGAAAGAGTTCCTTTAGGATAACTTTTAGTTGGATGAACCACCATATTCACTGGTTTATTTACTATTATTAAATCCATATCCTCATATACAACATCAATATCCATTTTTTCTGGTATTATGTTTTGACTCTCATTTTTTTTCTCTACTTGAATTATTAATATATCTCCTTCTGTCAACTTATAGTTTAATCTCACAACATTACCATTTATTTTTATTCTATCACTTAATCCAACTTTCTTTATGAATCTACCTGAAAGCTCTAAAACATCTTTCATGTAGTCTCTAACCTTCATACCTTCACCTTTTGATTCAACTTTATATATTAAATTACTATCCAAGATTTCACCACCTATTATTATTTTATATAAAATATTGTATATAATTTCCGATTGCCTAGAGATATGACATTCATTCAACCCTTTAGTCCTAAAAATTCAAAAAAATATTAGAGTTTTTCGAAATAACGGTTTAAAATTATGTTATCATTTTTTTACAATAAGCTCCTTACATAATTTTAAATACCAACTTTAAACCCTATAATATTTACAAACATATTTAAATTCCTCTTAATATTTTATATTATATCAAAAAACTTTTTTCTACACAAAAAAACTCCAGAATATAATCTGGAGTTCTAATTTATTATTCAGCTATTGCTACTACTTCTATTTCAACTAAAGCATCTTTTGGTAATGCTCCAACTTGGAAACAAGATCTTGCTGGTGGATTTGATGTAAAGAATGTTCCATATACTTCATTCATAGCAGCAAAATCATTTATATCTTTTAATAAAACTAATGTTTTAACTACTTTATCCATTGAAGTTCCAGCTTCTTCTAATATAGCTTTAACGTTGTTTAAAGATTGTTCTGTAGCTTTTCTTATATCGTCATTTACTAATTCTCCAGTTGCAGAGTTTATTGCTAATTGTCCTGAAGTGTAAACCATATTTCCTGCTTTAACAGCTTGAGAGTATGGTCCTAAAGCTGCAGGCGCTTTTTCTGTGTGTATTATTTTCTTTTCCATTTTAAATTCCTCCTTAAAATTGTGTGTATATTTATAAATTCAATTTCTAATGAATCTATTATCTAATTAAATTACTGTGTCTTATCTTCTCCTAAAATTACTTCTATCTCACAATCAGGATTTACTTCTTTCATTATTTTAATATTACTTATTCCAAAATCTTTTTCTATACTAGCTTTATCTTCCTCTTTAAGACCATATAATCTAATTTCAGATACGCTAACTGGTTTTAAAGATTGATCATAATTTCCATATATACAATTTTCATATCCTTTTGCAAGTATTCCATTTGCAAAAGTTTCTGCTAACCCACCTTGATTAGTCCCATTTAAAATACTAACTCTAAGTTTTGATTTACTAATAGTAGTTGGGTCTTCATTGTTTAATATGGATATAATATCACTATTCATTTCTTCTTTATATATATAATACGATGTTTCATCAATCCATGCATCTTCTCCCATTAAAGTATGGAATGCTATATTATTTTTAGGTGTTGAAATCACATTTAATCCATAATCCATAATTTCCATAGCATTTAAATTAGTCTCTAAATATTTAGGAAAAACACCTAATATTTTTGGAGCTTTAGTTATTATTGATGGACTTTGAACTTTAGATAACAAGGCATTATAAAATTTTTGTTGCTGTTTTATTCTTCCTATATCACCTTCTACAAGTCCTGTACCATCATTGTTTTTTCTCCATCTAAAGAACTCTTCTGCTTTCTTTCCATCTAAATGCTGAGGCTCTGTACTAGCAGTAAAATTTATATGCAAGTCTTGAACTGGGTCATCATAGTACATGTTTTGATCTATAACTATATCAACACCACCGACAGCATCTATTATTTCTCTAAACGCTATTGTATCCAATTTTACATAGTAATCTATATTTACATTTAACAAATCTTCCACTGTATCAACTAAATATTGAACTCCACCAATAGCATGTGCTGCATTTATTTTACGAGTTCCTTCTTCCAACTCTACTAAAGTATCTCTTGGAATTGAAATTACATCATACTTTTTATCAACTTTATTATAATGAACCAACATTATAGTATCTGTTCTTTTAGGATCATTTTTGTCATTTTCATCACCTGAACCTAAATCTACACCCATAACTAAAAAATTTGCTGATTCTACATCTTTAGTTTGATTTCTGTCTTTGTCATTACCAGTAATATCTATAGAGTTATTACTAAACGTAGATAAATACATATATCCGCCGCCAACTACCATAAATATTAAAAAAGAAAATATTATCAATATTTTTTTTAGTGATGATGACTTTTTATTTCTTTTTTTCTTTGTTTTTTTATTATTTTCTCCCATATTAATACCTCAATTATTTTATTAGTAGGTAATTTCTAGCCTCTATCGTTTTCGGATAAAGTAATTGATTTTTAGATATTATATACTTTATAGTTTGATTATACATCATAAGTAAAGCTTTATCTAAATCTTTTATTGCTACTTCTCTAATATCGTCTACTCCTTCAAATTTTCTTGAAGGTTCTATACCATCTGATACATATATTATTTTCTCTAAAATACTCATATTAGGTCTTCCAGTTGTATGATATTTAATTGAATTGATAATATCTACATCATTTATATTAAATTTTTCACCTGCTATATATGCTCCTACAAATCCATGCAATAACATAGGCGAATGTTTTATAATTTCATCTACTTCTATTAAGTTATTTTCTTTAGTTATTTTAATTAATTCATCGTCACTCATATTTTTAGCACAATCATGTAAAAGTGCAGCTATTCGTGTTTTATATTTATCACAACCATAAATTTCACATAAACTCTCAGCAGTTTCTAAAACACCTAATGTATGAGTATACCTTTTAGGCCTTAAAGCTCCTCTAATGTACTGATATATTTCAGTCTCATTAACCATTTCTCCACATCCTCTTGAATATAACTTTAGTTCAAGTATTTTATGAAAAGCTTCATTTGGAATAAGGTACTTAATATTTTCACCTTTTAAAATTTTCTTTTTTATATTAGTTGATGAAATATCTACTAATGGAACGTTTAAAAACATTATTTTCGCTTTATATTTTTTTTCTATATATTTTTTTTGTTGTTTAACATCTTGAATATCATAACCAGGTCTATTAAAAACTATGAGATTACATAGTTTTAATAGTCCCTTTACATTTTTCCATTTTTCTATTTCAAGTAAACTGTCTGCACCAACAATAAAATACCAATCTGTATTAGATTCTATTTTTTTAAAATGCTCTAAGGTTTTATATGTGTAACTAGCTTCATCTCTTACTATTTCATAATCATCTATTTCAAAATACTTTTCACCATTTATAGCAGCATTAACAATGTCATACCTTATTCTTCCATCAGTCACATTCCTTTTATCTTTATGTGGTGGATTTCCACTTGGTACAAAAATTATTTTATCCAACTTTAACTTATATAACGCTTCATACGCAATATTCATATGACCATTATGTATTGGGTCAAAAGTTCCTCCAAATATAGCTTTTTTCATAGTAAAACCTTCTCTTTTAAATCTATTATATATAATATCACATAAAATAATATTTACCAAATTTAAAATTTCATTTACCCTTTTAGTTATTTAAATTTAACTAAAAGATACTTTTATTTGCTTTATATTACTTTGGTAATTCTATTTTAGGTTTTTTCTTTGACTTTCTATATAATACAAGCTTACTACCTATAGCTTGAATTCCTTCACAGTTTAATTTTTCGCATATATAATCAGATGCTTCTCTTGAAGTAATTCCACTATTGTTAAGAGTTTTTATTTTTATTAACTCTCGTGCTTCTAAAGCAGTATCTACTTGTGCTAAGAAATTTTCTTCTATTCCACCTTTACCCACTTGAAATATAGGGTTCATATCATTTGCTAATTTTCTTAAGTATCCTCTTTGTTTAGTTGTTATCATATTTTCCTCCTATAGTAAAAACTCAAATTCAAAATCATTAAGCCTTATAATATCTCCGTCTTGTACTCCCATTTCTTTCAAATCATCAAATACTCCCTTATTTCTTAATACTTTATGGAAATATCTTAATGAATCTGGCTCATTAACATTTACACTGTTAAGTAGTCTATCAACAAAAGATCCTTCTACTACAAATATACCTTCTTCTTCTTCTTTTATAGTGTACGTAAATCTTTTTTCTTCTGGTATATATTTTTCATCATCACTTATTTGAAGATCTTCTACTGGTATGTGTGTTAACATTTCAGCTGCTTCTTTCATCAGTTCATCTACACCTTTATTAGTAGCTGCAGAGATTTTAAACACTTTGTCATATCCCATTTTATTCAATTCTTTTTTAAAGTTTTCAAAAACTTCTTCATCAAATAACATATCAGATTTATTTGCAGCAATTATTTGTGGTCTATCCCATAATTTAATACTATATTTTTTTAATTCTTCATTTATTCTTTTAAAATCATCAATAGGATCTCTACCTTCTAATCCTGAAATGTCTACTACATGTATAAGAAGTCTTGTTCTTTCTATATGTCTTAAGAAATCAAGCCCTAACCCTATACCTTCAGATGCTCCTTCTATTATTCCTGGTATATCAGCAATAACAAAGTTTTGTATTCCTTTTAAACTTACAACACCTAAATTGGGCTTTAATGTTGTAAAATGATAGTTTGCTATTTTAGGTCTTGCCTTTGATACAACAGAAAGCAATGTTGATTTACCTACATTAGGGAATCCTAAAAGTCCAACATCGGCAAGTAATTTTAATTCTAATTTAACAAATCTTTCTTCTCCTGGCATACCTGGCTCTGCAAAATTTGGAGCCTGTCTTGTTGGTGTACAGAATTTACAGTTTCCTTTTCCACCTTTTCCACCTTTACAAACTACATATGTATCGTCAGCATGTGATAAATCACACATTATTTTATTTGTCTGAGCGTCTCTTATAACTGTTCCCATTGGAACATTTATTACAAGGTCTTCACCATCTCTTCCATAACATTTGGAGCCTTCACCTTTTCCTCCATCATTTGCTATAAATTTTCTATTATATGAAAAATCTAATAGCGTTGTCATATTACGGTCAGCTTTTAATACTATACTTCCGCCGTTTCCACCGTCTCCACCGTCTGGTCCTCCAAGTGGAACATATTTTTCTCTTCTAAATGAAATACATCCATTACCACCAGTTCCTGATTTAACAAATATCTTGGCTGTATCTATAAACATATATCTTCACCTTACTTTCTAAAATTATATTTAGTCATACTTAATTAAATCACAAATGAAGTTTAACGTGTCTTTTTAAATAATACACATTACAGCTTTCTTCTGTTATTTGCTTTTATATGACTTAAGAATTAGGAATTAGGAATCATTTCATATTAATTCTTTCTCTTACCTTCATATTATAAAGTTTTGCCCATATATAATTAATAATACGCATTTATATTCTTATACACAATAACTTTTTATAAGTTTAGAGCTTAAAATTTAGAATTATAAAAGTTAATACTGATAAATTCCTAGTTTCTAATGTTTTAAATCTTATTTATCCTTTTTAACTTTTTAAAATCATAGTAACTAAATTTAAATTATATTTTTCTAATTCTTAATTCCTAATTCTTAATTAAAAAAGCACCCCTATAAAGGGTGCCTTTAAACTATTCAGCTATTGCAACTTCTACATCAACTGGATAAATACTAGCTTTTTTCTTGTCTTTACCCATTCTCTCGTATCTTACAACACCATCTATTTTAGCGAAAAGAGTATCATCTCCACCTATTCCAACGTTGTTTCCTGGATGGATTTTTGTTCCTCTTTGTCTAACTAAGATGTTTCCAGCAAGTACAAATTGTCCATCTGCACGCTTAACACCAAGTCTCTTAGATTCACTATCTCTTCCGTTTTTTGAGCTACCTACTCCCTTTTTGTGAGCACATAACTGAAGGTTTATTAGTAACATATCACTGCACCTCCTCTACTAATACTTTAAGGTATTTTCCATAACTTATTTCTAAATTTTGCAACCCTAGTAACATCGTTTCAAGCAGAACCTGTGCACTCTCTATTTCACTATGTAATAAGTTTGATATATCTAACTGTATATCACCTTCATCTGCAACATAAGTTGCATTTAGCTTTAACACTTCTACCAACCCTAAGATTGTTACCTGCGCTAAATTTGATACACATCCACAAACTACATCATCATAAACAGTTACTTTTTCTTGTCGATCATAATATTCAGCATGACCATTTACACGAAACGATACTAACTCACTAGATTTCTTTGTAAAATTTATATTAATCACAATTAAGCCTCTATTTTCTCAATTACGATTTTAGTGAAAGGTTGTCTGTGTCCTTGTTTCTTTCTGTAGTCTTTTTTAGGCTTATATTTGAATACTATAACCTTTTTAGCTTTTCCTTGTGCTACAACTTTAGCAACAACTTTAGCTCCATCAACTACAGGCTTACCAATTACTAAACCTTCCTCTTTTCCAACTGCTAACACTTGATCGAATTCTACAGTTGAATCAACTTCAGCTTCAAGTTTTTCAACGAATAAAACGTCTCCCTCTTGAACTCTATATTGTTTTCCTCCAGTAAGTAATACTGCGTACATGTAAATACACCTCCTCAATCCAGTCTCGCCTTTTAAGGTACTTAATTAAATAAGTTTCAACACCTTTTCCGTGCGGTCTACAAAAGCCATTTTAGCACATAAAAATATCTTTGTAAAGATTTTATTGTTAAAATTTATTTTTAATTACCCACATAAAATAAAATAATCTACAGTAATAATAGAGTATATTTTACTCTATTATTTAATTAAATATACTTTAATCAATATACTCCTCAGGATAAACCTTATATATATGTAGGTTTTTTATTTGACTATTAAAAATAAGTGGCTCTATTTTAAATGTATCTATCCCATGTACATAATTAACATAGATATTTTTATCTAAACCATGAATATTTTTCACAAAAGATAATATATCACTTTTTATTTCATTTTTATAGATATCATTTATTTCTATATACATATTCTTTACATCTTGTTCCACTTTTAAACGTTCTATATTGTTTTGAATCATTGTTTCTATATACGAAAGTTTCACTTTCACTCCCTTGCCATTGCAAGAAGTACATTTTTCAAATATATATTCAAAAATAGACTTTCCACTTCTTCGTCTTGCTATTTGTACAAGGTTTAACTCAGTAAAGTCATATATACTTACTTTATTTTTATCATTTTTAAAATGCTTTTTTAATTCTTCTATTATTATTTTCTTCTCTTCTGATTCCTTCATATCTATAAAATCTACAACTACGATTCCACTTATGTTTCTAAGCTTTATCTGATCTGCAATTATTTCAGCTGCTTCCAAATTAGTTTCAAATATAGTTTTTTTCATAGAGGAATTTTTAGTATTTTTAGCAGAATTTACATCTATAACGTGCATTGCTTCTGTTTTTTCTATAACTATATTTCCTCCACTTGGTAGATTCACTTTATTGTTTCTTAAACTTAAAATTTCTTTTTCTATCCCAAAATAATTAAATAGACTTATAGCATCTTCATATATCTCTAAATTAACTTTTTCAAATTTATATTCTAGAATTTCTTTACAAAAATTGAAGTCATTTAGATTATTTACTATAACTTTATAGTTTTCATGTTTTAATCCCTTTAATATATTTCCTATTATTCCATCATTATCATATAATAGACCTATATTTTTAGAATAAGTAAACTTTTTAGTGACATTTTCATAAATGGAATAAATAGTTTGAATTTCCCTATTTATTTCATCACTTTGAACTCCATATGCACCGGTCCTTAGGACAACTCCTATATTTTCAGGTTTATGTATGTTTATCATAGCATTTTCTTTAAATTTATCATCTTTTATTTTAGGCGAAAATCTTATTTCTTTATGACCATTTGATAAAACTACATAATTTCCTGGGAAATTCACATTTTCTGTTACCTTTGCTCCTTTTTTGCCACTTTGTTCTTTTATAACCTCTACTAGAACCTCTTGCCCCTTTTTTAAAGTTTTTAAATCTCCTTTTAAATACATATAAGCATTCTTTTTTGTTCCTATATCTATAAATGCAGATTTTATGGATGGCACTATATTTTGCACCACTCCTTTATATATATTAGAGACTTTAGGTTCATTATTCTCTTCTTCTATATAACACTCTGATAATTGTCCATTAGTTTTTACCGCTATTCTAACAATTTTCTCATGTCTTTCAATAAATATTTCTTTCAATTAGAAACACTCCAAACTACTTTAAAAATATTCATTAAGTGGAAGCATAGTTTTCCCTTTTAATGCATACATATCTATTCTTTCTATATCTACAAAAGCGTCTTTTTCTATGGCATCTACATGGTTCTTTATAAAATCAGCTAATAAACTTGCAGATAGATTTGCTCTACTACCACATGCTAATGTAGAATTTAATACTATATAGTTATCTTCTTTAGAAAAAGATATCTTTTTTATTAAAGGTCTAATATCTACATCTTTTTCGCCTTTTTTACTTTTTTTAATAGTATTCCATTCTTTTATATTATTTAACTTTTTTATTCCTTCTAAAGCTTCTTCTGAATTAATAGTTCTTAACTTTATTTTATATTTAGCTTCATCTATTATAGCCATTGCTTGCGGACATTTAGTATTTTCTTCTTTTTCAACTTTTTTAGCATCTAAAAATTTAATACCAATTGGCGCATTTTCATTTAATAAATTTACTATTTCCTCTAAAGGCATCTCTTCTTTAAATACAACATCCATATATTCTCCACTAGAATAGACCCCTACAGAAAGTGGTTGAGCTATAGATATTGTCATATGAGGATTAAATCCTTTTGAATATTCAATTGGTAAATCTGCTCTTCTTATTGTTCTTTGTATTGTTCTCATTAAATCTAAATGTGATATAAATTTTATTTCACTTTCTTTAGTGTATTTTATTAAATAACGCACCTTCAAAGCATTTTCCCTCCTTAAAGTTTACATTTACTCCACACCCAGTACATCTTTCTCTACAATCTGGAGTTAAGCTTGCTTTTTTTGCATTTTCATTTTCTTTCATTAAGTATTCTTTTGTAACACCTATATCAATAAACTCCCATGGAAGTATTTCATCATAACTTCTTTCTCTATATGTATAGAAGTCTCCATCTACTCCACACTCTTGCAATGCTTCTTTCCAAGTTTCAAAGTTAAAGTATTCACCCCAACCATCAAATCTTGCCCCTTTTTTAAAAGCTTTAATTAAGACATCACATAATCTTCTATCACCTCTTGCAAATACTGCCTCCATATAGCTTACTGGTGATTCATGCCAATTATAAACTATAGCTTTGCTTTTTATAGAATCTCTTAAATTTCCAATTTTACCTTTAACACTTTCCATTGTATCCATTGACGCCCATTGGAATGGAGTAAATGCTTTTGGAACAAATATAGACGTACTTAAAGTAACTCTAAGTCCTCTTTTCCTTACATTTTTAGGAACTTTAAAATATTCTTCTACAACTTTTTCTCCAAGAGTTCCAATTCCTATAACATCATCCATAGTTTCATAAGGAAGTCCTATCATAAAGTATAACTTTAATGTTGACCATCCAGCTTCAAAAGCGCTTCTACTAGAGTTTAATAGATTTTCTTCATTTACACCTTTATTTATTATATCTCTCATTCTTTGACTACCTGCTTCTGGCGCAAATGTAAGTCCTGTTTTTCTAACTTTTTGTATCTCATTAATTAAATCTACTGAAAATGAATCTATTCTAATAGAAGGTAGTGAAACCCCTATTTTTTTATCTTTATATTTTTCTATTAAAGAAAAAACTAGGTTTTGTATATCTGAATAGTCACATATACTAAGTGATGTTAATGAAACTTCCTCATATCCTGTCTTCTTTATAATATCATCTACTTGATTAACTAATGTAGATGTCTTCTTTTCTCTAACCGGTCTATAAATCATACCTGCTTGACAGAATCTACATCCTCTTGTACATCCTCTAAAAGTTTCAAGAGTTATTCTGTCATGAACTATCTCTGTATAAGGAACTATAAGTTTATCTGGATATGTATTTTCATCAAAATTTGTAATTATTCTTTTCTTAACTTTTTTTGGTACATCTTCATACTTAGGTTTAAAGCTTTTTATCGTATTATCATCGTTATATTCTACATTATAAAGACTTGGAACATATATTCCTTCAATTTTTGAAGCAGCTCTTAAGTACTCTTCTCTAGATTTGTCTTTATATTCTTTATATAGATTTAAAAGTTCATTTAAGACTTCTTCCCCTTCTCCTAAGCTAAATAAATCTGCAATATCATAAAGGGGTTCTGGATTGTAAGCACAAGGTCCTCCCATCATAACTATTGGGTGATCCTTTGTTCTTTCTGATGCTCTAAGTGGTATATTAGACATATCTAACATATTTAATATGTTTGTATAACTCATCTCATATTGAAGAGTAAAACCTAAAAAATCAAACTCACTTAAAGACTCTTTACTTTCTAACGCAAATAATGGAATACTATTATCTCTTAAAGCTTTTTCCATATCTGGCCATGGTGCATAAGCTCTTTCACAAAATGTGTCTTCTCTTTGATTTAACACATGATACAGTATTTTACTTCCTAAATGAGACATTCCTACCTCATAGACATCTGGAAAACAAAATGCATATCTTATATCTACTTTGTTTATATCTTTATTATAAGAATTAAATTCTCCACCTATATATCTAGCTGGTTTTTCAACTTTATATAGTATATCATCGGAAATTTTCTTCATTTAAATTCCTCCTTAAGTTAATTACAATACTTTATTTTATCATAAGCTAATAATAATTCAAAATATATATTAATATTTTTTTATTAATTCTTCTAAGGTTATATTTCCATCATTTTTTAAAAACTCTATTATCTCTTCCTCATATATAGTTTTTAAAACTTCCATGTTATCATCTAATACAGTAAATATATGATAATGGTTCTTGTCTATGAAATCTAATAACTGTATAAGGTTTAATTTGTAATAAACAGATATACTTTTATTTTCTATATAACCTCTCTTTAAGAGTTTTTCTCTTTTCTTTATTGTATAACCCATAATTACATAAACTATCCTTTCTTTCTCTTTCTTTGTGATTATTAATATAAAAATAGCTATTAAAACTATATTTATATTCGACACATCACAAGGCAAAGAAATTATACCTAATATTAAAATTATATAGGCACAAAACATACTGATATTTAAAGCTATTTCATTGGCCTTTTTATATAAAAATTTAACTCTTAATACATCTTTTAAAACCCGTCCTCCATCCAAAGGAAATAATGGCAATAAATTGAACATGCCTAAAGCTAAATTATAGTCTAAAAATTTTTTGATTATCATATTTCCATATACTACGTATAAAGATAGACTTATTAAGGCTAAAATAAAATTTCCTATTGGTCCACTAATAGATATTAGTATATCTTCCTTTATTGAAGCTTCATCTAAATCTTTAAGTTTTATAGATGCCCCAACAGGAAGTAATTCTATACAAAAACCTTTAAACCCTAAAGTTCTAGCCATAAAATAATGGCAAAACTCATGAATAATAACTATGGAAAATCCCATAAATAAATTTTTATTTAATCCTAAAATTATTAAAAATATTAGATAAGGTATTAAATATTTATTAAATTTTATCAAAATTTCACCTATATCTTCAAATTACCATACTATTATATATATCTTGTGCTTTTCCCATGTAAAGTATCTCAAAATAAAAATTTGTGATACCTTCTGGTGATACATCCACTTCACCAATAACTGTATCTTTGTCTACCTTATCTCCTACTTTAACAAATATTTTTGATATATTATAATATTTACTTTCTATTCCTTTACCATGATCTATTATTATATATTCACCTAAATTTTTATCCACATCTATTTTTTTTATCTTTCCTGAATTGCAGCTCTTTATAGGTGTCTTTTCTTTTATTGAAAATGTTATAATATTATCTTTATCTTTCCTATGAGCATCATCTTCAAAAGACTTATTTGCCATAACTGGTATTGAATATTCTGTTTCTAGCTCTTCAATTATCGTTTTTCCACCTACAAATCCGGCTTTTATTTTATCAATCATTTGCACACTAACATTTTCCACATCATCCAAGGTCATATTATCTAATCTATTTACAACATATTTATAATCATATTTTTTATTTATAGCTCCATTAGCACATTTCAGTACTTTATTGCCATATTCATTATTTACAGTTTTGCATCCTAAGAAAAATATCATCATAAATATAGCTATTGATAGTTGAATTATAAATTTATTAGCTAAACTTAATTTTTTTTCACTATTAAAATTAGGTTGTACATAACCCTGCCTTCGATTTAAACTACTGTTTCTTTTTCCTTTTGTAAGATTATTATAATATCTTTCATAAAGTTCTTTATAATGATTCATAATCCTCTCTCCCCATTTAATATTTTAGATTATTTAATATCATATTATGTATTTAAAATGTCTATTGATATAAGGTTCCAAGTTAAGTTTTAAAGTTATTCATTTATCAAATAAAAAATTTAAGATTAATATCTTACTGCTAGTTAACATCTTATTTTAGCTAAGAATTAATAGCGAGGTACGCTTCGAATCACTTAGAATTCAACACTACATTTTATATGAAAATATTTTAAAGCTATTGAATAAATTTAAATACGAGCTTGTTTCCCTATACATAGGTTTTTTAATAAAATTCATTTAGGTTCTTTCTATCCAAATATGATATTAGTTTTTAAACTCCTACTTTTTTATTTATATTTAATTGGTTGAGCTTTTATGAATATTGTTTTTATTATAAAGACCTATTTTAATTATTTAAAAGTAATTTTTATATAACAAAAAGCTATTCTAGATAGATTTTTTCACTACCTAGAATAGCTTAAATTTTCTTTATTTATTTTTCATTGCAGCAATAATTGTTTCTGCTGTACCTAGATTTGTTGCCAATGGCACTGAATGCACATCACAAAGTCTTATAAGAGCATTTACATCGGGTTCATGTGGTTGAGCCGTTAATGGATCTCTAAAGAAAAACACCACATCTATTTCTCCTTGAGCTATCTTTGCTCCTATTTGTTGTCCCCCACCCATGGTTCCTGTTAAAAAAGTGTGTATATCAAGGTCTGCAAGTTTTCCAACAAATTTACCAGTAGTGCCTGTTGCATACAATTCATGTCTACATAATATTTTTCTATATCTTCTTGCAAAATCTATCATTTCATCTTTTTTCTTATCATGAGCAATCAATGCAATTCTCATATAATTCCTCCTAGAAATTAATCTTCTTTCTTCTCATTCCTACATTTAGCATTAATCCTAAAGAAATAAAGTTCGTAAGCATAGAACTACCTCCATAACTTACAAAGGGAAGAGTTATTCCTGTTACTGGCATAATTCCTATTGCCATGCCCATATTTTGAATTATAGAAAACATAATAAATCCAATAATACCAGCACACAATATACTTCCTGATACATCTTTTGATGTTTTAGCTATATTTATAAGTTTATATAAAAGTATTCCATATAATGTTAGTAATATTATAGCACCTAACATTCCCCACTCTTCACCTATAACTGCAAATATAAAATCAGTGTGATTTTCTGGAACAAATTTATATTGCTTACCATTTAAAAATCCAAGACCAAATAATCCACCAGATCCTATAGCTATTTTAGATTGTATAATTTGATGTCCATATGTCAACTCAAATTGTTCTGGATTTAAAAATGAAATTAATCTATTTTTCCAGTAGTCATGCATTAATGGAGAATTCCATAATGCAACTATAGTTACAATCAGAAAAGACAAACCTCCCGTTATTATTTTCCAATCTACATTTGCTACAACCACTATTGGAAGTATAATAAAAAATGATACCATAGTCATTCCCATGTCTGGTTGTGAGACTATTAATATCATAGGAATAGCTGCATAAAACATCATAGTCAAGATGCTTTTTAAATTATTAACGTCACCTTCCATATCTTGAATAACTCTTGCTAACATAAGTATCATACCTATTTTAGCAAACTCAGCTGGTTGAATAGCCCTACTACCAATACTAATCCATCCTGTAGCTCCATTTACAGTACTTCCTAAAACATAGTTATTTAAAATAAGTAATATTACTCCACCCCAATAAATTATAGAAGCATAATTTAGAATTAAATTATAATCCCAAATAAGCATTATGTACATAGCTATTAATCCAACTATAAGCCACATAAACTGTAACTTAGCATAATATATTCCAGCGGTACTGTTAGTTGCACTATATATATTTAATATAGAAAATGCAACAATTAAAACAACTACAATTATGATGCTATAATCTAATCTTTTTACAAGTTTACTATTTAATTTAAGCTTATTTATCATATTCATCAGCATAATTATCCCTCCAACATAAATATGATTATAGCACATTTAAAATAATAACAAAAGTTTTTATAATTTATATCTATATTGTTTTTATAAATTCTTAAATTAAATTATATATTATAAAATAAGCGTTGAAATAAAATATTAATTTTATCTCAACACTATTTTCATTTATCTTTGTTTTATATTTTTTATAGGTATACTAGCTATTAATGCTGGTGAAGATCCTTGTATTTCTTCTGTTTTTGTTATTTTTACATCTACTTCACTATCATCTATTTCAACATACTTAGATATAACCTCAAGCAAGTCTCCTTTTATCATATTTAATAAATCTGGAGAAAAATTTGCCCTATCATGTATTAGTATTAACTTTAGTCTATCTGTAGCTATACCTTTCGATGATGCTTTGTTTGAAAATAATTTAAAGAATTCCATAACTTCCTCCTATTTATTACCCCCAAATATTTTCTTTATTGTTGCAAAAAAACCTCCTTGTTGAACTGTTACGCTTAAATCTAAAAACGGAACTTCATATCCCATTATTCTTTTAGCAATATTATTAAATGCTTGCCCTGCATCAGCGGAATTGTCTAATACTATAGGTTCACCTTTATTAGTAGATACTGTTACCTTTTTATCATCAGGCACAACTCCTATTAATTTTATAGCAAGACATTCTTTTATATCTTCAATATCCAACATATCTCCATTTTGTGTCATCTCAAAATTTATTCTATTAACTATTAATTGGGTATCTTCTAATCCTTTTGCACATAATTTCCCTATAACTCTATCAGCATCCCTTACCGATGTTATTTCTGGGTTAACTACAACCACAGCTCTATCAGCACCTACTATAGCATTTTCGAACCCTTGTTCAATACCAGCTGGACAATCAATTATAACATAATCAAAATTATCTTTTAAATCATTAACAACCTTTAACATAGCCTCTATATTAACATCATTTTTATCCCTAGTCTGAGCTGTAGGCAATAAAAACAAATTGCTAAATCTTTTATCCTTTATTAATGCCTGTTTTAATCTACATTTTTCATCTATTACATCAAGTAGTGTAAAAACTACTCTATTTTCAAGACCCATAAGAACATCTAAATTTCTAAGTCCTGTATCACCATCTATTACTACCACTTTTTTTCCCGCAGAAGCTAAAGCAGTACCTATATTTGCTGTTGTTGTTGTTTTGCCAACTCCACCTTTTCCTGAAGTTATAACAATTGATTCTCCCATACTATCTCCTCCATTAAATGTATTTATTAACTAAATACGGTTCAACTATTATGTTTCCATTTTTTATTTTTGCAATTTCTGGATATGTAGGTTTAATTCCATCATCTGGAGATATTGTCATCAAATTTGCAATCTTTAATATTTGAGGATTTAAATAAAAAGCCCCTATTATAGCTTTTTCATTTCCTGTACATCCAGCATGAACACAACCCTTTATACTTCCTAAAACTATAATGTTACCAGCAGCACATACTTCTGCTCCTGGATTTATATCTCCTATTATAACTAAATTTCCTAAATACTCATAAGTTTGTCCACTTCTAATACTCTTTCTAAGATATTTAGTTCTTCCTTCATAAACGCCATTAAACATTTTTGTATTTGTTTCTTCTATGTCTATAAATATACAATCTTTTATATAAATTTTTTCAAACAATATATCTTTTATATAATTTAATTCTCGCTTTGTAAATTCCTTTATCTGAGTAGTTATTTTTATAGTACAACCTTTATAAAAATTTTTCCTTTTTGAAAGTTTTTCTATTAAACAACTAATCATATCTTCAAAGCTTCTAAACTTATTAATATCTATAATAACATTAAGTCCATCTCTATTTCCTTTTAGTATAATATTATCTCCTTGCATACATATCCTCCACACTATGCTATTTGATATATTTCAACATGTTTAATTAAAATCCTTCTTTTTGATTAAAAAATTTCTATTTTTTAGCAAATCTAGAAAGAATCCATGTTTTAAACTTTTAATTACAAAAAAAATATATCACAATTTCACATTAAAATCTATTGATATGATTAAAAGTTGGAAATTTAATAAAATATAGGTTGTTATATACAAAAGACACCATAAATTTATGGTGTCTTTCTATTTTATTCTTAGTTATTATCATTACCATCTGTATTCTCTTTGTTAAGGTTATCATTAGTATTTTCATTCGTTTGATTTTTAGAGCTATTCTCTCTAGAATCTGGATACTTAAATTCATACCCTGGATTTGTTGATAATATTTCATCTCTAAAATATTGCTCATAAACTGCTCTTGCAACGTAACCTACATTTCCACCATGTCCCCCGTCAAAAACAACAATACAAGATACTATTTGCGGGTCATCTAGTGGAACAAATCCTAAGAATGTTGCATATGAAGTTCTTCCTAGAGAATCCTGTTTATTTTGGTTAAATGTTGATGAACCAGACTTAGCTCCAGTTGATATTGGAAAACCATGAAATGCAGTTGCAGCAGTACCTTCATCATTAAATACAGCACGTTGCAACCCTTCTTTTATAGCATTAACATATTCCTCAGTTAAATCTATATGTTCTAGTAGTTTTGGCTCTATTTCAGTTTTCTCTCCTGTTACTGGATCTATTATACTATCTACTAAATGCATTTCATATCTATTTCCACCATTAACTAAAGTTGCCATATAATTTGCTAATTGAAGTGGAGTAAAATAGTTCATACCTTGACCAATAGATGCATCATAAGCATTTGCCCCTGATATTCTATTGGCTATAGCATCTCCTATAGAATAGTTTATTGCTACTGCCATATTTTCTATATCCTTATCAGAATATTTTTTAGCTCTTAGCTCATCACTTGATTCTATTAAATCTTTTAATAAATTTTGCATCTTTGGTAATATATCTTCTTCTTTTACTTTTTTCTCTTTTTTCATCTCTTCTTTTATATCATCTACCAAAGCAGTTTTCTTTTCATTTATTTTTTTAATTGCTTCTTTTTCCTTATCAGTGCCTGTTTCATTCTTTTTAGTAATGTCAATATCCTTATAATGACGTTCAGTATTTATTGAATTAGTACCTGTTTGTAGATAATTGACTACATGATTAATATACTCATCTGCAAATCTATTTTTGCTTGATTCATAATTATATACTTGGCCAAAATTTTCTGCTATTTCTATACCAGTTGAAGGTTTTGTATTTGAGCCTGGCTCAACACCTAGTCCAAATTTCCAAGCATATTTTGCTAAATAATTAAGTCCACTTGAATTTTCCCCACCTTTTGCAAAAAGTCTATCTGCAACATCATAGAAAAAGTAGTTACAAGATACTTCCAATGCCTTTCTCACATCTGTATCACCATGTGAACCATGTTGGGTATTATAAATCCAACAGGCACCAGGATAATCAGAATATCTTTTATTATATTTACCATCATCATATACAGATGTATATGGCGTTATTACACCTTCTTCTAAACCTGCGATGGATGTCAACGGTTTAAATATAGAACCTGGTGGTATTAATGTAAATGTTGCATAATTATAAAATGGTTTGGGAAATATATCATAACTATCCTCTCTTATTTTAGTGTTACCGTCAATAGAATCATTTAAAGGAAACATTCTATTTAACATAGTATTAACTTTATCCTCATAACTCATTGTAGCAACTTCATTTTCACTTAATACTCCTGGTATTGATGTAAGACCTCTACTTTCAATATACTCTTTTCCCATTTTTTCTAAATCAGGATTAAAATATTTTTCTGAATCCTCTGCACTAAGTGATCCTCCTATAAACATATTAGGATCATATCCAGGTCTACTAGCTAATGCTAATATTTTTCCTGTTTTAATATCCATAAAAACAGCTGCACCTCTAGTAGCATTAGTACTATCAACATCATTTACTCTACCTTTACTCTGTAAATTTGCCATAGTATCATCTAAAGCCTTTTCTGCTATTTTTTGTAAACTTTTATCAATAGTAAGTTGAATATTTTTACCTGGGTAAGCTTCAACTTCACCTAATGTCTTTACTTTTCTACCTTGTTTATTAACTTCAATACTTTCCTGACCTTTAGTTCCTTTTAATATATCTTCAAAGCTTGACTCAATTCCTGCTTTACCAACGCTATCGCTACTTACATCACAACCTTTTTCTTCATATTTTTCTTGTTGCCATGAATCTATCTTAGATGTGTACCCTAAAAATGCTGAACCTAAATCACCATTTGGATAATATCTCATCGGTTGAGTTTCTACACTTACTCCAGGTAAATCTGGTTGCAGTTGTTCAAAAATAAATGCAACTTCCTTTGATAAATTGTTTGCAATAGCCACAGGTTTATATCCTGAATAACTTTGCATTTTCACAGCATCTAAAACAACTAATAATCTTCTTTTTTCCTCTAATGTATACTCATCTTTATCTAATAAATCATATTCTTTTAACAATTCATTTAAACACTCTTCTGCAGACACATTTAATAATTCTTCATCTACATTTTTAAGCTGCTCCTCACTAAGATCTTTTTCATCTTTTCCTGGATAAAGCTTTTTTATTGCTATACTTTGAATTCCCCTATCTTTTTTAAACCTTAACTCCATCCATCGTCTATTTTCATTATCTGTATCCTTAAAATTAAATTCAGCTTTTGGCTCTTTAGATGAATCTATAGCTATTGCAAATTCATCTACCATCGCAACACCTTTTTTATCTAATTTTTTAAAGACTTTATCCATAGTAGTTAAAAAACTTTTCTTACTTTCTGTTGTTTCTGTAAACATCAGTGTATAGCTTTGAATGCTAGTTGCAAACACTTCTCCATTTTTATCTAAAATTTTACCTCTAGGTGCTGCTTTAGATACATTTTTATAGTTTTTTTGTGTTGATTTTTTTTTAAATTCTTCACCCATTATAACTTGCAGGTAAAAAAGTCTGGAAATTATAGCTGAAAATATTATTCCCATTGCAATAAAAAACATCGTATACCTTGAAAATTTTTTATCTATTTTTCTGTTTCTAATCATAATATTCCTTTCTCAAAGTCATCTTCTTTTTATAAATTTTTTCTTTAAATATTTTTTTATCAAATAAGTTAATCATAACTCCAAAATTTCTAATCGTAATAATATCTATTTCCTTTTCTATAGTATTACATTCCTACACTACTATTTTCCACATTATCCTATTTGATATATTTCAACACATTTAGTTAAATTCCTTTTTTTATCTAAAAAAAATTTCTATATTTTAGTAAAGATAGATTTTTTTTTATTAAAAATTTAATTTTAAAAAACATTTTTATAAAATATAAATAATAGTAAAATAAAAAACACCATGAAATCATGATGTTTTTTACTTTACTATTATTTATTAATACTACTTTCTATTTGTTAAGATTTTCGGTAGTCTTTTCATTTGTTGCATCTTTAGAATTCTTCTCTCTAGAATCTGGATACTTAAATTCATATCCTGGATTTTTTCCTAATATTTCATCTCTAAAATATTGCTCATAAACTGCTCTTGCAACTGGACCTGCATATCCTCCATGTCCTCCATCAAAAATAACAATACAAGATACTATTTGCGGGTCATCTAGTGGAGCAAATCCTAGAAATGTTGCATATGAAGTTCTTCCTAACGAATCCTGTTTATTTTGATTAAATGTTGATGAACCAGACTTAGCACCATGTTCTATTGGGAATCCACTAAATGCAGTTGAAGCTGTACCTTCATCATTAGAAGCACCACGTCGTAAACCCTCTTTTATGGCATTAACATATTCCTCATCTAAATCTATATGTTCTAGTAGTTTTGGTTCTATTTCAGTTTTATCTCCTGTCACAGGATCTATTATACTGTCCACTAAATGCATTTCATATCTATTTCCGCCATTAACTAAAGTTGCCATATAATTTGCTAATTGAAGTGGAGTAAAATAATTCATACCCTGACCTATAGATGCATCATAAGCATTTGCTCCTGATATTCTATTTGATATAGCATCTGCTATAGAGTAATTTATTGCTATAGCCATATCCTCTATATCTTTATCAGAATATTTTTTAGCCTTTAACTCATCACTTGATTCTATTAAATCCTTTAATAGATCTTGCATCTTTGGTAATATTTCTTCTTCTTTAGCTTTTGTCTCTTTCTTCATCTCTTCTTTTATAGCATCTACCAAAGCAGTTTTCTTTTCATTTACTTTTTTAATTGCCTCTTTTTCTTTATTACTACCTTTTTCTTCTTTTTTAGTAATATCAATCCCCTTATAATGAGGTGTAGTATTTATTGAATCAGTACCTGTGTTCATAAAATTAACTAATTTATTAATATACTCATTTGCAAATATATTTTTACTTGATTCATAATTATATACTTGACCAAAGTTTTCTTCTATTTCTATACCTGTTGAAGGTTTTATATTTGAGCCTGGCTCAACACCTAATCCAAATTTCCAAGCATATTTTGCTAAGTAATTAAGTCCACTTGAACTTTCCCCACCTTTTGCAAAAAGTCTATCTGCAACATCATAGAAAAAATAGTTACAAGACACTTCTAAGGCTTTTCTTATATCTATAGCTCCATGTGATCCACCTTGTGTATTATAAATCCAACAAGCTCCATTATAATCAGAATATCTTTTATTGTATTTAGCATCATCATATATAAGTGTATCTGGTGTTATTACACCTTCCTCTAAACCTGCAATAGCTGTCAGTGGCTTAAATATAGAACCTGGTGGTATTAATGTAAATGTTGCATAATTATAAAATGGTTTTGGGAATATATCATAAATATCCTCTCTTACTGTAGTGTTACCTTCAATAGAATCATTTAATGGAAACATTCTATTTAACATAGTATTAACTTTATCTTCATAACTCATTGTAGCAACTTCTTCTTCAGTTAATACTCCTGGTATTGATGTAAGACCTCTACTTTCAATATACTCTTTTCCCATTTTTTCTAAATTAGGATTAAAGTATTTTTCTGAATCCTCTGCACTAAGTGATCCTTCTGTAAATATATTAGGATCATATCCTGGTCTACTAGCTAGTGCTAATATTTTTCCTGTTTTAGCATCCATGAAAACAGCTGCAGCTCTAGTAGCATTAGTACTATCAACATCAGCTACTCTACCTTGTTTTTGTAAATTAGCCATAGTATCATCTAAAGCTTTTTCTGCTATTTCTTGTAAATTTTTATCAATGGTAAGTTGAATAGTTTTACCTGGGTAAGCTTCTACTTCACCTAATGTCTTTACCTTTCTACCTTGTTTATTAACTTCAATACTTTCCTGACCTTTAGTTCCTTTTAATATATCCTCAAAGCTTGACTCAAGCCCTGCTTTACCAACACTATCGCTACTTACATCGTAACCTTTTTCTTCATATTTTTCTTGTTGCCATGAATCTATCTTAGATGTGTATCCTAAAAACGCTGAACCTAAATCACCATTTGGATAATATCTCATTGGTTGAGTTTCTACACTTATTCCTGGCAAATCTGGTTGTAGCTGTTCAAATAGAAACGCAACTTCCTTTGATAAGTTGTTTGCAATAACTACAGGTTTATAACCTGAGTAACTTTGCATTTTTACAGCATCTAAAACAACTAATAATCTTCTTTTTTCCTCTAATGTATATTCATCTTTATCTAATAAATCATATTCTTTTAATAATTCATTTAGACAATCCTCTGCAGATATTTTTAATAATTCTTCATCTACTTTTTTAAGTTCTTCTTCATTAAGATCTTTTTCATCTTTTCCTGGGTAAAGCTTTTTTATTGCTATACTTTGAATTCCTCTATCTTTTTTAAATCTTAACTCCATCCAACGCCTATTTGCATCATCTGTAGCTTTAAAATTAAATCGCACTTTCGGCTCTTTAGATGAATCTATAGCTATTGCAAATTCATCTACCATCGCAACACCTTTTTCATCTAATTTTTTAAAGACTTTATCCATAGTAGTTAAAAAACTTTCCTTACTTTCTGTTGTTTCTGTAAACATCAGCGTATAGCTTTGAATACTAGTTGCAAACACTTCTCCATTTTTATCTAAAATCTCACCTCTAGGTGCTACTTTAGATACATTTTTATAGTTTTTTTCTGTTGATTGCTTTTTAAATTCTTCACCCATCACAACTTGCAAATACAAAAGTCTGGAAATTATACCTGAAAATATTATTCCCATTGCAATAAAAAACACTGTATATCTTGAAAATTTCTTATCTGTTTTTTTGTTTTTTACCATAATATCACGTTCCTAAAATCTCCATTCTTTCTTTATAAATTTTGTTTCTGAAAGTTTGTAAACATATCTATATAATATAATCGATAAAACCATATTATATAAACTAGTATATAATATATTTTCCGTATTTATTTTTATATTCATTAAATATAATACTATTAGTATTATTATACCTTTCAAAATACTAAGGAATAATGTAGAAACTATTGGTACAAATGATTTTTCTTTAAAAATACTTTTTCCTACTACTGCTGCTATATAACAAATTATCATATTTGTTAGCATATTGACCCCTATTCCATTAAAAAAGTATAAATCTTGAATTGCACCTGAAAATATTCCTAATAGTATAGCTTCCTTTTCCCCATTTATAATTGAATAGGATATAATAAAGATTAATACTAAACTTGGGTACACAGACTTTATAGCAAAAAATGTTACCAATGTATTATCTAATATAGTAAGTACTAATATTATCCCTATCAGTGTTAATATTTTCTTCATATTATCACCTAATTTCTTTTTTCTTTTTGCACTACTATAAGTACTTGCTCTAATTTATTAAAATCTACATTTGGCTTTACCACCGCACTTTTCATAACAGCTGCCTTATCTTCTTTTACATCTAAAACTTTTCCTATTTCTATACCTTTAGGATAAATTTTACCTAATCCAGATGTTACTATTGTATCTCCTACTTTTATTCCTGAGTCAATAGATAATCCTGTTATTTCAGCTAAAAACTTATCCTCATTTCCTTTATATCCCTTTACTATACCATCACTTTCTTTCGTTGATAATACATATCCTGCTACTGCTATATTTTCATTACATAATGTTTGAATTGTAGCACTATTATTTCCAACACTTGTAACTTGACCTACCAATCCAACAGAAGTAACTGCAATCATTCCTTTTTCTATCCCATCTTTGCTACCTCTATTAATAGTAAATCCATCTAAAAAATTTTGTCCGCTTCTTCCTACTATATCAGCACCTATATATTCATATTCTAACCTTGTGTCCTTAAATTTTAAATTTTCCCTCAACCTAGCATTTTCGTCTGCTAGCATTGTATTTTCATTCTTTAACTTATCTAAATTTTTATTGTCTTCTTTTAACTTTTCATTTTCAGATTTTAAATCTTTTATATGAAATATAAAAGAAAATGAATTTTTAACTTTATTACCAATATTATAAACAACACCTTGAACACTATTTAAAGTTGTTCCTACACCATTTTCCACGAAAGACACATGTTTTCTTTGCACAGTATAACCTATAAGAAATAAAAAGCATACTGACAGTATTATTACTAGTACTGCCAGTTTATTTTTTAGTTTATCCAATTTTTAGCCTCTTTTATCCATTATATCAAGATTATCTAGTGCTTTACCTGCTCCTATAGCAACACAATCTAATGGTATCTCCGCAGCTTTTACAGGCATATGAGTTTCGTGGTTTATTAGCGCATCTAGTCCTTTTAGCATAGCACCGCCACCAGTTAACATTATACCTTTATCCATTATATCTGCAGCAAGTTCTGGTGGTGTTTTTTCTAGTGTAGTTTTTATTGAATCTATAATTGATGCTACTGGCTCTTTTAAAGCTTCTCTTACTTCACTTTCGCTTATTTCTATAACTTTAGGAAGTCCTGAAACTAAATCCCTTCCCTTAATTTCCATATGTTTATCTTCTTCTCCTAGATCAAAAGCTGAACCTAGTTCTATTTTTACTGCTTCTGCAGTACGTTCACCAATCATTAAATTATACTCTTTTTTTATGTAAGCAATTATGGCTTTATCAAGCTCATCACCAGCAACTCTTAAAGATTTACTAGTTACTATTCCCCCTAGAGAAATTATTGCAACTTCTGTTGTTCCTCCACCAATATCTACGACCATACTTCCTGTTGGTTCATTTACTGGAAGTCCTGCACCAATTGCAGCTGCCATTGGCTCTTCTAAAAGACACGCAAATCTAGCACCTGCACTTTTAGTTGCTTCTTCTATAGCTCTTTTTTCTACTTCTGTTACTCCTGATGGAAAACATACCACTATTCTAGGGCTTTTAAATCCATTTTTCGCACCAGCTTTTTCTATAAAACTTCTTAACATTTTTTCAGTTACATCAAAATCTGCAATAACACCATCTCTCATTGGTCTTATAGCTACTATATTTCCTGGAGTTCTACCTATCATTTGTTTTGCTTCTTCACCAACTGCTAAAACCTTATTAGTTTTTTTATTTATAGCCACAACTGATGGCTCTCTTAATACTATTCCTTTTCCTTTTACATACACTAGAGTATTAGCCGTTCCTAGGTCTATACCCATATCTCTTGACTTTGAAAAAAATCTCATCATCTTTTTTCTCCTTTCGTTTCTATAAAAATGCTCTTTCTTTTAAGCTAACATATATACCATTTCCTATAATAATATGATCTAAAACTTCAATACCAATTATTTTTCCACATTCTCTTAATCGCATTGTAATGTTTATATCTTCTTTACTTGGATTAGGATCACCTGAAGGATGATTGTGGCATACTATAACTGAAGCACTATTATTCTTTATGGCCTCAACAAACACCTCTCTTGGATGTACAATTGAGCTATTTAAACTTCCTATAGATATATCTTTTACAGACAAAACTATATTTTTAGTATTTAACATTATAAGCTTTAAATATTCCTTTTTCAAATGTTTCATATCTTCCATAACATAATTAGCAGCACTTAGTGGACTTAAAATTCTATACTCTTCACCTGACTTAAATGATTTAAACCTTTTAGAAAGTTCACATAATGCTACAAGTTGTGTAGCTTTAGCTTCACCTATCCCTGATAATTTCATAAAATCATTTATACTAGAATTTAAAAGTCCATTTAACCCCTTACAACTTACAAGTATCCTATTACATAATTTAAGAACATCTTCCTTTTTACTTCCTGTTCTTAATATTATTGCTAAAAGCTCAGCATTGGATAAACATTCACTGCCATATCTTAATAGCTTTTCTCTAGGTCTCTCACCTTTCGGCAAATCCATAATACTTAAATTCTTCAAAAAATCACTTCCCTGAAATAATTGTACTTAAAGATTTACCCCCATCTCATTAATCATTGAATTTAACCTATTTAAAGGCAATCCAACAACATTATAATAACAACCATTAATTTTTTCAATAAAAACAGCTGCTTTTCCTTGTATACCGTAAGCCCCTGATTTATCCATAGGTTCTTTAGTTTGTATATATTCTAATATTTGATCATCAGTCAACTTTGAAAATTTAACTTCTGTACAAACTGCATCTGATAGCATTTCATTTGTTTCCAAATTCAAAACTACTATTCCAGAATAAACCTTATGGGTATTATCACTAAGACTTTTTAGCATATTAAATGCTTCTTTTTCATCTTTAGGCTTAAGCATTAGATTTTCATTATTAAAAACAATGGTATCACTAGCAATTATTAGTTTCTCACCTTTAACTCTATCTGCAACTTCCAAAGCTTTTCCTTTTGAAAGCTTAATAACATACTCCCTGCACTTTCCCTCAAAAGACACAGTGCTTTCATCAAAATTACTTGGAATTATTTCAAATTTATTAGTAATTAAATTTAAAAGTTCTCGCCTTCTTTGTGATGAGGATGCTAAAATTATATCCATACAAATTCACTCCTAATATTTCCTAAATAATATCATTGCTACTATTATACAAATAATAGACATTAAATTAAGCTTAAATTGTAATCCAAACGTTATACTTATAACCTTAAGATCTAGTAATATAGGTTGTTTCAGCCCTATAAAATAGGATAACCCTAAAATGTCTAAAAAGCTAACACTTTTTGACAAAACTTCCCCAATAAAGCTTCCAGAAATGCAGGCTAATAAAATAACAAAAATATACTCTTTTGCCTTTTTATCTGAACTCTTCAAATTTTAATCCCCCATTTTATTTCTTTATCTTATATAGTTTATCACTTAATAAAATTATTAACAAGTATATAAAACACATAATAATAAAAAATATATTTATTTTTATGTTTGAATTCTTTTTAATTTTTTTTAATAAACTATTAATTTTATGTAAATAATGTAATATTATACAAACATACATTATCATACTAAAAATCTATAACAATAGATTTTTAGTATGACTATTTATTTTTAATTTTTAACAGTATATACGTTTTCTAAAAAACACATAAAAAAAGCAAAGACTTTAATGTCCTTGCTTCCTTATTTTTAACTTTATAAATATATATAGTTCCAAGTTGACTTTTAAAATTATCCATTTCAAAACTTGCATACCCAAATAGTGAGACATGCTTCGAATCACTTAGAATTCAACACTGCATCTTGTATGAAAATATTTTAAAGTTATTGAATAAATTTGAATTGGAGCTTGTTTCCCTATATATTTAATACTTATTTACTTTGCTGCTTTTCTTTAAATTTTGATATTTGATTATAAATAAAAGAATTCATCTCTGATGCCTTACTTTTATCCACTTCTTCAGGAAGTTTATTTATATGTTCTTTTAATTCATTCACTTCTTTATATGCATCATGATTTTCATTTATAGGATCTAATTCTGAAACCCATTTTTTAAGTTCTGTGGTTTTTACAGATTTTATTTTCGGATCCATTGCATTGTTTATAATATCTAATTCTGCCTCTATTATTTTTGCTAGCTCAATCATAGATAAATCTTTATAATATATCTTTATTATGTTTTTACTTGTATTTATTCCACTTTTCTCTAAAGTATTTATAACTTTTTCACTTTCATTTATGTTTTTATACATACCATAATATATTTTATATAAATCATTGTCTTCTATGACAAATGGACTTCCTGTTGCTGAAAGCTCTTTTAAAATTTTATCAGCATTATCTTTCACTTTAAATACTCCACACTGCAAAAGTACTATTTCACTTTTTTCTATTTCACTTTCTCTTACATTATTTTTTTCTTTAGATTCTATATTACTTTTATTGTTTCTAATATTAATTCCTTTCACTCCATCTAAAATCAAATAACTAAATAGCACACAAAAGAAAATAATAACTATCAATGGAAACAACTTAGTTCTTTTTCGTTTTGGCCTCACATCATATCTTGTGTATTTCATTTTTATCACCTTCCCTAATTTCTTGTTTATAAATTTATATTTATAAACCTAAGAGAATATGACTTTTAAATGAAAAAGTTAGATTATACTACCTTAATATACTAATCGAATATTCTTCTTGCGCCTACATAAACATCAGAATAATATTTATTTATTAAACTACCCTTTATAACTCTTCCTGTAGTTTTATCCGCATAAACAAAATTATTGTTTCCAACATATACTCCTGCAATAGATAAATTTTGATTATCTGTTTTTAGAAACACCAAATCTCCATTAACTAATTCATTTTTAGAAACAGCTTTACCAAATTGAATTTGTTTAGAAACACAATGTGGCAAATCTACATTATACTTGCCATAAATATATTTTGTAAATCCTGCTGAGTCAAAAGATTCTGTTCCTTCTGCACCTTCTACATAAGGTCTACCTAATTTTGATAATGAAATATTTACTACTTCATTAGATTCTATAGGTATATTTTTTTCTTCTCCTCTTGACACTCGTTCAATGTTTTCATCACTATTAGAAACCGTTATAACTTTATCTGTAGATATAGTTGTGGCTCTTAGTTTCATGTTTATTTTCTCATTAAATATAGTATATGCATAAGTTATCTTATTACCAAAGGCTACTGCAATTAAAAACACTAGAAAAATACTAATTACACTTTTTCTAATCATTGTTTTTTTAATCATTAAATTTCCTCCTAATTCTTAAATCATCTAAATAACTATTATAAAAATATGAGTTACCTTATTATTGTATATAAGCTATCATATCTTTTTTAACTAATTACTTAAATTAACATTTGTTAGTTTTTAATTTTAATTTGCAAATTACTAAAATAATTTCTTGCAACAAAATTATTTTATATGCAAAATTCACTAACTAATTATCTGATTCTTATAGCTATTATAAATTATTAAAATACCATAAGTCAAATTTTAACCACTAAATTTAAAATGGAATTTTCAAAAAAATAATTAATGACACTTTTTATTATATATTTATCTTAATATTCATTATATTTTAAAAAGTATTTTTCTAATAAACTTACAATAAATATATTCACTATAAATTTTAAGCTCTTCTCAACTATTGAAAAGAGCTTAATTAATTTATTATCTATATAACATAGCTAATTTTACTATTTTTTCAACTATTTTTATGCTTTGTCTGTAAGGTAACCCTGTAGACAATAAAAACTTAATTATTTCTGGATTATTCTTTTCTATTCTATTTATAGTCTTATTAATCTTCAAATCATCATACTTCTCCTTTATATACTCAAATTTATGTTCATTTTTAGATTCTATTAAACTATGTTTCACAAACTCATTTTCTTCAATTACAGCAGGCATTGGCGTTAAAAAACCTATGAATTTATTTTTTTCAAAATTGATAAGACCTCTCATACTATAAAGAGCCATAAATTCTTCCATTTCTTCTGATAATCTCATATTGTTTATATTTTGTAATGGAATTAAATCATATTCATCATAATTCATAATTTTACTGTCGCCAACATTTTAACTATATATTTTTTTGGCAACTTTCCCTCCTTTTTGTATTTTAGACCTATAATATATTGTTTAAATTTTCATTTCATAATATATACAATATAACGTATGCTCTATATATTTATTTTATGATAAACTTCCTTTTGTGTAATATATAGGGAAACAAGCTCAAATTTAAATTTATTCAATAACTTTAAAATATTTTCATATAAAATGCACTGTTAAATTATAAATGATTCAGAGCTTGCTATTTTGGGTATTTAAGTTTTAGAGCGATCAATTTTAAAAGTTAACTTAAAATCTTATATAGTGAGATGATCTTAAATTACAATTTATTCATTATATTATTTATTCATTATAAAAAATCTTATTCTAAATATATTTTATAAATTCATAGGATTTTAAGTCATTCATTTATGCAATATATTTTTTAATGTTAAATAAAGCACAACTTAAAAATTCCCTTACTTTATGAATTAATTAATTAAAATACTATTTTAAAATAAAAAAAGATTAAAAACGAAGGATTAACTTCGTTTTCAATCTTTTTATTTATAATTTAAAATTCTCCACTTCACTTATAAAGTATATCTAATTTACACCTTCTTAAAGATATTTTTTAAAAAATATCTATTGCATCTCCTGCATTATTTTTAAGTGTATCTATTGAATGTATATACCTATTAGTTGTAGCTATATTTCTATGTCCTGCAAATTCTCTTACTTTTTCTATTGTCACGCCTTTAGTTATTGCTAAAGTTATAGCTGTATGTCTCATAGAGTGAACCTTTATTGCTTTTGTTATATTTGCATTTTTGCATATATTTTTTATTATATAATTTAAACTACTAGGATCTAATTTATTATCTTTTTTACTATTTCTTGAATGACCTAAAAACAAGTAGTCTTCTTTATTACCAACCTTATCTCTTGACGTAATAGATAGGTATTCATAAATAAACTCTAAAACCTGCTTTTGAAGCTTTACCATATCTTGTTTATTACCTTTTCGCTTTACTATAATTACATCATAATTTCCATAAGTACAAATATCTTTTATTTTTATATTTATTATTTCTGATTTTCTCAACGCTGTCGTAAGTGCTAATCCAATAATAGCTCTATTTCTTATACCAATAACGTTATCTGTTTTTATGCTATTTATTACTTTTTTACACTCTTCTTCTGTTAAAAACTCCGTTTCTTTATTATTAACTATAGGTTTTTCTTCTTTTAATCCAGAAAAAGGATTATATCTTATAATTTCTACTTCGTTATAATTATCCTTATATTTTAATAACCATTTATAAAGAGCACTTAATGAAGAAATTTTTCTATTTATTGTAGCTGAAGAAAATCCCTTCTCTGTAAGATATAATATATAATTTTGGACATGAAATATATTCACTGATTTAATATGATTTAATGTTATTTCTTCAACATTACTCACATTAAAAAAATCTTTTATATCTCTTTCATAACCTTTTGCCGTATTAACACTTCTATTACCTTTTATATCTAAAAAATTTTTTATAAAATGATTATTATTAACTCCTATATGTTTTAGTATTTCATTTTTTTCATTTGATAATATAATTTCATTCATATTCATCACCTATTTCAATTATAATAAAATATAAGAAAAACTGCTAATAAATCATTAGCAGTTTTTCTTATATTATTCTAAGTTGTTTATCAATTCACAAATATTTTCTAATGCTTTTTCTTCATCACTACCTTTTATCACTATATTAACAGTACTATCCTTATTAATTCCTAAAGATAGAATCCCTATTAAGCTTTTAGCGTTAGCAGCTTTATCATTATATTCAATACTTATTGATGACTTAAATGACGATGCTACTCTAACTAATAACGTAGCTGGTCTAGCATGTAATCCTTGTGAATTTCTAATTTTTAACTCTTTTGATACCACTGGCATCACCTCTTAATTATTGTATGTTTTTTATAAATTTTTCTATTCTGTTTAATCCTTCTTTTATATTTTCTACAGATGTAGCATAAGATAATCTTACAAACTCATCAACTCCAAATGCTATACCTGGAACTAACGCAACTTTTTCTTCCTCTAACAATAATTGTGAGAAAGTTAATGAATCTTTTATTGTTACACCATTAAATTCTTTACCTAAAACTTTACTTATATTAACCATAACATAAAATGCGCCTTCTGGTTTTACACAAGATAAATTATCTATTGAATTAATTCTATCAACCATAAAATCTCTTCTATTTTTAAATTCTTTTATCATATTTTCAACTTCGCCTTGTTCCCCATTTAAAGCTTCAACTGATGCATATTGAGATATTGAACAAGGATTTGATGTTGTATGACTTTGAATATTTGACATTAATTTTGCAATTTTTTCTGGAGCTGCAACATAACCAATTCTCCAACCTGTCATAGCATAAGCTTTGGAAACACCATTAATAACTATTGTTCTATTGTAAGCATCTTCTGAAAGGCTTGCTATTGATATATGACCTTCTGATCCATATAATAATTTTTCATAAATTTCATCTGAAATAATCATTATATCTTTTTCTTTAGCAAACTCTGCTATAGCTAATAATTCCTCTTTTGTATATGCTGTTCCTGTTGGATTATTAGGACTATTTAATATTAAGGCTTTTGTTTTTTCTGTTGTAGCTTTTCTTATTGCATCTACTGTTAATTTAAAGGCATTTGATTCTGAAGTTTCTACAAAAACTGGCTTTCCATCTGCTAGTTGTACTAGTTCAGGATAACTTACCCAATAAGGAACTCCAATTAGTACTTCATCATTAGGATTTAAAATAGCTTGAAATGCATTTGCTAAACATTGTTTAGCTCCTGTAGAAATTACTATTTGAGATGTTTTATAAGTTAAATTATTATCATTTTTAAACTTATTAACTATTGCTTCCTTTAATTCAACTATTCCTGAAGCAGCAGTATATCTAGTCAATCCCTTTTGAATTGCATCAATAGCAGCATTTTGAATATTTTTTGGAGTATTAAAATCTGGTTCTCCTGCTCCAAATCCAATCACATCTATTCCATCTGCTTTCATTTGTTTTGCTTTAGCTGTTATTGCTAAAGTTAAAGATGGTGAAATTTGTAAAGCTTTATTTGATAATTTCATAAATTAAACCCCCATTGCTCAGTATATTTTATGTAAACTTGAATTGATACCTTCATTTTTCCCTCTTATGAAGGATATGCTTCATACAATTTATACTATATCATTTATTATATGAAGTGTAAACAAGTTTATAGCGTATTTTGAACATTTACTAAATAAAGTGACACATTATATATTTATTTGTATATCACTTTTATTTTATATTAAATTATGATTCATTATATATTATGGTTTGTTTTTTATTATTCATTCTATATTTTTTATTTTTTTATAATAAAGTAAATTTAATGCTTAACTTTTTATTATATTTTCTCTATAGTCTTTAAAAAAACAATCCCAAAATAGAATTTAAATACTATTTTGGGATTGTGCCTATATAATTTATTTTCTAATAATTATCTAGGTTGTACAATTAATCTTATAGCAGTTCTTTCTTCTCCATCAATTTCTATATCTGTAAATGCTGGAACACAAACTAAATCTATTCCACTCGGTGCTACAAACCCCCTAGCTATGGCAACCGATTTCACAGCTTGATTAAGAGCACCAGCACCTATAGCTTGTATTTCTGCTGCTCCTTTTTCTCTTAATACCCCTGCTAAAGCTCCTGCTACTGAATTTGGGCTTGATTTTGCTGAAACTTTTAATACTTCCATGATTAACCCTCCTAGTAAATTTAAATTCTGTATAATTAGTTATTCTACAAAAGTTAAAAAAATCCTCTTAAATTTTTGATAAAAATAAATTTTTTCAAAATTTAAGAAGATTATTTTTGTCTATTTTATAAAAATTTACTATTTTGCATACTCTATAGCGCGAGTTTCTCTGATTACATTTACCTTTATTTGACCTGGGTACTCTAATTCTCCCTCTATTCTCTTCACAATATCCCTTGCCACCTCAATAGCACCTGTATCATCAATCTCTTCTGGTTTAATCATAATTCTAACTTCTCTTCCAGCCTGAATGGCATATGACTTTTCTACACCTTCATATGAATTTGCAATTTCTTCAAGCTTTTCTAAACGCTTAATATAAGCTTCTAAAGTTTCTCTTCTAGCTCCTGGTCTTGCCGCTGAAATAGCATCAGCCGCTTGAACTAAAACAGCTTCAAGTGATTGTTGTTCAACATCTCCATGGTGAGCAGCTATAGCATTTACAACTATTGCTGATTCATGATATTTTTTTGCAAGTTCTGATCCTATTAATGCATGCGGACCTTGAACTTCATGATCTACTGCTTTACCGATGTCATGTAATAAACCACATCTTTTTGCAACTGTTGGATCTATTCCTAACTCTGAAGCCATTAGCCCTGCTAAATAAGAAACCTCAATTGAATGTTTTAACACATTCTGACCATAACTTGTTCTGTACTTAAGTCTTCCTAATAGTTTTAACACTTCTATATGTAGACCATGTACACCTGTTTCAAAAGTAGCCTGTTCGCCTTCTTCTCTGATATCATTTTCTACATCCTTCTTAGCCTTTTCAACCATTTCTTCTATTCTAGCAGGATGTATTCTTCCATCAACTATTAATTTTTCTAAAGCTATCTTAGCAACTTCTCTTCTAATCGGATCAAATCCTGAAAGAATCACGGCTTCTGGAGTATCATCTATAATTAAATCTACACCTGTAAGAGTTTCAAGTGCTCTAATATTTCTACCCTCTCTACCAATTATCCTTCCTTTCATTTCATCATTTGGAAGTGAAACAACATGAACAGTAGATTCTGCAACATGGTCTGCTGCACATCTTTGTATAGCATAAGTTATAATTTCTCTAGCTTTTTTATCTGCTTCTTCTTTTGCCTTTTGTTCAACATCTTTAATCATGATTGCTGTTTCATGTCTAATCTCTTTTCTTACTTCCTCAAGCAAAACTTGCTTGGCTTCTTCTGAAGTAAGCTTTGATAATCTTTCTAATTCTTCTCTTTCTTTAGTATACAAATCTTGTATACTCGTTTCTAATGCCTCTACCTCTTGTTGCTTCTTATTAAGGGTATCCTCTTTTTTTTCTAATATTGCATTTTTCTTATCTAATGACTCTTCCCTTTGAATTACCCTTCTTTCAAGTCTTTGTACTTCATTTCTTCTTTCTCTAGACTCTCTTTCAAAATCCGTTCTTAATCTATGGACTTCTTCTTTAGCCTCTAGTATAGATTCTTTTTTTGTAGATTCGGCCTCTTTTTTAGCCTCCTCTATAATTTTTTTAGCATCTTCCTCAGACTTAGCAATATTAGCTTGTGATATATTTTTTCTAGTATAAATAACAACAAAAGTTCCAATTAAAATAATAATTAATAATCCTATTATAAACAATGCAGTCATTGTATATAAACACCTCCTTCTTCATTTTTAGTGCAATCTATTTTACTCCAAAATAAAAGTTAGAAAAGGTGTCATATTTTATTCAATTGGTAGCAATTATATTATGCTAAACCAGTATTTGTATTTATTTTATATTACTTTCTATATAATGTCAAGGTGATTAACATTTGCTAAAGAGTGCATAACACTAACCTTTACAAGGTTTTCATAGTGTCATTTTTATAATTTATTTTATTTTTTTATATTTTAAAATAATCAGGATATTATCTAAATTATAACCAAAATTCAATAGGTATATTCAAAGTCTTATTTTAAATATAATAATAATATTTTTTTTAATCTTGTAGTTTATAAAATACTTAACTGATACCAATTTACACCTTATTCTATGAATATTAACTTTCATTTAGAGACCTTGTATAGTTTTTTTATTGTTATAGCTGTTTTATATAAATAACCCTTAGAAAAACTATTCCTCATTAAGTATATATTATTAATATTAATATAAACAAGTATTTTAAATAAACTCTTTAATTTTTTTTTAATTTAACTAGCTTATATCTTTTTGGCATAAAAAAAAGGGGCTTTAACCCCTTGAATTTAAAAAATTTATTTTTTCACTTCTTTTTCTTCTTTTGAAGCCTTTTTTGATGAATTTGTTGATTCATTGTATAATGGCAAATCATATTTAGCTCTTATCTTATTTTCTATCTCTAACCTTAATTGAGGATTTTCTTTAAAATAGTTTTTAGCATTTTCTCTACCTTGTCCTAGTCTTACATCACCATAAGAGAACCATGCACCACTCTTTTGAACTATTTCTTCTTTAACGCCTATATCTAAAACATCACCCTCTTTAGATATACCTTCTCCATACATTATATCAAACTCTGCTTGTTTAAACGGAGGCGCCACCTTATTTTTAGTTATTTTTACTCTTGTCCTATTACCTAAAAATTCATCACCTTGTTTTATACTATCTATTCTTCTAACATCTAATCTCACAGATGCATAGAATTTTAACGCTCTTCCTCCAGGAGTTGTTTCTGGATTACCAAACATTATTCCAACTTTTTCTCTTAGCTGATTTATGAATACTGCTACACATTTAGATTTATTTATAGAACCTGCTAACTTTCTTAATGCTTGTGACATAAGTCTCGCTTGAAGTCCCACATGTGCATCACCCATTTCACCTTCTATTTCAGCCTTAGGCACTAATGCTGCAACAGAATCTACTACTACTATATCTACTGCGCCTGAACGCACTAATGCTTCTGTTATTTCTAATCCTTGCTCTCCAGTATCTGGCTGAGATACAATTAAATTATCAATATCTACACCTAATGCTTTTGCATAAACAGGATCTAAAGCGTGTTCTGCATCTATAAATGCAGCAACTCCACCAGCTTTCTGAGCTTCCGCAACAATATGTAAAGCTACTGTTGTTTTACCTGATGACTCTGGGCCAAAGATTTCCATAATTCTTCCTCTTGGAACACCACCTATTCCAAGTCCTATATCAAGTCCTAAACAACCAGTTGAAATAGCATCTATCTCTAACACACTATTTTCTCCTAATTTCATTACAGAACCTTTTCCAAATTGCTTCTCTATTTGAGTCATAGCCGACTCTAAAGCCTTAAGCTTTTCACTATTCATATCGCGCCACCCTTTCTAATAAAAATCTAATATATAAACTTAATATATCATACTAGCAATATTTTTTTACTTAGTTAAACAAGTATACATTTTAAAATAAATGTTGTCAATTTATTTTATCATATTATTATTATACTTAACATTATATATTTTTTTAATCATTTTTTTAACTATAGGGTTCCAAGTTGACTTTTAAAATTATCCATTCCAAAACTTGGATACCCCAAATAGTGAGACATGCTCTGAATCACTTGGAACTCAACACTATATTTTGTATAAAAATATTTTAAAGTTATTGAATAAATTTAAATTTGAGCTTGTTTCCCTATATATTTAACATAGTATTAAATAAAAAAACTAGTTAAAAACTAGCTTTTTTATCTGCAGTAAAATCATTTTCAAACTAAATCTGTTTTACTTCTCTGTATTTATGATATTTTTATTTTTTACGAAATAATCAATTCCTGAAATTAAAGTTATAATCACAGATAAAATCATAAACACTTTAGTTACAGCAATCAATATATTATTTGGAAAATTTAATGTTACTAAAGCTAATATTATAAAAGTCATTTGTACAACTGTTTTCCATTTGCCCCATTGACTAGCAGCAATAACTACTCCTTCTGAAGCAGCAACTGTTCTTAATCCAGAAACAGCAAATTCTCTAGCAATTATTACCATAACCATCCATGCTGGCATAATTCCTAATTCCACTAAAACTACAAGTGCAGATGTAACTAAAAGTTTATCTGCTAAAGGATCCATAAACTTTCCAAAATTAGTTATTTGATTTCTACTTCTTGCTATATATCCATCTAACTTATCTGTTATCGATGCAACTATAAATATTATAGTTGCAATAAATATGCCTATTTTAGTATTAAAAGCCATGAAAAATAAAAAAAATGGCACTAAAATCATTCTTATTATTGTAAGCTTGTTTGCAAGATTCATAAAACACAACTCCCACTAAATATTTTTAAAACTTAACTTTAAAGCTATTTTTCCAATACAGCTATTAAATCATACTCTAATGCTTTAATAATTTTCACTTTAACAAATTGACCAATTTTTAACTTTTCCTTAGATTCTATAAATATTTCCCCATCTACATCTGGACACATAACAGAGTTTCTACCTATATAGACTTCTCCATCTTTGCTTTCTACTAAAACATCATAGACTTTTCCAACTTCATTTTTATTAACTTCTTTAGATATTTTTTGCTGTGTTTGCATAATTTGATGATATCTCTCTTCCTTTATTCCTTCATCAATCTGATTATCCATTTCTGCAGCTACAGTATCTTCTTCTTGTGAGTAAGTAAATACTCCTAGTTTATCAAACTTTATTTCTTTTACAAACTCATTTAATTCATTAAAATCTTCTTCACACTCTCCAGGGAACCCTACTATAAGAGTTGTTCTTAAAACTACATCTGGTATTTGCTTTCTTAATTTTAGTATATTTTCAGTTATATTTCTTTTTCTTCCTTTTCTACGCATTGATTTTAATATATTATCACTTATGTGTTGTATTGGAATATCTACATATTTACAAACTTTATCATTAGTTGCAAATTCATTTATTATATCATCTGTAAGTTCTTCTGCATAACAATATAAAACACGTATCCATTTAATACTATTTATTTTAGATAATTCTTTTAATAAAATATGTAGGCTTTTCTCTTTATATATATCTATTCCATAACTTGTTGTATCTTGAGCTACTAATATTATTTCTTTATAGCCATTTATAGCTAATTCTTTTACTTCCGAAATTATATCTTCCATTTTTCTACTTCTATATCTACCTCTTATTTTAGGTATAGCACAATATGCACAGGTATTATTACAACCTTCAGCAATTCTTACATAAGCAGTTGTACTGCCAGTTGTAATTATTCTTTTTCCTACATTTATATTAGAATCACTATAATTTGTATATGCTATTTGTTTATTAGTTTTTAATACTTTTTCAACACTTTCAATTAATTTATCATAATCATTAACTCCTAATATAATGTCTAATTCAGGAATTAAATTTAAAAGTTCACTTCCATATCTTTGAATTAAACATCCAGTTGCTATTAAAACCTTACAATTTTCCTCTTTAAATCTTGACATTTCCAATATAGTATTTATAGATTCTTCTTTAGAACTTTCTATAAAACCACAAGTATTTATAATTATTATATCCGCATTTTCTGGTTCATTAACTACTTCATATTTTTCTTTTACTTTACCAACTATTATTTCAGAATCTATTCTATTCTTATCGCAACCTAAATTTACTACTCCTACTTTTAACTTGTTCATTTATTTCCTCCTGTTTATTATATATAATTGGAAGTTTTTCATTAGTTTTATAGTATAACACTTATATTTAAGAAGAATATTCTATAATTTTTCTTAAAGTTTAGAATATAATCATATTTGTACTAATTATAATATAGATTATTTAACCTAAATTCAATATTACAATTACATTATAACCTTATATTACAATTTTTAAAACATTTTATATTTCTTCCTTACTTAATAAAACTTGTCTTGGTTTACTCCCATTTCTCCCAGATATAATTCCGCGTTCTTCCATTTGGTCGATAATTCTTGCCGCTCTATTATATCCTATTTTTAATCTTCTCTGCAACAGTGACGTAGATGCTTGTTCTTCCTCAACTATTATTTTTATAGCTTCATTTAAAAGCTCATCACATTCACTATCTTGAGATGGTTTTATTCCCTCTTCTATTTGCTCAATTATTTTTTCCGAATACACATGTTCTTCAATTTGATTTTTTATAAAACTTACAACTCTTTCCACCTCTTCTTCTGATACAAAGGCTCCTTGTATTCTTAAAGGTTTAGATTCCCCAACTGGATAAAATAACATGTCTCCTTTTCCCAGTAATTTTTCTGCCCCAGATGAATCTAATATAGTTCTAGAGTCAATTTGGCTTGAAACTGCAAAAGATATTCTTGAAGGTATATTAGCTTTTATAACTCCTGTAATTACATCTACAGAAGGCCTTTGTGTTGCTATAACTAAATGCATTCCTGCCGCCCTAGCCATTTGTGCCAACCTTCCAATATAATCTTCAACATCATGCGGACAAACCATCATAAGATCTGCAAGTTCATCTATAATAATTATTATCCATGGAAGCTTCTCTTCTACGATTCCTTTAGATGCCATTTCATTATATCCTTCTATATTTCTTACTCCACTATCTGCAAAAATTTTATATCTTCTTGTCATTTCATTTACTGCCCAGTTTAATGCCCCTGCTGCTTTTTTAGGATCAGTTACTACTGGAATTAAAAGATGTGGAATTCCATTATATACATTTAATTCTACAACTTTAGGATCTATCAACACTAATTTGACTTCATCAGGTGAATATTTATATAAAATACTCATAAGTAATGTGTTTATGCATACACTTTTACCAGATCCTGTAGCTCCTGCAACAAGTAAATGAGGCATTTTAGTAAGATCTGATATAATAGAATTTCCTGCTATATCCTTTCCTAAACAAAATGCTAAATTTTTATTAAAATTATTAAATTCCTCAGATTCTATTACTTCTCTTAAGTATACCGCTGAAAGTTCTTTATTAGGCACTTCTATGCCAACAGCTGCCTTTCCTGGTATAGGTGCCTCTATTCTTACTCCTGAAGCCGCTAAGTTTAGAGCAATATCATCTGCTAAATTGACTATTTTACTTACTTTTACCCCTGCACTAGGTTGAAGTTCAAATCTAGTTACTGATGGACCTTTTGTGACTTGTGTAACCTTTGCTTCTACTCCAAAACTTTGCAGAGTATCTTGAAGTTTACTTGCACTATTTAAAAGTTCTTTTTTATCACCCTTTTTTAATTGACTTTGATCATTTTTATAAAGCAAACTAATATCTGGATTTTTATAATTTAAAATCTTATTATTATTAAAGTCATTTATATTTAATTCTTCTACTTTTTCCTCTTGACTTAAATTATATTTTTTTATTCCATGAAGGCTATTTTTTCCTTTTTCATCTGAATTTTCAAAAGCAAAATCTGTATTATCACAATTTTTATCTTCTTCTTTTAAAAATTCTATAATTTTTATTTTATTATCATCATTATTCTCTTTTTTATTTGTAAGGTCAAAAAATGGGTTATCTAATGATATGTCTTCTGTTACTGCAACGGTATCATTTATTGGTATATCGTTTTTTATAATTGTATTCTCAATGTTTTTATCTGAACTTTTAATTGTTGAACCGAAATTGGTAACCACATTTTTTGTGGTATGAATCATTTCTTTAATAGTACTATCTTTAATTAAAATTATTGCTAATAAATATACTGTTACAAATATAATATAACTTCCTATACTTCCTAAAAGTTTATATATTGGAAGAGTTATAAGATATCCTAGAACACCTCCATGAACTACAGTATAAGAATTATAAACTAACTTAAGACTTTCCATTAAGTTCCCATCTACATAATATTTAGGCAATGTAACCATTTGTACTATAAGAATAGTATCTATAATAAATAAAATTATTCCACAAACTTTTTTAGAAAAATCCATTTTGCCTTTAGTTATATAATTAAACCCTACAAAAATTAATATCAGTGGTAAGACATACGCTCCTATACCTACAATTCCAACTAATAAACTATAAAGAAATACTCCTAAAACGCCTGTAAAAGATTCTTTTTGATTAAAAAGAGTAGAACAAAGACTTAGCAATATTATTAGTGCTAATACTATTAATAATATTCCTTTCATTTCCTTACTCATAGATTTCGCTTGTTGTTTTTGTACTTTAGCTTTTGTCTTCTCTGACCTTTTTTTACCTTTTGTGCTACTTTTTGCCACTGTATCACCTCCGACATGATATATTTTAATTCTGTAACATAAGATAGAAACACAGTAATTAGATTTTTAAATACATATGTAAAACCTTTATTTTTAATTTAAAACTTATATTGATTACCATATACACCTATAGTATCCATTATAACCTTTTACAATATTTAAATCCATTTCATGAAATATTTTCATCTTATTCTTAAATAACATTATATATTATACTATATATATTTTATCTTTATATATATTTTTTTAAATGATATCATGTTTTTAATAAAAAATAATGCTTGTACATTTTTATATTAAAGTAAACTATTGATATAATTTACAAGTACTTTTGAATATAGGGTTCCAAGTTGACTTTTAAAATTATCCATTCCAAAACTTGGATACCCCAAATAGTGAGACATGCTCCGAATCACTTAGAATTCAACACTATATTTTGTATAAAAGTATTTTAAGGTTATTGAATAAATTTAAATTGGAGCTTGTTTCCCTATATAAACCACCTAATTTTAATTTCAAACTAAAAAATAGGTCAAAAGACCTATTTCAAGTTTGTTTTTATAAGCGCATTTAACTTATTTAAAGCTTGTGATATTCCACCAACTTCATCAATTAAACCACATTCTACAGCTTGTTTTCCTATAAGTATAGTTCCCATATCATTTAAAAGTTCATCAGTTTGAGCCATCAGCCTTCTTAATTCATCTTCTGAAATTTTAGATGTCCTAACTATAAACTCTACTATTCTGTCTTGCATTTTTCTAAAATATTCAAATGTTTGTGGAGCTCCTATAACCAAACCATTCATTCTTACTGGATGAACTATCATTGTTGCTGTAGGTGATATAAAAGAATAATGTGATGATGTTGCTAGTGGCACTCCTATAGAATGCCCTCCACCAATAACTAAAGACACTGTAGGTTTTGTCAAACTATTAATCATTTCAGCTATAGCAAGACCTGCCTCTACATCTCCACCTACTGTATTTAATACAACTAGTATACCCTTTACATTTTTATCTCTTTCCATTGCAATTAATTGTGGAATTACATGTTCATATTTTGTAGCTTTTGTTTGTGGAGATCCCACATTATGGCCTTCAATTTGACCAATTATAGGCAATACCTGTATACTTTCATCTACTTCTGGAACACTTTGAACCCCTAATTCCTTAATATTTTCAATATTTTCACTAGCTCTTATCTCATCTTCATTTTTTTCTACTTCATTTACAACATTCTTTGTTACTTCCTTTTCTTCTTTTTCTAAATTCATAAAACAACCTCCCTAAATGACATACTTATATTCTGTGCATTTAGGGACATGGTTATACTTATTGTTCTAAATTAAATTCTTTATGAAGGAGGTTTATAGCTGACTGTGTGTTTATTTCCTCTACTAAACACCAAATTGTCATATGCGAGTCTGCTGTTTGTAAAACCTCTATGTTTCCTTTCGTTAATGCCTTTAATATTCGTGCCATTACCCCTGGAACACCTTTCATTTTAGAACCTATTACAGCTATTTTACTGCAATTTTCTATATAAGAATACTCTAAGTTAATTTCTTTTAATATATATTTAAATTTATCTAAATCTTTACTTTCTATAGTAAAGATTTTTTGTTTCGGAAATACACTAATAAGATCTATACTTATATTTTCATTTGCTAAAATTTCAAATAAATCTATATATTCTTCAGTTCCATTGTGACTTACTGTTATTTGTACTCTATCTTTAATATGTGTTATCCCAGTAATAATACTGCTAGATAAATCACAAATTTCATTTGATATTGTAGTTCCTTCACAATCACTTAATGTATTTTTGATAACTAATGGGATCCCATATTTCTTTGATATCTCCACAGCTCTTGGATGTATAACTTTTGCTCCTTGATCTGCAAATTGAAATACCTCATCATATCCTATTTGTTTTATAAGGGCAGCTTCAGAAACTATTCTTGGATCTGCAGTCATTATTCCATCTACATCTGTATATATATGAACTTCCTTAGCATTTAACCCCGCTCCTAAAATTGCACCAGTAACATCGCTTCCGCCTCTCCCTAATGTTGTTAAATATCCATCTTCTCCAATTCCTTGAAATCCTGCAACAACTGGCACAATTCCTTTTTCTAACAGCTCAAGTATTCTCTTAGACTCAACATTTAATATAGTTGCATTTCCATAAGTATTATCTGTTTGTATTCCTGCAAGTCCTCCTGTTAATGGAACAGCATTAATATCCTCATTGTATAATTCGTTACACATTACTACTGTACTTATTATTTCTCCACACCCTAAAATAGCATCTGTCGCTAACAAATTGCTTCTTTTAAATTCATCATCTAATAATTGAAGTAATGTGTCAGTTGCATAGTTATCTCCTTTTCTTCCCATAGCAGAAACTACAACAACTGGACTATACCCATTTTCTATAGCAGATTTAACCTTTTTTACAACTAATTTTCTATTATTTTTACTTGAAACAGAAGTTCCTCCAAATTTTTGCACTAGTATCTTCATTAATACACCCCCGTTATATATGAGACCTTTTTAAAACTTCATCTTCTACATCAATTATTATAGTTCTTGATCCAATCTTCTTCACATGTTCCCATGGTACTTCCATAAGTCCATTACTTTTTAAAAAGCTAAATCCAGATTTATTTTCATTTAATAATAATAATTTTAATACACCTTGTTCATCTATAACAATATCGTTATTAGCTAAAAAATTGTATTTATCTCCGTCATTGATATTTATAATCTCATATCTCTCCATTTCACTTAAATATTTAATATTTTCCTCCATAGTTACCCCCCATTTCTTTTATGTGTATAAAGATAACTATGACTGTGTCTTTATATTTATGATATAAATTGTCTATTATTTTTCTATATTAAGTACATTTTCTTTATAACATTCATTTAATACATCTATATTCTTACCTACAAATGCTGCATTAACAACACCCTGTTTGAATGTTTTTTCTAGTACTCTCTCCACACTATCCATATCTATTTTATCAATTTTTTTTATTACATCCATAGGTGTATTTATTTTATTTTGAAACATAACGGATTTTCCATTACTAAACATTCGGCTACTAGTACTTTCTAATCCTAATATATAATTTCCCTTTAATTGTTCTTTAGTTTTAGCTAATTTATTATTATCTATTTTCTTATTAGCAAACTTATATATTTCACCCCTTATTGACTCTATAGCATGTTTAGCATGTTTAGGATTTAATCCAGCATAAACATTAATTAAACCATTATTAACATGTGAAGTCATATACATATATACTGAATAGCATACACCTAATTCTTCTCTTATTTTCTGAAATAATATAGATGATGCACCTCCACCTAAAATGTTAGATAATAATATAGATGTATACAAATCGTCATCGCCTACTTTAAATCCATTCAATCCCAAATTTATATGGAGTTGTTCTATATCTTTTTTTCTAAAACAATTGTTTTTTAAAATTTTTGGCGTTGAATATAAAGTTATATTTTTATTTACTGATTGCCATTTTCCAAAATAATTCTCTACTAATTTTTCTATATTTCTCATGTCTATTCTTCCACATATAGATATTACACAGTTTTCTGGTATGTAATGCGCTTTAACATACTCTATTAATAAGGCTTTACTAAATGATTTTACAGTAGACTCGTTTCCTAAAATAGGAAGTGACAATCCATCGTCTCCCCAAGCAGCCTTCGCATGTAAATCTGCAAGTACATCTTCCGGATTATCTTCACTCATATTTATTTCTTCTATTACAACACCTTTTTCTTTTTCTATATCATCTTCATTAAATAAACTATTAAATAACATATCAGATAAAATTTCCAACCCAAGATCTAAATGTGTATCCAAAGTTTTTATATAATAGCAAGTAGCCTCTTTACCTGTAAAAGCATTTATTTGACCACCTACATCTTCAATTTCTTCTGCAATTTCTTTAGATGTTCTATTTTCTGTGCCCTTAAACAACATGTGTTCTATAAAATGCGATATTCCATTATTGCTTAAATTTTCTTTCCTTGATCCATTTTCTACCCATAATCCTATAGAAACTGAATTAAAGTGCTCAATATTCTCAACAACTACCCGTAATCCATTATTAAGTCTAAATAAATTATACATTTTCTTCTCCTTGTTGAAGGTATTTTTAAAATTTATTATAAATATAATCTATATTTTGGTAAAAATCAATATAAACAATTTTATTTTTATATTTAATTTAAATCCTCTGTTATACGTTCTTATACTATTATTTAAAATAATAGCACTATATATACCTATAAAAAACATTATATACTTTACTTTTTAAAATTTAAATGTAATCACATATATAAGAGTACATTTATAATAAATTTTAATTCAACTTTTTTGTTTAACTATATAATTGCATAAAAAAATAAAAAGGCAATAAGCCCTTCTATTTATAATTACTTCTCTTCGTTATTACCCTGAGTATCTTTAATTGCATCTTTTCTTGAAAGATTAATTCTTCCTTGGTTATCTATTTCAGTAACTTTTACCAAAATCTCATCACCAACTGATACAATATCTTCTACTTTGTTTACTCTTTCTGCATCCAATTTAGATATATGAACTAAACCTTCTTTTTTAGGCATAATTTCTACAAATGCTCCAAATGCGGCTATTTTAGTTACTTTACCTAAATAGATTTCACCAACTTCAACTTCTTTAGTTATATCTTTTATCATCTTTACTGCTGCATTAGCACTTTCACTGTCATTAGACATTATAACTACTTTACCATCATCATTAGTATCTATTTTTACCCCTGTGTCAGCAATAATTTGTTTTATTGTCTTTCCACCAGGTCCTATTATATCTCTTATCTTATCTGGATGAACAGTAATACTATACATTCTCGGAGCATACTGAGATAACTCTTCTCTTGGCTCTGGTATACAAGTTTTTATCTTATCTAAAATATAAAGTCTAGCAATTTTAGCTTTTTCTATAGATTGTCTTATACAATTTTTAGATAAACCTTTTATTTTTGTATCTACTTGTATAGATGTTATACCCTCTTCAGTACCAGCTACTTTAAAGTCCATATCTCCAAAGAAATCTTCTATTCCTTGAATATCAGTTAAAACTTCTTCTTCACTTAAATCTTCACTAGTTATCAATCCCATTGCTATACCAGCTGCTGGTCTTTTTATTGGAACACCTGCATCTAATAGTGCTAATGTACTACCACATACACTTGCTTGAGATGTTGAACCGTTTGAACTTAAGACTTCTGAAACTAATCTTATAGTATACGGGAACTCTTCTATTGAAGGTATAAGTGGTTCTAAAGCTCTTTCAGCTAAAGCTCCATGTCCTATTTCTCTTCTTCCTGGTCCTCTTAATGGTCTAACTTCTCCTACGCTATAAGCTGGGAAATTATAATGGTGCATATATCTTTTGAATTCTTCTTCACCTAAACCATCTATTATTTGAACGTCTCCTAAAGCTCCCAATGTAGCAACGGTCATAACCTGAGTTAATCCTCTTGTAAATAATCCTGTACCATGGGTTCTAGGTAATATTCCTGTTTCACAGCTGATTTTTCTTATTTCTTCAAAGCCTCTTCCGTCTGGTCTTCTTCTTTCTTTTAGTAACATATTTCTTACTACTTCTTTTTGAATACCATATATAACTTCAGCTATATCACTCATTTTATCTTCATATTTTTCACCAAAGGCTTCGTTTATTTTTTCTTTAATTTCAGAAATTTTTACATTTCTTTCATCTTTATCAGTGATATACATAGCTTCTTTTAACATTTCGAAAGAAAATTCTCTTATATCTTTTTCTAAACTTTCTTCTACTTTATGAAGTTCTGGTGTAATTTTTTCTTTTCCAAACTTAGCTCTAGCTTCCTCTTGGAATTTTACCATTTGTTGACATTGATCAAATCCATAATTTATAGCTTCAATCATAGTCTCCTCTGGTATTTCATCTCCACCAGCCTCTATCATCATAACTCTATCTTTTGTAGCACAAACTGTTAATGATAATGAACTTTTTTCTCTTTCAGTTACTGTAGGGTTTGTTACAAATTCTCCGTCTATAAGTCCTACTGAAACTGTTCCTACTGGATCTACAAATGGAATACTTGATAAATATAATGCAGTTGATGCTGCATTCATCGCTAAAATATCTGGAACATTATCTTGCTCTACAGATACTACAGTACAAACAACTTGAACATCATTTCTATATCCCTTTGGAAATAAAGGTCTTATAGGTCTATCTATAGCTCTACCATTTAATACCGCTTTTTCCGAAGGCTTACCTTCCCTTTTTATAAATCCTCCTGGAATTTTTCCTACTGAATATAATCTTTCTTCATATTCAACACTTAGAGGGAAAAAGTCTATTCCTGCTCTAGGTTGTTCTGATGCATTTACATTAACAAGTACAACTGTGTCTCCATAATTCATGAAGAGCGCACAATCGGAAAGCATTCCTACTTTGCCATATTCAACCTTCATTTGTCTTCCTGCCACAGTAGTTTCTAATGTGTGAATCATTTGTTTGCCTCCTTTCAATTATTATAATTACTATATTATTTGTAACTATATTATTTGTTTTTTTCATTTACCTAAAATAATAGAGCGGCACAGCCGCTCTAATTATTTTCTTATTCCTAACTCAGCTATTAAAGCACGATATCTTTCTATATCTTGCTTCTTTAAGTAGTTTAAAAGACCTTTTCTTTGTCCAACCATCATTAGTAGACCTCTTCTTGAATGGTGGTCTTTTTTGTGAACTTTTAAGTGCTCAGTTAATTCTTTTATTCTTGCGCTTAATAAAGCCACTTGAACTTCTGGTGATCCTGTATCTCCTTCTGTTCTTGCGAATTTAGCTATTATTTCTTGTTTTCTTGCCTTATCCATGTGTAAAACACCTCCGATTGTAATATCCCCTTATTCCAAGTAGCCCGTTGGCAATTCAGTAAACTTAGCATAAGGTTCAAAGAAATTATATCAAATAAAATTATCTTTGTAAATTATTTATTGCTAATTTATATTTATATTTAGTTTTATACTTATATTTTTGACAAATTCTTTATCTTTATTCAATTGATTTACCAAATCTTCTATTATATTGAATCTTTTTTCTTCTCTAATTTTATGTACAAAATATAATTCTACAGATTCACCATAAATTTCTTTATCAAAGTCAAAAATATTTGTCTCTACGCTAAGATTTTTTCCATTAACTGTAGGATTAAATCCTATATTAGTCATAGCATGATACACGTTACCTTTATATCTTACTAATGTATAGTATACACCTCTACTAGGTAATATTAATTTGCTATCATACTTTAAGTTTATAGTAGGAAACCCCATTATTTTACTGCCTATTTGTTTTCCTTTTATAACATTACCTGAAATTGAGTATGTTCTTCCTAGCATTTCATTTGCTTTTTCTAGATTGCCTTCTTTTATATATTTTCTTATTTTAGAACTGCTAATTACCTCATCTTCTATTTTTACTGGCTCAACTATACAAAGAGAAAAATTTAATAATTTACTATATTTTTTCAATAAATTAACATCTCCTAAATTTTTATATCCAAATTTATAATTAAATCCTACAACTATACCTTTTACATTATAAGTTTTAACTAGTTTTGTTATAAATTCTTCTGGAGATATTTGCATAAGTTTTTTGTCAAAGGTCATAAAATTCAAAATATCTAATCCTAAATTTTCTAGCACCTTAATTTTATTTTTATTATCCATAATAAGTTTAGGTGCTATAACACTATTTATAGTTACTAATGGATGAGGATAAAATGTACAGACCATTGACTTTGCATTTTTACTTTTATTGCTTAAATTAAATTTTCTAGTCATTTCAATTGTTTGCTCTACTAGTTTTTGATGCCCCAAATGTATTCCATCAAAACTCCCCAATGCAACAAAAGTATCTGTGTTTATTTTTTCAGAAAAATTATCCCTCAATACTTTCATACATAATACCTCTAAATTAAAATTTTTATTAATTTAAATCCTATCTCTGTTTTCCTACCTATTGCTATTAAATCATTACTTTCATTATAAATTCTATGTATTTTAAAATCTTCAATATTATCAATGAAACTTCTATCTTTTACAGCAACACCATTTAAAAGTAATTTTTCAAATTTATTATTTACTATTAATTTAGGATAATCTAAAAATGCATTTTCAACTGGAACAATATACTGCTCTACATTGTCTTTATGTAAATCTTTTATATTTATACTATTTTCTTTAGTAAATCTACCAGTTGATGTTCTTTCTAAATCTGTCATAACTGCACCACATTGCAATTTTTCTCCTATATCATAGCATAAACTTCTTATATATGTCCCTTTAGAACATCTTACTTTAAATGTTGCATATGGTATATCTATATTTTCTATAGTAATATCATGTATTTTTACATCTCTTGCTGCTCTTTCTATTTCTATACCTTGTCGTGCTAATTCATAAAGTTTCTTTCCATTAACCTTTAATGCAGAATACATAGGAGGTACCTGTTTTATATCCCCTTTAAAAGAGTTTATAGCAGTTCTTACTTCATTTTCTGTAACATTTACTTCAAATGTTTTTATTACTTTACCTTCAACATCGTAAGTATCTGTTACTTCTCCAAGTTTTAGTGTAGAAACATACTCTTTTGTACCTTCCATTATATAATCTATTATTTTAGTGGATCTTCCAAAACATACTGGTAAAACCCCACAAGCTTGTGGATCTAAAGTCCCACAATGACCAACTTTCTTTTCTCCCAATATTTTTCTTAAATCCCTTACAACATCAAAAGAAGTCATATTTTTAGGTTTATAAATATTTAATATACCACTTTTTTTATTACTAAAACTCATTTATATCAACTCTTTTTCTAATATAGCTATTAATTTTTCTTTAATTTCTTCCATAGTAGATTCATAGTAAAATCCTGCTGCTCTAACATGTCCACCGCCATTAAATTCTTCTGCAATTTTTCTTACGTCCACTTTTTCCTTTGAACGCAAACTTACTTTAACCCCATTATCTGCCTCTTTTATAAGAGCAGTAACATCTGCACCCTTTATTTTAGTTCCAAAAATCAATAAATCCGATGTATCACTTTGTTCTAACCCAAGAGATTCTAAATCTGTTTTGTTTAAGTACATAAATACTGCATTATTTTCACATTGCATTTCCATTTTATCTATAACTTTTCCATACAATTTTACTCTATTAAATTCTTTGTTATCAAAAATTTTTCTATGAATTTCACTAAAATTTAAACCATTTTCTATAAGATAACCTGCAATTTCATGAGTAACTTTTGTTGTGTTACTATGTCTAAAAGATCCTGTATCAGTAAGTAATGATGTGTATATTCCCGCTCCCATGTCTTCTGTTATATGTATTTTAAGCATTCTTATAATGTTAAATACTATTTCTCCTACTGCCGCAGACTCAATACTTACATAATTAATATCTCCATACATTTCATTGGACATATGATGATCTATATTAATTATTGAATATTTTCTATTTTCAAAATCCAATTCTGCATTAATTCTTTTTTTGTCTCCACAATCTAAAACTATAACTAAATCAATATTTTCTTGTGGTTTATATTCCTCTATGTTAATTTCTTCAGCTACTTTCAAATAAGAGAAAGTATTTGGTATTTCTTCTTTACAAAGCACTTGCACATTTTTATTTAAACTTTTAAGCGCTAACATTAATGCTGTTGCGCTTCCTAGGGAATCTCCATCTGGTGATACATGGAAAGTAATAGCTATGCTATTACTTTCCATAATTTTTTCTACAACTTTTTCTAAATTCATACTAACTATTTCTTTATTTTATCAAATAAAGATTCTAGATGCATTGCTTTATCTAGTGTTGTATCTAATTCTATAATCACCTGTGGTACTTGTCTTAACTTAACATTTTTCCCTATTTCTTTTCTTATAAATCCAACTGAACTTTTTAATGCTGCAAGTGAGTCTTGTTTTTCTTTTTCATTTCCAAAAATACTAACATATATTTTAGCATAGCTTAAATCTTTACTTACGTCTACATCAGTTACGCTTACCATTGCAGTTAATCTAGGATCTTTTATTTTATTTTGTATGGTATTACTTACGTCTTTTTTTATTTCTTCGTTTATTCTACCGCCTCTATAATTTGCCACGTAACTCACTCCTTAAACTATATTTGTTTTGGTTTAATTTCTTCCATGATGTATGCTTCTACTATATCTTCTTCTTTAATATCATTGAATTTTTCTACGCTTAAACCGCATTCAAATCCTGAAGCTGCTTCTTTAACATCATCTTTAAATCTCTTTAATGAAGCTAGCGTAGATTCAAATATAACTACACCATTTCTTATAACTCTAACACTAGAGTTTCTTGTAATTTTACCATTTAATACATAACATCCTGCTATAGTACCAATGTTAGATATTTTATATACCTGTCTTACTTCTGCTCTACCTTGGATAACTTCTTTATATTCTGGATCAAGCATTCCAAGCATAGCTGCTTTTATGTCTTCAATAGCATCATATATTATTCTATATGTTTTTATTTCAACACTTTCTTTTTCCCCAGCAGCTATAGCATTGTTATCTGGTCTTACATTAAATCCTATTATTATCGCATTTGAAGCTGTTGCTAATGTAACATCTGTTTCTGTTATAGCTCCAACCCCACCATGTATTACTCTTACTTTTACATTGTCTGTTGAAAGTTTTTCTAAAGATTGTCTTATAGCTTCTACTGAACCTTGAACATCAGCTTTAACTATAACACCTAGTTCTTTAACTTTACCTTCTTGTATTTGACTATATAAGTTTTCCATTGAAACCTTATTAGAAGCTGTAAAGCTTTCTTGTCTAATTTTTTCTTTTCTATTATCAGCCATATTTCTTGCAGTCTTTTCATCTTTAACTACATTAAATCTATCTCCAGCTGCTGGCACTTCAGATAATCCTAAAATTTCTACTGGTATAGATGGTCCGGCTGATTTTATTTTCTTTCCTTTATCATCTATCATAGCTCTTATTCTACCGTAAGTAGTTCCAACTATTATAGAGTCTCCAACATGTAATGTTCCATTTTGAACAAGTAATGATGCTACTGGACCTCTACCTTTGTCAAGTTTAGCTTCAATTACTGTACCTTTTGCTCTTCTATCTGGATTTGCTTCTAATTCTAACATCTCAGAAGTTAAAACTATCATTTCTAATAGCGTGTCTAAACCTTCTCTAGTATGTGCAGATACAGGTACACAAATAGTATCTCCACCCCAGTCTTCCGCTACTAATCCATGTTCTGTTAATTCTTGTTTAACTCTATCTGGGTTTGCTGCTGGTCTATCCATTTTGTTTATAGCAATAATTAGAGGTACTTCTGCTGCTTTACAGTGGTTTATAGCTTCAATTGTTTGAGGCATTATTCCATCATCTGCTGCTACTACTAATACAACAACATCTGTTATTTGCGCTCCTCTTGCTCTCATAGCAGTAAAGGCTTCATGTCCAGGAGTATCTAAAAATGTTATTTTTTGACCATTTACATCTACAGTATAAGCTCCTATGTGTTGAGTAATTCCTCCAGCTTCTGTAGCTGTAACTTTAGAATGTTTTATAGCATCTAAAAGTGATGTTTTACCATGGTCAACGTGACCCATTATTGTAACAACTGGTGGTCTTTTTTTCATTTCTTCATCTTCTAATTGAATGTCTTCAACTTCTATTTCTTCACCTAGTTTTCCAGCTTCTTCTTCTTTTAATACAGCAAATGCACCAAACTTTTCTATTACTTTTTCAGCTATGTTAAAGTCTATTTCCTGGTTCATATTTGCCATTACACCTAAAAACATTAGTTCTTTAATTACTTCAACTGAAGATTTATTTAATTTTTCAGCTAAATCTTTAACAACTATAGTGTTTTTAATTTCAATAACTTCATCTACTGAATCATCGTCTTCTGAATCGTCATCTCTACCATCTCTATTTTTGCCTTTGTTTTTGTTTTTCTTTTTGTTTAATTTATTAACACTTTCATTTTCTATATGTTCATAAATTTCAACTATGTCGTTTTCTTTTGACTTATTCTCAGCAAAAAGTTCCTTAATTAATTCAGCATCTTCCTCATCTATGACACTCATATGATTTTTTGCTTCAACACCAAATTCTTCAAAAAGAACCGTTATTAATTCTTTACTTGAAACACCTAATTCTTTAGCTAATTCGTATATTCTTGTTTTCGCCAAAGCTTTCACCTCCAAATTTATATGCTTTTGTGATTATTCCATAATTCTATAAGCCTTTTGCTCATATTATCATCTTTTACACACAGTACATTTATCTCTTCTCTACCTAGTGGTTTTCCTAATTCATTTTTAGGAATATCCTCTATTAGTTGTACTGATTTTTCTTCCGAAATTTTTTTAAATTTCTTCTTAGTATTATCTGCGCATTCTTTTGACAATATTATAAGATAAATCTTTTCTCTTTTTATTGCCTCTTCACATTTATTGTAGCCTTCTATTAAGTTTCTTGATTTTTTCGTTAAACCTAAAAATTGATAAAACTTATTGTTCATCATTTATCTCTTCCTTTAGCTTTATAAAAACCTCTTCGTCTATATTTACTTCTAAATTTCTCTCTAATCTCTTGGCTTTTATAGCTTTTTCAAGGCAATCAATACTTTTGCAAATATAAGCTCCTCTGCCTGGCTTTTTACCTGTCATATCTATAGAGATTTCTCCATCTTTATTTCTTACAACTCGTATAAGTTGTTTTTTATCTTTCATTTCCATACAACCAGTGCACATTCTTTGAGGTACTTTTTTTACCTTCATAGTTATCACCTACTCTTGAATTTCTTCAACTATTAAAAGTTCTTCATCATTTTCTTCAATAATTTCTAAAGCTTGTGATTTGCTTTTTATGTCTATTTTCCAGCCAGTAAGTCTTGCTGCTAATCTTACATTTTGACCTTCTTTACCTATAGCTAATGATAGTTGATTGTCATCAACTACAACTTTTGCACTCTTAGTCTCTTCATCAACCTTCACTTCTAATATTTTAGCTGGACTTAAAGCATTGGCTATATTTTCTTCAGGTAATTTACTATATTTTATTATATCAATTTTTTCATTTTTAAGCTCATTTACAATGTTTTGCACTCTTATTCCTTTTGGTCCAACACAAGCACCCATTGCTTCTACATTGTCATCATTTGAATAAACTGCTATCTTAGTTCTTGAGCCTGCTTCTCTTGCTATGCTTTTTATTTCTACAATACCATTGTATATCTCTGGAACTTCTCTTTCGAATAATCTTTTAACTAAACCTGGATGAGTTCTTGAAACTATTATTTGAGGCCCTTTTGTGCCATTTTTAACTTCTACTATATATAAACTTAATTTTTCATTGAAGTTATATTGTTCACCTGGCATTTGTTCATTAGGTCCAAGTATAGCTTCTATTTTTCCTAAGTTTATAAATACATTACCTCTATCTTTTCTTATTATTGTTCCTGTAATTATATCAAATTCTTTTTCTTTGAATTCATTATATATAATAGTTCTTTCTGCTTCTTTAATTCTTTGAATAACAACTTGTTTTGCTGATTGAGCTGCTATTCTACCAAAGCTTCTAGGAGTAACCTCCATTTCAGCTATGTCCCCAATAGTATATCTTGGGCTTATTTCTTTTGCTTCTTCTAAAGATATTTCGCAAGTTTCATCATATACTTCTTCTACAACTTCTTTTTGAGCATATACGTGAGTTTCTCCTGACTCTCTATCCATTGTAACTTTTACATTTTGTCCGTTTACAGAAGAGTTCGCATAATTCTTCTTATACGCTGCAACTAACGCATCCTCTATTGTAGTAAATAATAAATCTTCACTTATTCCCTTTTCATTTACAATTTCTCTAAGCGCATCTATAAATTCTTCATTCATTTTTAGTTATCCTCCTTATAGCGATGGGTTTAAAGTAACTTGTGATACTTTTTCTCTTGGAATAACTATTTCTTCACCTGAAATTTCTATTACTAAATTTAAAGTATCAAATTTCTTTAATACACCTTCATATTTTTTCTTCCCATTTAATAATTTTTTCAAGTTAACTTTAACATCGTACCCTATGTATTTTTCAATATGTTTATCTGTAAATAATGTTCTAAATATTCCTGGTGATTGAACTTCTAAAGTATACTCATCTGTTATAGGGTCCTCTATATCTAAAACATCACTTAACTCTCTACTAACCTTTTCACATTCTGAAAGCGATATTCCTTTTTCGCTATCTATATAAACTCTAAATATATATTCGCCTGCTTCTTTTACATATTCTAGATGATACATTTCACATCCACTTTTCTCAACTATTGGCTGTGCTAATCCGTTAAGCTTTTCAACTAAAATACTATTTTCCATACATTAACCTCCTTTTAACTTTTTATGAAGTTATACTGTCTAACTTCACTTTTTATTATAGAATGCATAAATATATGATATGTTCTATTGTCTAATGAATTCCACTGAATTTACTTTTTATTATATGACAAAACGCAACCTTAAAGTGTTGCGTTTCAATAAATAGAGAGTAGGCATAACCTACTCTCCCAAAAGTACAATTATCTCAAATCACTAAACCTTAGTGTTAGTATATCATAAAAAACAATCTATTTCAAGGGAATTTAAATAGGTATACTCTTACACCTATTTTGCTCTATTTTTCTAAAATTAATAACAAATAATCAAATTTTTTTAAAATAAACTTAATTGATTGGTTTCTGGTAAATTTTCTAATGCACCATGATTATCTAAAGATTCTATAACAGTTTTAGAAACTGCACTTCTTTCTTTTAAATCCTGTTTAGAAAGAAATTCTCCATGTTCCCTAGCTTCCATAATACTTTTAGCAGCATTAACACCAACACCTTGTAATCCACTAAGTGGTATTCTTATATATTCACCTTCTATTAAAAATTTAGTTGCATGAGACACATATATATCTACTGGCAAAAATTTTATATTCCTTTTATACATTTCATAGGATAATTCTAATATTGTCATTAAACCTTTTTCTTTTGGTCCTACCTTATTACCAAGTTCAGCTATTTCATCCATTTTTGCCTTTATGGCTTCCTCTCCTTTTATAACAACATCTCCATCGAAATCATCAGCCCTTACAGTAAAATACGTTGCATAATATGCTTTAGGATAATAAACCTTATAATACGCAATTCTAACCGCCATCATAACATACGCTGCAGCATGGCCTTTAGGAAACATATATTTTATTTTTTTACAAGATCCAATATACCAATCTGGTACATTATTATCTCGCATTATTTGTTCATGTTCCTCTGAAAGCCCTTTTCCTTTTCTTACTTTTTCCATAATATTAAAGGCTATTTTAGGTGGCAACCCTTTATATATTAAATAAACCATAATATCATCCCTTGTTGATATACAGTCTTTTAGTGTAGTAAAACCTTCTTTAATATAATATTGAGCATTGTTAAGCCAAACATCTGTACCATGTGATAATCCAGATATTCTTACAAGATCTGAAAAAGTTTTAGGTTTAGTATCTAGTAGCATTTGTCTTACAAATTTAGTACCAAACTCTGGAATTCCATAACTACCAACTTCACATCCCAATTCCTCTACTGTTACTCCTAAGGCTTCTGGTGATGTAAATATACTTAAAACCTTAGGGTCTGAAAGTGGTATTGTTTGAGGGTCAAGACCTGTTATATCCTGAAGCATCCTTAATACAGTCGGATCGTCGTGACCTAGTATATCTAATTTCAGCAGCCTACCACTTATAGAGTGATAATCAAAATGAGTTGTTATTATATCGGAGTTAGGATCATCTGCTGGATGCTGTATAGGACAAAAATTATATATTTCGTTGTCGCTTGGAACTACCATTATACCACCTGGATGCTGTCCACTTGTCCTTTTAACTCCACTACATCCAATTGTCAATCTATCTATCTCTGCTGATTGAACATTAATCTCTTTTTCATCTAAATATTTTTTTACAAAGCCATATGCAGTTTTTTCTGCAATTGTTCCTATAGTACCTGCTTTAAAAGTATGCCCTTCTCCAAAAAGCACCTCAGTATATCTATGTATGTCTCCTTGGTTGTCACCGGAGAAGTTAAGGTCTATATCTGGCTCCTTATCTCCTTCAAAACCTAAGAAAGTTTCAAAAGGAATGTCATGTCCATCTCTAATATATGGAGTTCCACATTTCTCACAATTTTTTTCTGGCAAATCAACTCCAGAAGCTACTGAACCATCCATAAAAAACTCACTATGTTTACACTTTGGACAAACATAATGTGGCGGCAATCCATTAACTTCCGTTATATCTGTCATTGTAGCAACAAAAGAAGATCCTACCGATCCTCTAGACCCAACCAAATACCCATCTGATATTGACTTTGCAACTAATTTATGAGCTATAAGATAGAGCACCGCATATCCATTGTTAATTATAGAGTTTAACTCTTTGTCTAATCTCTTTTGTATTACTTCAGGTAAATCATCTCCGTATATCCTTTTTACATTTTTCATTGTCATATTTCTGATATCTTCATCAGCACCTTCAATTTTAGGTGGAAATGTTTCATCTGGAATTGGTTTTACCTCTTCAATCATATCTGCTATTTTATTTGGATTTTCTATTACTACCTCTCTAGCTTTATCCTCTCCTAAATATGAGAATTCCTTTAACATTTCTGTAGTAGTTTTAAAATATAGTGGTGGCTGGTTATCTGCATCTGAGAATCCTTGCCCTGCCATAAGTATCCTTCTAAAAACCTCATCATTAGGATGTAAAAAGTGCACATCACCTGTAGCTACAATTAATTTATTATATTTTTCTGCAAGTTTATAAATTTTACTGTTTATTTCTCTTAGCTGATTATCATCTTTAACTGTTCCATTTGCAATCAAAAATTTATTATTACCTATTGGCTGTATCTCTAAATAATCATAGAAATTCACTAGTTCCTCCATTTCTTCAAAAGATTTACCTTGTAATACCTCTTTATATATTTGACCCGCCTCACAAGCAGATCCAATTATAAGTCCTTCTCTAAACTGTTCTAAAAGACTTTTAGGTACCCTGGGCCTTCTATGAAAATATTCTAAATTAGATTTTGATATAACTTTATATAAATTTTTTATACCTACTTGATTTTTTGCAAGTATTATTATGTGATAAGTAACAGCCTTTTTTATATCAAAATTTCCTAAAAACTCTTTATTTAACTTATATACATCAAATATTTCCTTCTCTTTTAACATATCTAAACAATGTAGTAATATTTCTGCTGTTGCTTTTGCATCATCAACAGCTCTATGATGATTTTCTAAAGATATACCTATATGCTTACATATTGTATTTAACTTGTATCTTTTTAAATCTGGAAATAAAAATTTTGCTAAAGGAATAGTATCCATTATTGAATTTTTAAATTCTATTTTGATTTTTTTGCAATTAGCTTTTATAAAGGATGTATCAAAAGGAGCATTATGAGCTGCAACCATAGAATCTCCAACGAACTCTAAAAATTTAGGTAATACATTCTCTATAGAATCTGCATCTTTAACCATACCATTGGTTATTCCTGTAAGCTCTGTTATTTTATAAGGAATAGACCTATTAGGATTTACAAATTCATTAAATTTATCTACAATTTGATTATCTCTAATCTTAACTGCCCCGATTTCAATGATACAATCATTTTCACTAGAAAATCCTGTAGTTTCTAAATCAAATACTACGATATCTTCATTTAACTTCCTATTTTCATCAGCTATTATAATGGGTACTCCATCATCAACTAAATAGCCTTCCATCCCATATATAACTTTTATATCTTTTCCTTTAGATGCATTCATAGCTTCTGGAAATGCCTGTGCCACACCATGATCAGTTATTGCAATAGCCTTATGGCCCCATTTTATAGCTGTATTTATAAGTTTGGATGCTGATACCAATCCGTCCATTGAACTCATATTTGTATGTGCATGAAGTTCTACTCTTTTCTCTTCACTTATATCATTTCTTTCAATTCTAGCCATTTTGTACATATGTTTCCCCATAAGTACTATTTCTCTTGCATAAGTATCGTATATCACTTCACCACTAACTTTACAGTGTAGTCCTACCTTTAAATTTTCCAGAAGTTTTTCTAATTCTTGATTTTTAAGAAAGCATTTTACCATTATGGAACTAGTATAATCTGTAATACAAAACGTAGGTATAATTCTCCCTGTTTTTGTTTCTATTATTTCAACTTTAAATATATCGCCAATTATGGATACAAATCCAGAAGTTTGATCTAAGTCACAAATTTGTGTTGGTTCCGTTGTAACATGACGCCCAATAATTAAATTCTCATCATTAGCATCTTTAGAGTTATCAAATCTTGGCTTTCTGTAAGAATTTACGCTTCCATTATTATTTTGCATTGAAGATTTTGGTTTGCTGTTTTCTGTAGAATTGCTTTTATGCTCTATATTAGTATTTTTCATAACTTCTTGTATTATATTTACATTTTCTTCTTCTTTTTCTTTAAAATAATCCACCGTTACAGTATTATCATTAATTATTTTTATATGCCCATCTATACCATATACTTTTCTTAATGTGGATTTAATAGTTTGTTCCATATGTTTATTTTTTAATATATCACATATGAATTTATTAGAAATTTTTATTTTTACAGTATTATCTTCAACTTCTTTTTCACAACTTAATAAAGCAGTTCTCACTGTTGGATTTTTTACTGTAACATCATTTATAAGATCTGTCCAATACATAGTACATACTTCTTGTAAATTTGCAGCTTTTATATCTACATACCATATATACTCTATATTTTTAAATACTTTTAATGCCTTATAAAGTATTAGCTCTACCTTATCTTTTATATCTTCATTTAGTCCACTGTCACCACTTAAGTATATTATTAGTTTTTCCGTTTTTTTAAGGTACTGAATCCTCAGTACCTTAATTTTATAATCAGAAATATCCTTATTTTCATCTAAATGATCTTTTAAAAGTTCAACTAGGCTTTTATTCATATTTTATCCTCCTAGTCCTATAGTTTTTCGATCTCCTTCATTAACTCTGAAACAAGATCTTTTTCATCTACTTTTTTTATAATTTCACCTTTTTTAAATATTATTCCACAGCCTTTTCCACCAGCTATACCAATATCTGCTTCTCTTGCTTCTCCTGGTCCATTTACTACGCATCCCATAACTGCTACCTTTATGTTCTTATTAATTCCTGCAAGTAATCCTTCTACTTCGTTAGCAATTTTTATAAGATTTATTTCTGTTCTTCCACAGGTAGGACAGGATACAAATTTTATTCCTTCTTTAATATATCCTAAAGATTTTAAAATTTCTTTTCCAACTTTAACTTCTTCCTCAACATCTCCAGTAATAGATACTCTTAAAGTATCGCCTATTCCTTGTGCTAACAATGAACCTATTCCAACACTTGATTTAACAGTAGCTTTAAAAGGAGTTCCTGCCTCTGTTACACCTAAGTGCAATGGATAGTCAACCTTTTCTGACATCAATTTATAACTTTTTATCATTTCACCTACATCTGATGATTTGATAGATATAACTATATCATAAAAGTCCATATCTTCTAATATTTTCACATGTCCTAATGCACTTTCCACTAAAGCCTCCGCACAAGGTCTTTTATATTTTTCAAGAATATCTTTTTCTAAAGACCCTGAATTAACTCCAATTCTTATTGGTATTTTCTTTTCTTTAGCAACTTTTACAACTTCTCTAACCCTTTCTTCGCTTCCTATATTTCCTGGGTTAATTCTAAGTTTGGACACACCATTTTCCATAGCTTTAATTGCTAATTTATAATCAAAATGAATGTCTGCTACAAGAGGTATATTAATATGTTTTACAATCTCTTTAATAGCTTCTGCTGCTTTTATATCTGGAACTGCACATCTAACTATATCACATCCTGCTTTTTCAAGTCTTAATATTTGTTCTACAGTTGCTTTAACATCTCTTGTATCTGTATTAGTCATAGATTGAACTGCTATTTTAGCATCTCCACCAATTTCTATATTCCCTATTTGTATCTTTCTAGTTTCTCTTCTTATCATCTTAACCACTCCTAAAATTGAATAGGATTAACAATATCCTTCACAAGCATAAATATCATAAGCCCCATAAGTGCCATATATCCATAGTAATTTATTCTTGCAATAACTTCTTTATTAAACTCTCTTCGCGTTATTATTTGTAATATTAATATTAAAGTCCAACCACCATCTAATGCTGGAAATGGTATTATGTTAAATATAGCTAGTTGAATACTCAAGTATGCTCCTAAAAACATAAGGTTTGTAACACCTTGTCTTGCTACTGCAGTTGAAATCCTAATTATAGAAATAGGTCCACCAAAATCATCACTTGATATCTTCCCTTTGAATAACCTTCCAAAGAATTGAAAAGTTTGTTTTGTGAGACTTATTGTTTGATCAACACCATATTTAAAAGCTTCTCCAATTGTTGGAGTTTTCAATTCTGGATAAATACCTATTAAGAACTGATTTTCTTCTTTTGAAAATACTGGCTTTAAGTTTAAATTTTTATAATCGCCATTTCTTTCAATAGTAATTTTTAGTTCTTCACCCTCACTTAACATAACCTTTGTCGCAAAATCATTCCAAGTAGTTATTTTTTTATCGTCTACAAGTTTTATAATGTCTCCTTTTTCTACACCTGCAGTATATGCTGGGCTATCTTTTATTATATCACTTACAGTTGGAACATGGATACCTTCTACATTTCCAACAAAGCCAAATAAGAATATAGCTAAAAATATATTCATTATTGGCCCTGCTAAAACTATTGAAAGTTTTTGCCATGAATTTTTATTTGCATATGCCCTTGGATCTACAGTAGTTACTTCATCATCTTCTCCATACATTTTCACATAACCACCTATAGGTAAAAGACATATCTTATATTCTGTTTCTTTTCCTTTTATGCCAAAAAGCTTAGGTCCCATACCTATTGAAAATTCATCTACACGTACATCATTTATTTTTGCAAGTATAAAATGGCCAAATTCATGTACTACAACCAAAACTCCAAAAGCTATTATAGCCATAAGTATATGTCCTATATTTTCAAATAACACTCCCATACTAATTTATCTCCTATATACCAAATTTATTTTTAACATATTTTCTAACCTCTTTATCTGTAAGTATGACTTCTTCTAAAGTAGGATTTTTTATAAATTTTAATGTTTCCATACATTCTTTTAAAATTTCTTCTATTTGTAAATAACCAATTTTGCCACTTAGAAATAATTCTACTGCAATTTCATTAGCTCCATTCATTATTGCAGGCATGTTGCCGCCTTTTCTTCCTGCTTCATAAGCAAGTTTTAAACACCCAAAAGTGTCCATATCTGGTTTCTCAAAAGTTAATTGTCCTAATGTATAAAAATTTAATTTTTCAGTAACAGATGGTTTTCTTACTGGATAGTTCATTGCATATTGTATTGGTAATTTCATATCTGTACTTCCAAGCTGAGCTATAACACTTCCATCTATATACTCTACCATTGAATGAACTATACTTTGTGGATGAACTACCACCTCTATATCTTCATAATCAACACCAAATAAATAATGTGCTTCTATAACCTCTAATCCTTTATTTACTAACGTAGATGAATCTATAGATATCTTTTTACCCATGTTCCATTTAGGATGCTTTAATGCCTGTTCTGCTTTTATTGTAGTAAGTTCTTCTCTAGTTTTTCCTCTAAAAGGCCCCCCTGATGCCGTTAATAATATCTTGTTTATCTTTTGAGTTTCATTACCTTGTAGGCACTGAAATATAGCTCCATGCTCTGAATCTACTGGTAATATTTTAACATTATTTTCTTTAGCTTCTCTTATTACAATCTCACCTGCTACTACAAGAGTTTCTTTATTTGCAAGTGCAATATCTTTTTTAGCTCTTATAGCTTTTATAGTAGGTATAAGTCCTATCATACCTACAACTGATGTAACTACCATTTCTATTTCTTCTAATGTTGATATTTTGATTAATCCCTCTAATCCTTCATAAACTAATATATCTAATTCACGTTCTTCACAATATGCTTTTACTTTAATATAACTATCGTTATCCATCATGGCTACATATTTAGGTTTAAATTCATCTATTATATCTATAACCTTTTTATAACTGGTATTTGCAGATATACCTATTACATTAAACTCTTCATTTTCTTGTCTAACCACATCTAATGTCTGAGTTCCTATAGAGCCTGTAACCCCTAATATACTTATGTTTTTCAAAAAAATCGCTCCTTCTTCTAGCTATACTATATAATTTAAATTTATAGCCTTTTGTTAAAACTTGTTATAAACTTACCTTTTTAAAATTATACTATTATGCCATAATTTCTTCAAATATAAATTTATTTTGCGTTATAAATTTTATCAAAATCATATGACTTTTCAAAGACAAATTCATTACAAGTTATCACATATAATACTCCTGTAATCATTCCAATTATACCAAAATTTTTAGTGCCAATATATATTGCAAGAATTAGTGGTATTGGAGGAATATTTAGTTTGCAACTCATAAATTTTCCTTGAATTATTTGTGTAGTTAAAAACAATATAATATATAATGTTAATAGCCCTATAACTATAAAATGATTTTTTATATAGAAATAATATAATGTTAATGGAACAAACACTATAAAAGTTCCTATATAAGGAATTATATCTAATATTGCGCAAATAATACCTAAAGATATACAATTTTTTATAGATAGTATCTTAAACCCTATTATTACAATAATCATATTTATAAAAGCAGAGTAAATTATTATTTTTATTAATTTGCTCATTTCATAAAACTTCTTCCTAACTCTCATATAATTCTCTCTACCTATTAATTCAATTATAAATAGAGCTACTGATTTTATATCAGCTAAGACAAAATATGCTATTATATTTCCAACAAAATAAGTTAATAATCCATCCGTTGTGTGAATAGCACCTTTTTTCAATACTCCACTTTTTAGAAACTTCTCCATAGTATTTAAAATTCTATTTTTAGCATCCATATCATTTAAACTTTGAAAAGGTATTATTTTTTTATAAATTTCACTAATATATAATAACAATCCACTTAATTCATCATTTATAAAAGAGACACCTTTATCAAATAAAAATGTACCTATAAACAATAAAACAAGAAAGAAAAGGCAGTTTATAAAAACTATGCTAATAATAGCACTTGCCTTTTCTCCAAAAGTATCCCTTTTCCTTAACATTTTGTATAATGGTAGCGATACTAAGATTAAAGCAGTTGTCACCATAATAGGTCTTATATACTTTGTTATTATTATAGTTCCAATTATAAATAGTATAAGTAAAACAATAGAATAAAATAATTTTTTATATTTCAAACTCTACATCCCCATAAAAATTGTTATATAATAATATACTACAACTGATACAAAAAGTATGCTATCAAATCTATCTAATATTCCACCATGTCCAGGTATAAGATTACTATAATCCTTAATTTTCGCATGCCTTTTTATAGATGACGCTACAAAATCGCCTAACTGACCTACTATTCCTCCTAAAATTCCTATTATCGCATAATTATAAAGTGATATATTCACTCCAAATTTTTTTATTACATAACCATAGATAACGCAACCTAAAACACTACCAAATAGTCCACCAATTGCACCTTCAACCGTTTTTTTAGGACTAACTTTAGGAACCAATTTGTGCTTTCCCAAAGACCTTCCTGTGTAATATGCTAAAGTATCGCATCCCCAAGAAGATATAAATACTAACCATATTAAATATTGTCCATATTCTAACATGTTTATAAGTGGTAATAAACTAAAAAATATCGTTACATATAAAATACCAAACATTGTAGTTGCTACATCTATAAAATTATATTCTGTATTAAACACAGGTACAAACATAGTTATAAAAGTACCTAATACTAACATATATGAAACCATTTCAAAATTAAAACTTTCACCTAATGTAACAAAATACACTAAAGTTATTATATATCCTATAATGGAAATAGGTTTTAACTGGGATTTTTTACAAGCATTGTAAAACTCATAAAGTCCACACAGTGCTAAAACTAAAACAAAATATTTAAGTATAACTCCTCCTATTAGGAAGAATACTAGTGCCGGAGCTATCATAGCTGCACCAATGTACCTTTTATTCATAAAAATCTCCTTCCATTACTTTATATCACCAAATCTTCTATCCCTATTTTGATAATCATAAATAGCTCTTTCTAAATCTTTTTCACTAAAATCTGGCCACTTTATGTTAGAATACCAAAACTCTGAATATGCACTTTGCCATAATAGATAATTGCTCAATCTTTGCTCTCCACTTGGTCTTATTATTAAGTCTGGATCTGGCATACCTGCTGTGTATAAATTATTATTTACTAATTCTTCATTTATATTATCTATTGATATTTTTCCATCTAATAATTGCTTACATATTTCTTTTGTTGCTACTATAATTTCATCTCTTCCACCATAATTTAATGCAATATTTAATACAATACCTGTATTATTTTTTGTTTCTTCTTTTAACATATTTATTGCTTCTAAACTAGTATTAGGTAATTTATCTAAATCCCCTATTGTTTTTACTATTACATTGTTTTTCTTTAGGTCTTTACATTCCTTATGAGCAAATTCAATTATTAATTTCATAAGCGCACCGACTTCTTCCTTAGGTCTTTTCCAATTCTCCGTGGAAAAAGCATATAATGTTAAATATTTCACCCCTAAATCAGATGCCCTATTCAAAATTCTTTTTATAGTTTTCATACCTTCTCTATGACCAAGCATTCTAGCTAGTCCTCTATCTTTAGCCCATCTTCCATTTCCATCCATGATAATTGCTATATGTTTTGGTATATTATTACTATCTAAAATTATTTCTTCTTCTTTTTTTTCATTTCCCTTAAAAAAATTCAACATGTTTATCTCTCCATTCTAAATCTAAAAAGTAATTTCACTTTATTTTTTATCTATTGTTTCTTTTATATGATTCTAAGCTAACTATTTAAATTTTTCATTTTAAAATCTAAATATCCCAAAGATCCCTACAATCTTATATATATATCTAAATTCAATAGTTTATTTGGGATGAAAATATTTTTAGTTATTGAATAAATTTTAACTCAACCCTATATATCTATAAGATATGTTAAAGTAGAATTATAGTTAATAATAATTTTATCAAATATAAATAAAAAATAAAGATTTATTTATATTTAAGTTTTTAAAAATAGATTTAAAAATTTATTTTATATTATGCATTTTTAGTAATATAAATTCAAATTTAATTTTAAACCAATAAAAACCTGCATAAATGCAGGTTTTTATCTATTAATATAAAATTAAATTGACATAACTTCTTTTTCTTTTGCTGCAACAATTGTATCTATTTCTTTTACATATTTGTCAGTTTCCTTCTGAATGCTATCTTCTGACTTTTTAGCTTCATCCTCAGTAATTTCTCCGTCTTTTTTAAGGGCTTTTATTTTATCATTAGCATCTCTTCTTATAGCTCTAACTGCAACTTTTCCATCTTCGCCAACCTTTTTTATATTTTTAACAAGATTTTTTCTTGTCTCTTCTGTTAGCTCAGGAATCATTAATCTTATAACCGCACCATCGCTAGTCGGATTTAATCCTAAATCTGATTTTAAAATAGCTTTTTCAATATCTTTTAAAGAACTTTTATCCCATGGCTGTATTAAAAGTACTCTCGCTTCTGGAGCAGATATATTAGCTACTTGGTTTAGCGGAATCATGCTACCATAGCATTCAACTTCTATTCTGTCCAACATTTTTGGATTTGCTCTTCCAGCTTTCATTGTTGATAATTCACCTTTTAAAACTGTAAGAGTCTTTGTCATTTTTTCATCAGCATTTTTTATTATTTCTTTAACCATACAATAAACTACCTCCAAAAATTATTTATTACAAGATACTTTAGATACTAGAGTACCAATTTTTTCACCTTTTACAGCTTTAATTATATTTTCTGGTTTATCTAATCCAAATACTAATATTGGAATATCATTATCCATACATAGTGATGTTGCTGTAGTATCCATAACTTGAAGACCTTTTTCTATAACATCAAAATAGCTTAAGTTATTAAATTTAACAGCATCATTATATTTATATGGATCTTTATCATAAACCCCATCTACTTTTTTTGCTAATAATATTACATCTGCTTCTATTTCTGCAGCTCTTAAAGCTGCTGTAGTATCTGTTGAAAAATATGGATTTCCAGTACCCGCTGCAAATATCACTACTCTTCCTTTTTCTAAGTGTCTCATGGCTCTTCTTCTTATATAAGGTTCAGCAATTTCTTTCATTTCAATAGCTGTCTGTACTCTTGTGTGTACTCCAGCACTCTCTAATGAATCTTGAAGTGCTAATGCATTTATACATGTTGCTAACATACCCATATAATCCGCAGTTGTTCTATCCATATCTTCACCTTGTCTTCCACGCCAGATATTTCCTCCACCAACTACAGCTCCAACTTCAACACCCATTTCTACTAATTTTTTAATTTGTAAAGCTATTTCACTAGCTATATCAAAATCTATACCATATCCCTTATCAGCAGCTAAAGCCTCACCTGAAAGTTTAAGCATTACTCTTTTATATTTTGCAGCTTCCATATATATTGTACCTCCAAATTATTATAATTCCATCAAAAATTTGTAAATTTATATGTTTATTTTAAAAAAAGAGAACACAGAGGTTCTCTTTTATTTTTTATTATTTACCTTGCATTTTTGCAACTTCTTCTGCAAAGTTATCTTCTTTTTTCTCGATTCCTTCTCCTCTTTCGAATCTAGCGAATCTAGTAATTTTTATGTCAGCACCTATTTTCTTAGACTCTTCTTGAAGATATTTAGTTATTGTATAGTCAGGATTTTTAACCCAAACTTGATCAACTAAGCAAACTTCTTTTAAGTATTTTTTAACTCTTCCGTCAACCATTTTTTCTACTATTTTTTCTGGTTTGCCTTCATTTAAAGCTTGAACTCTATAAATTTCTTTTTCTTTTTCTATAGTTTCATGATCAACAGCTGTTTCATCTAAGAATAATGGGTTTGCAGCAGCAACTTGCATAGCAACATCTTTTCCAACTTGAGCTACAGTTTCATCTTGTTTATCACAAGCAACTTCAACCATAACAGCTATTCTTCCGCCACCATGTATATAGCTTTGAAGCATTCCATTTTCTACGCTAAATCTTTTAAATCTTCTTACAGACATATTTTCTCCGATTTTAGCTATTAATGCTGTTAATGTATCTTTTATAGTAGAAGCTTCATCTTCTATGTATTTTTCTTCTATTAGTTCTTCTACAGTAGTAACATTTGAATAAGTTATTTGCTTAGCTATGTTTTTAGCTAGTTTAACAAACTCTTCATTAGCTGCAACGAAATCTGTTTCACAGTTTAATTCTACTATAGCACCTTTTTTATTATCTTCTGAAATATAAGTAACAACTAGTCCTTCAGCTGCTATTCTTCCTGCTTTTTTAGCAGCTGCAGCTAACCCTTTTTCTCTTAATATTTCTATTGCTTTATCCATATCTCCATTAGTTTCACTTAAAGCTCTTTTGCAGTCCATCATTCCTGCACCAGTTCTTTCTCTAAGTTCTTTAACCATGCTTGCAGTTATCATTTATAACTCCTCCTACTCTTAACTAATTTAAAAGGTAAATGAAAGTTATTTTCACTTACCTTTTAAATTTATTTACTCTACTAACATTTTTTATTCTAAAATGTCAATTATTCAAGGTAAAATAAAATTACTCAGCTAATTGTTCACCTTGTCTTGCTTCGATTATAGCATCGCTTAATCTCTCAGTTATTAGTTTTACCGCTCTTATAGCATCATCATTTCCTGGGATTACATAATCAACTTCATCTGGATCACAGTTTGTGTCAACTATAGCAACAACAGGTATTCCTAATATTTTTGCTTCTGATATAGCATTTTTTTCTTTTCTTGGATCTACAACAAATAATGCTCCTATATTATTAGCATCCATGTTTCTGATTCCGCCTAAGTTTTTCTCTAGTTTTTCTCTCTCATTTTTTAATAGAGTAACTTCTTTCTTAGGTAAAACGTCAAAAGTTCCATCTTCTTCCATGTTATCTAATTCTTCTAATCTTCCGATTCTAGTTTTGATAGTTGTGAAGTTTGTTAACATTCCACCTAACCATCTATTATTTACGAAGTGCATTCCTGATCTTATTGCCTCTTCTTTAATAGCTTCTTGAGCTTGTTTTTTAGTTCCAACGAAAAGTACATCTTTTCCTTCTTCTGATACTGATTTTAAGAAATCATAAGCTTCATCGATTTTTTTAACTGTTTTTTGTAAGTCGATGATATATATTCCGTTTCTTTCTGTGAATATATATGGAGCCATTTTAGGGTTCCATCTTCTTGTTTGGTGTCCAAAATGTACACCAGCTTCTAATAATTGTTTCATTGATATTACTGCCATTTTTAAATTCCCTCCTGGTTTTTCCTCCATTGCCCTCATTTTTTCTAAAAAACCTTCAAAATAAGGCACCTTTCTAGAAAATACAGCAATGTGCGTATTCTTACCTGTGTTAGTATATCATAATACTAAACAGTATTCAATATAAAATTTCACTTCATTTAAAAGTATTTTTAATTATAAATTAACATTATTATTATATCCAAATAAATACTTTAATAAACGTATTTTTATTTTTAGCTTCTATTTAATGGTATTAATTTCAATATAATACAGCATATGATTAAAAAAAATAGAGCATAATGCTCTATTTTAATTTATCCAATTCTTCTATTAACTTCTCATTAAGTATTTTTATATGAGTACCTTTCATACCTAAAGATCTTGATTCAATAACTCCAGCACTTTCAAATTTTCTTAATGCATTTACTATAACTGATCTAGTTATTCCAACTTTATCAGCTATTTTAGAAGCTACTAACAGACCTTCATATCCGTCTAACTCATTAAATATATGTTCTACAGCTTCTAATTCTGAATAAGAAAGTGTTCCTATTGCTAATTGAACTATAGCTTTCTTTCTTGCTTCTTCTTCTATTTCTTCATTTTTAGCTCTTAATATTTCCATACCTACTATAGTTGCACTATATTCAGCAATGACTAAATCTTCTTCAAAGAATTCTTTATTAAATCTAGCTAATAATAAAGTTCCTAATCTTTCTCTATTTCCATTTATAGGTACTATAGTAGAAAGTTTTCCTTCAATTTCACAATCTTTTTCTCCTTCAAATACGCAAATTCCTTTGCTTGAAAGATTAGCTCTTGTTTCATCTACACCTAAAAGTCTTTCATTATAATCTTCTGGGAATCTCATGTTGTTCACAACATGATCTTTAACAGTTTCACACTCAAATCCTCCAGCAAAATTATATCCTAAAACTTTTCCTTTTCTGCTTATAACATATACGTTACAATCTAATACTTCGCTTAATAAATTACATATCTCATCAAAAACTACTGGTTCTGTTCCTGACTTTTGTAAAATTTTATTTAATCTTCTTGTTTTATCTAATAGCGACACTTCTACTTCTCCTCCTTTATAAACACTAGTTTATATTCTTTCTTGTTTCTACTCCCACAAATCAATCTACTACAAATAAGCTGTCACCCGAAACATTTCTTGCAATTTTTAGGTAATTAAAAATTTTTTGAATTGTTTATGATACTAATTATCATATCATATCATTTTTAAAATTTCAATGTTTTTTTACCTATTTCGACAAATATATTATTTTTTTGTAAATTTATATATTTATAGAAATATTAAATTAAAATTAAGTATATAATAAATTTTAAAGCAATTAATTTAATTTTTTTTATGTAATTATTATTATTTTACTATATTTTTAATAAAATATACTTGAAATTTTTTCATGTTTCAAAAATTATGTAATATCTAAAGTATATAGCATATAGATTTTGCTATATACTTTTTTAATAAAAAATTATAGCAAAATCTAATTAATTTGTAGCGCTTATAATAAATATTAATTAAGAATGATTTTATTTAAATAATATATTTCTATTTTATTTTACCAACTCAAGCATTATAAAACTTTTTAACGAATTTGTAAAGTTTTTTGTTTTTCACAACAATTAATATTTAGTTTTCTTCTTCTTTTGCTTCTTCTTTTAGCTCTTTTCTATATTTGCATTCTTTATTTGCACATTCTAAATAGTTTCCTTTAGTTTTAGTATATCTTTTAACTAAAATATCATTACATTCTGGACATTTTTCCCCAGATGGTTCAAACCAACTCACGAAATCACATTCTGGATATCCACTGCATCCATAAAAAGTTCTTCCTTTTCTACTTCTTTTTTCCAGTATTTTCTTTCCACATTTAGGACATGGTACATCTAATTCTTTTGCTATTGGTTTAGTATTTTCACATTCTGGATATCCAGGACATGCTAAGAAATCTCCAAATCTACCATGTTTTACAACCATCAATCTTCCACATTTATCACATGGTATATCTGTTACTTTATCTTCTATTGTTATTTTAGCTATTTCTTTCTCAGCTATTTCTATAGCTTCTTTTAATGGTGTAAAAAATTCATCAACAATTTTTTTCCACTCAGCAGTACCTTCTTCTACATTATCAAGTTTACTTTCCATTTCTGCTGTAAATTCCACATCTACAATCTGCTTGAAATACTCGGAAATTAAATTATTAACTATATGACCTAATTCTGTAGGATCCAACACCTTTTTATTTCTTTCAATATACTTTCTATCTAATAATGTTGATATTGTAGGTGCGTAAGTACTCGGTCTTCCTATTCCATTTTCTTCTAACGTTTTAACTAATGATGCCTCGGAAAATTTTGGAGGCGGTTGAGTAAAATGTTGTTTTCCTTCAGTATTGTTTTCTTTTAATTCATCACCTGATTTTAAATCTGGTATTTTAAGTGTTTTACTTTCTTCATCGGATTCACTTTTATAAACTTTAGTAAATCCATCAAATTTTACAACTGATCCACTAGCTTTAAAAGTATAATCATTATTATTAATATTTATTGATGTACTATTTAATATACAAGAAGCCATTTGACTAGCCATAAATCTATTCCATATTAAAGAATATAATTTAAATTGAGTATCTTTTAATGTTTGTTTAGCAATTTCAGGTGTTATCTCAACATTACTTGGTCTTATAGCTTCATGTGCATCTTGGCTATTTTTTTTACCCTTATAAACTCTTTTTACATCTGGAATATACTCATTTCCAAAAGTATCTTTGATATATTGTTTTGAAGCCTCTTGAGCTTCATCAGATACTCTAACAGAATCTGTTCTCATATATGTTATTAATCCTACAGTCCCAAAACCTTTTATTTCTATACCTTCATATAATTCTTGTGCCACTGACATTGTCTTTTTAGTAGAAAAATTTAATTTTCTATAAGCCTCCTGTTGCAATGTACTTGTAGTAAATGGTGGTAATGGATTTTTATTTTTTTCTGTATTTTTAATATTTCCAACTACAAAATTACCTTGTTTTAATTCTTTTATTATTGCATCATTTTCTTCTTTTGATGATATTTCTATTTTTTTACCTTTTTTATTGTGTAATTTAATTGAAAACTTCTCTTTTAGAGAATTTTTATAAACTTCACATTCTATAGACCAATATTCTTTCGGTATAAATTCCTTTATCTCTTTTTCTCTATCACAAATTATTTTAAGTGCTACTGACTGAACTCTTCCTGCACTTAATCCCCATCTTACTTTTCTCCATAATATAGGGCTTATCTTATATCCTACCAATCTATCTAAAACTCTTCTTGCTTGCTGAGCATCAAATACATTTTCATTTATTAATCTAGGATTCTTTATTGCAGATTTTACAGCATTTTTAGTAACTTCATTAAATTCTATTCTGCATTTTTCACTTCCATCAATCTTTAATATATTAGCTAAATGCCAAGAAATAGCTTCACCCTCTCTATCAGGGTCAGTTGCAAGATAAACTTTTTCACTTTTTTTAGCTTCTTTTTTTAATTTTTTTATTAATTCACCTTTTCCTCTAATAGTAATATATTTAGGTTCATAATTATTCTCTATATCAACGCCTAATTGGCTTTTTGGTAAATCTCTAATATGTCCCATAGAAGCTTCAACTACGTAATTTTTTCCTAAATATTTTTTTATGGTCTTCGCTTTAGCTGGTGACTCAACTATAACTAGTTTTTGACCCATCGTATCCCCTCCAGTAATTTCGTCATTATTTAATTTAACATTATACTACTTTAATTTAATATATTAAAACAAGCTAAAACTTTAACTTACATATTAACTTAAAATGTTTATTTGTAGTTTAAAAAGTTATTCAATTGAAAACTTTACAAGCTTGCCATCACTCTTTTAAGAATCAAAATCTTACATGTATAACTTAAGAAACAATTTTGTATTCCTATAATAGTTATTCATATTAAATATTTATGTGTAAAAATGTTATTTTATATACTCTTATTTACCTTAACATAATAATTGCCATTTAAACAACATATTTCTTCTCGTAGTTGCATTTCAAATAATACCCCATACAATTGAGTTATGTCAATATTAGAACTTCTTGCTATTTCGTCAACATGCATTGGTTCACTGGTTAAAATCTCGTATATTCTATCACATATCTCACTATAACTTTTCCTAACATTTTTATTTGCATTATAAGTTTTTTCAATTTCTAATAAATTTATAATATCTTCTACACTTGTAAATGGATATGCACCATCTTTTATTAATTTATTTGTACCTTTATTTTGCTCTAAAAATATGGATGCAGGTACTGCCATAATATCTTTTCCTTGTTCCAATGCCCAATTAGCTGTTATTAAAGATCCACTCTTTTCACTAGCTTCTACAATTATTATCAAATTAGAAAGTCCACTTATTATTCTATTTCGAAGAGGAAATCTAAACCTTTCTGGTGGTGCATCAGGTGAAAACTCTGATAATATACATCCCTGGTTTTCAATAATTTTTTTATATAAATTTTTATGTTCTTTAGGATATATAACATCTATGCCACAACCTAGAACCCCGCAAGTATATATTCCATTTTCTATTGATCCTTTATGTGCTTCTCCATCTATTCCTCTTGCAAGTCCACTTATTATTTGAACATTAGTATCTTTAAGTTCTCTACAAATAATTTCCACTATGTTTTTCCCATAATAACTAGCTCTTCTAGAACCAACAATAGCGATTTTTTTATCATTATTATTTAATTTGTCTATATTCCCTTTATAAAATAGTCCATAAGGCATCTCATTTATATTTAACAAGCTCTTAGGATATTTAGTATCCTTTATATTTAAAAAACTTATACCTTCCCTCTCACATAGTTCTTGAAGGTTATATAACCTTTCTTCACTATAAGTTCTTAAAAGGGTTTCTACAAGTCTATTTTTTCTATTACTATTTTCTTTCATAAAATTATAAATATTTTTTTCATCTTTAAGTTCTTTTAAAAGTTCTAGTTTTATACTATTTTTTATAGGGGCTATAGCTAACCAAATCTTATACTTATCGTACATATTTAATTCTCCCTTTATATAATTTCACTATTTATAAATTTTCTATAATTCAGTGCTTCGATTATATGTTTTTCTTCAATATTTTCTTTACCTTCTATATCTGCTATAGTTCTACTTACTTTTAAAATTCTACTGTACACCCTTGTACTTAAATGAAATTTATTAAAAGCTAATTCTAGTATTTTACTTGTCTTATTATTTATTTGACAATATTTTTTTATATGTTTTTGTTTCATTTCAGAATTACTCTTTATGTTTTCACTTTTAAATCTTTCTACTTGTATTGTTCGTGCATTTTCAACCCTTTCACGTATTTCTTTTGAACTTTCTTTTTTTATATTACAATTTATCTCTCCATAGGATAAAGGATTAACTTGTGTGAATATGTCTATTCTATCTAGAAGTGGTCCCGATAATTTTCCAATATATCTTTTTATTTCATAATCACTACATCTACAAGGCTTTATATTGGTTCCATAAAATCCACAGGGACATGGATTTAATGCAGCAACTAACATAAAACTAGATGGATAGGAAACTGTTCCTGCATTTCTAGTTATTTTAATTGTTCTATCTTCTAAAGGTTGTCTTAACATCTGTAATAAACTTTTTTTAAACTCTAATATTTCATCTAAAAATAACACTCCATTATGGGCTAATGAAATTTCACCAGGCATTAGATTCCTTCCACCACCAACAAGAGCTACTTCTGTTATAGTATTATGCGGACTTCTAAAAGGTCTTCTTTGTATAAGTCCGCCTTCATAATTCACACCCTCGTGAACGCTATATATTTTTGTGACATCTAAAGCCTCTTCATAAGTCAAATTAGGTAATATTGATGTTATTCTTTCTGCTAACATTGTTTTACCAGACCCTGGAGCACCATGCATTAATATATTATGCCCTCCTGCAGCAGCCACTTCCAAAGCTCTTTTTGCCGCTTCTTGTCCTATAACTTCTGAAAAATCTCTAGAACTTTCTTTTGCTATTTCTTTTACCTCTTCATAGTGATATGACGGCATATCTTTATGCAATAAAAACCCCACTGCTTGCTTCAAGCTATTTAGTGGATAAATTTGTATACCCTTTATCATTGAACAATCAACATAATTGTCATAAGGAATTAATAACTTTTTAAATCCTTTTTTACTTCCTTCAATAGTTATTGGTAAAACACCCTTAACTTTTTTTAGTTTTCCAGATAAAGATAATTCGCCCATTACCAAGTACTGATCCATACTTTCTATCTCTATTTGCTTACTCGCTATTAATATACCTATAGCTATAGGCAAATCAAATATAGTACCTTCTTTTTTTAAATCAGCAGGTGCTAAATTTATAGTTATCCTATTATTAGGAAATTTATATCCTGAATTAATTATTGCAGCTCTAACCCTATCCTTCGCCTCTTTTACAGAAGTATCTGCCATACCAACTATATTAAATGATGGTATTCCTCTTGAAATATCTATTTCTACAGATATAATAATTCCTTCTACTCCTAAAAATGTGGCACAGGATAATTGTATAGCCATATTTATCCCTCCTTATTGTTTTCATGTTAATTGTTGACAGGTTCCTATGATAATAAACATTTTCAAATCTAATTTGTTTATTATAGTTATACTTGTCAATAATGAAAATATATTTGTTTTGGTTTTAGGAGGTCATATCATTGAAAATTTTTAATAAAATCATTGGAGATAATGGTGAAGATTTAGCTGCGAGCTATCTAAAAAAACATAAGTATAAAATATTATGTAGAAACTTCACTTGTAATATTGGTGAAATAGATATAATAGGTAAAAATGAGGATTCTATTTGTTTTATAGAAGTTAAAACTAGGCAATCAAATTATTATGGATATCCTAGTGAAGCTGTAAATTTTTATAAAGAAAAGAAAATAATAAAAACTGCACAATATTATATCTGCAAAAATAAACTATTTAATTATAGTATACGATTTGATGTTGTTGAAATTCTTCTAAATGACTATAAACCTCAAATAAATTTAATTAAAAACGCGTTTTGGGTAAACGGTTACGTATAATTTTATAAGTAGTCTCAAAATAAAAATCAAACTTTATTTTGAGACTATAATTTTACTTATTTAATATGTTTGTTAAAAAGCTTTTTCTATGTATTTCAGTTATACCAATTTTTTTTATAGCCTGAACATGTTCTTCTGTTCCATACCCTACATTTTTGCAAAATTTATATTCTGGATAATACTGGTGATAATCTTCCATGATTTTATCTCTATAAACCTTAGCTAATATAGACGCACAAGCTATAGATGCACTTTTAGTGTCACCTTTTATTACACTTTTATTTTCTATATCAAAGTCTTTTATTAAATACCCATCAGACAAAACTAAATTTGGCTTTCTATCTAACCCATGACATGCTCTTCTAAAAACCTCTTGGTTGCACCATCCAATACCTTTTCTATCTATTTCTTTATTATCTATAACTGATATATTATAACTTACAGCTTTAGACTTTATTATTTCACTTAGATAATTTCTCTTTTCTGGTGAAAGCTTTTTAGAATCATTAATATATAGCATTAATTCTCCATCATCCATATAATCCAGGTCCAATATTACAGCAGCTGACACTATCGGACCTGCTAAAGGACCTCTTCCAACTTCATCTACACCTGCAACATATTTGAAATTTCCAAAGCTTTTATCAAAAAGGTACATATTTTTTACTCTGTTAATTTCAGCTTCATAGGTTATTATGAACTTTTCTAACTTTTCACCTAATTTATTTACATTTTTTCTGCTATCATCACTTAGCATTTTTATAAGTTCTATAAATTCTAATTTTGAAGTTTTTATATCATGGCCATTTTGAAAATTCAAAACATATTCTTTAACAAGAGCAAATTTCATTTGACTCAAATCTATAATTTCCAATGTATATCACCCTATTTCTCTGGTTTTTCTAATGATATATTTCCTAACTTACCACCTCTAAATTCATCCAATAGCATAACGGCTACTCTATTATAATCTATATTACCACGTGCTATAACTGCCCCTCTTTTCTTCCCTATATTATCCATATTTTCTAGTGCTGATTCACTAAGTTCAGGAAGCTTATATCTTTCCTTCAATCTTTCTGGATAATTAATTTGAAGAGTTTCTATTAATTTCAAAGCTAAATCTTCTATATCCATAATTTCGTCCTTTATAGCCCCAGTAAAAGCTAAATCAAGCCCTACAGTTTCATCCTCAAATTTAGGCCATAACACCCCTGGAGTGTCCATAAGCTCTATACCTATTTTAGTTTTTATCCATTGCTTATTTCTAGTTACTCCTGGTTTATCTCCTGTTTTAGCTATATTATTTTTAGCTAATTTATTTATAAATGTAGATTTTCCTACATTTGGTATTCCAACCACCATTACTCTAGTAACTATATTAACTACACCTTTACTTCTTAAATTATCATGCTTTTCCTTTAACATTTCATCTAATGCAGGTTTTATATTTTTAAGTCCTAATCCTTTTAAACAATTTACACTTAAAACTTTTGTATGTTCATTAGACAATTCCTTAACCCATTGCTTTGTCACTTTTTCTTCACTTAAATCACTTTTATTTAACAAAATTATTCTAGGCTTATTTTGACAAATATCTTCTATATCCGGATTAGCACTAGATTTCACTATTCTAGCGTCTCTTATTTCAATTACTGCATCAACAAGTTTTAAATTTTCTTTTATTTGTCTTCTTGTTTTAGCCATATGTCCTGGGAACCAGTTTATACTCATAAATACACCTTCTTTATCTAATATTGTATTAAAATTTATTTTATCTTTTATAGATTCATAAACTTAAAATGTAATTTATACCAACAAAATAATTTTTATGAAAATAGCTAGTAGTAACTATTCCTCTTATTTTGTAAACTCTCCTTTACATATAAGTCAAATCTAAAATGTTTCTATAATAATAATCTATAATTTTTATAATAAAAAAAGGGACACTAACGCCCCATTTTTTACAAAATTATCTTATTAATTCTTTAACCTTAGCAGCTTTTCCTACTCTATCTCTTAAGTAGAATAATTTAGCTCTTCTTACTTTACCTCTTCTTACAACATCAACTTTCTCTATTACAGGAGAGTTAACTGGGAAAGTTTTTTCAACTCCTACACCAGAAGCTACTCTTCTTACTGTGAAAGTTTCTCTTGCTCCACCGTTTTGTCTTTTAAGAACTGTTCCTTCGAAAACTTGGATTCTTTCCTTGTTTCCTTCACTTATTCTGATGTGAACTTTAACAGTATCTCCTACATTGAATTCTGGTAAATCAGTTCTGATTTGTTCTGCTTCGATTTGTTTTATTATGTCTAACATTGTGCGTTACCTCCTAAAATTTATTTGACGTTCTTAATCATATGTAAATGACAGAGGACCGCCCAGCACAAAAATGATTTTATCATATAAATTTAATGTTATCAACTTATTTTTTAGTTTTGTAGTGATTTTCTAACATTTTTTTATCTTCTTTTGTAAGTTCAATATTTCTATATAAGTCATTTCTTTGCTTTTTTGTTATTAATAATGATTGTAGTCTTCTATACTTTCGTATATTTTCATGATGTCCTGAAATTAATATTTCTGGAACTTTTTTTTCTTCAAATTCAAAAGGTCGTGTGTATTGAGGATATTCTAAGAGTCCATCATAAAAAGATTCATCCATAAAACTTTCGTCACAGGATAATACATTAGGTATCATTCTACTTATACTGTCAACAATAGGGATGCATGCCATTTCGCCACCAGTTAATACAAAATCCCCTAATGATACTTCCATATCTATATAATCATAAATTCTTTCATCAATCCCTTCATAGTGACCACAAAGGAATATTATTTCTTTTTCTTTACTAAGATCCTTAGCCATTTCCTGATTAAAAGTCTTTCCTCTTGGTCCCAAAAACACCACTTTACCATTATTAACTTTTTTAACATCTTTTATGCAATCAACTATTGGTTGTGGCATCATCACCATTCCAGCACCACCACCATATGGATAATCATCAACTTTTTTATGCTTATTATTTGTATAGTCTCTTATATTTACACATTCTATATTTAAAATACCTTCCTTTTGTGCCCTTCCTAAAATACTGTGATTCAAAACATCAAACATTTCTGGGAAAAGAGTCAATATATGTATTTTCATTATTCACTCCAAACCTTCACAGGTTTTATTACAATTTCACTTTTTTCAATATTAATACTAACTATTATTTCTTTTAATGCAGGTATTAAAACTTCCTCTTTTCCACCTTTTACCCAATATACATCATTGCTACCTGTTTCTAAAACATCATACACTCTGCCAAGCTCTATTCCATCAGTATCAAAAACCTTGCAATCTATCAAATCAGCAACATAGTAGCTATCTTCTTCAAGCTGTTTTGCATCACTTCTATGAATTTTTAAATATTTATTTCTATATTCTTCTGCTTCATTCATAGAGCCTATACCTTCAATTTTTAATATTGCTCTATCACTTTGTAGTTTACATGATGTTATTTTTCTTTCAACACCATCTATATAAACTTTTTCTAACTCTCTAAATTCCTCTAAACTATCTGTAAGCGAAAAAACTTTAACCTCACCTCTAACTCCATGAGGTTTAGTTATTTGTCCTATACTCATAAACTCCTTCATTTTAAGAGCCTCCTAATAATATATTTGGGATACTTTATAAGAATTAACGTCATTAACTTAGTTGTATCCCCTAACGATCTGATTTTTAATTGTCAATTTATATATTAAATTATGTTTTTATTATTATCAACAAAAATATAATTTATTTAATTTTAATCTATATTTTAACTTTCTAAGTTAAAATTCAACACTGCATTTTGTATAAAAACATTTTAAAGTTATTGAATAAATTTAAATTTGAGCTTGTTTCCCTATATTAATAAAAATTTATATTAAAATAAGAGTTAGGCTAACCTAACTCTTATGATTCTATTATTTCTACAACAACTCTCTTGTTTTCCTTAACAGCTGCTGCTTTTACAACAGTTCTAATAGCTTTAGCTATTCTTCCCTGTTTTCCAATTACTTTCCCCATATCAGCTTTATCAACTTTTAATTCCAAAATAATTGAATGATCACTTGAAACTTCATTTATTGACACTGCCTCTGGGTTATCAACTAAAGATTTAGCAAGTACCTCTAGTAATGTTTTCATGGAATGCGCCTCCATTCAATTCAACAAGAATTATTTTATTCCAGCATTGTTGAAAAGTCTTTTTACAGTCTCTGTTGGTTGTGCTCCATTTTGAACCCATTTGTTTGCTTTTTCTTCATCGATCTTAACTGTAATTGGTTCAGTTGTTGGATTGTAGTATCCTATTTCATCGATAAATCTTCCATCTCTTGGAGATCTTGAATCAGCTACGATTATTCTATAGAAAGGAGCTTTTTTAGCACCCATTCTTTTTAATCTTATTTTTACTGCCATGTGTATTTCACCTCCTTAAAAAATAAATTGTATGTTAAAAAGGTAATTTTCCAAATAACCCTTTTTTCATCTGTCTTTGCGTATTTTTTTGCATACCCTTCATATTCTTCATCATCTTTTTCATTGTTTCATAGTGCTTTAGCAATTTATTAACTTCTTGTATAGTTGTGCCTGCACCATTTGCTATTCTTTTCTTTCTTGATGGTGAAGATGATATTAAACTTGGTTTTCTTCTTTCACTTAATGTCATGGAATTTATCATTGATTCTATCTTTGACATTTCTTTTTCACCTTGTGACAAATCTAAGTCTTTTAATTCTTTAGTATTTGCACCTGGTAACATTTCTACAATTTTTCCTAAAGGTCCAAGTTTTTTCATTTGATGAAGCATATCTAAGAAATCTTCAAAGTTAAATTCTTGACTTAACATTTTATTTCCTAGTTCTTGTGCTTTTTCTTCATCTATTGCAGCTTGTGCCTTCTCTATTAAAGAAAGCATATCTCCCATTCCCAATATTCTAGATGACATTCTTTCAGGATGGAAAATTTCAAGATCTGACATTTTCTCTCCCATACCAACATATTTAATTGGCTTTCCTGTCATTGCTTTTATAGAAAGCGCTGCTCCACCTCTAGTGTCTCCATCTAATTTAGTAAGAATAACACCTGTTACATCTAACTGCGAGTTGAAACTCTCTGCTACATTAACAGCATCCTGACCAGTCATAGAATCTACAACCAAAAGTATTTCATTTGGGACTATATTTTCTTTTATGTCTTTAAGCTCATTCATAAGCTCTTCATCTATATGAAGTCTTCCAGCTGTATCTATTATAACTATATTACATCCTTCGTTTTTTGCATGTTCAATAGATGCTTTTGCTATATCAACCGGACTTGTTTTATCTCCCATAGTAAAGACTGGTATGTCTATTGACTTACCTACTACCTGCAATTGTTTTATTGCAGCTGGTCTATAAACATCACAAGCTACTAAAAGAGGTTTTTTATTATTTTTTCTAAGGTTAAGCGCAAGTTTACCAGCCATTGTAGTTTTACCAGCACCTTGTAATCCAACAAGCATAATCACAGATATTCCATTAGGATTTAACTCTAATTTACTTTCTGTATTTCCCATAAGTTTTGTTAATTCATCATTAACAATTTTAATAACTTGTTGTCCTGGAGTTAAGCTTTCTAAAACTTCATTCCCTAGGCATTTTTCACTAACATCCTTTACAAAGTTTTTTACAACCTTATAGTTAACATCAGCTTCTAACAAGGCTAATTTTACTTCTCTCATGGCTTCTTTTATATCTTTTTCTGAAAGTTTGCCCTTACCTTTTAACTTCTTAATGGTTTCTTGTAATTTAGAAGCTAATCCTTCAAAAGCCATAGCAGACCTCCTAAATTTCGATAATATTTTTTATAATATCACCTATTAATATAGAATTTTTTTCACTATCTATTTTTACATTCTTTAGTTCTTTTATAATCTTTTGCTTAATACTCTCACTTTTCATACTCTTTTCTAAAAGGTTAAGCTTTTCCTCATACTCTACCAAAAGATTTTCACACCTTTTAATTATATCATGAATTGCCTGCCTACTAGTTTTTGTAATTTCTGATATTTCCTTTAAGGATAAATCCTCATTAAAGTAAAGATCCATTACATTTTTTTGTTTTTCCGTAAGCAATGGTCCATAAAAATCTAAGAGTAAAGATAATTCAAATCTCTTTTCCATAAAATCACCTAACTCACAAATGATATATTAGCAAAAAGATTTATGCCTGTCAAGTATTTTTACTTAACATCTAATTATAAAATTAATATTTTACTTTTCAAAATTTTTTAAAATAATGCCTCAACAAATTCTCTTGAATTAAATTCTTGAAGATCATCAATCCCTTCACCTACACCTATAAATTTTACAGGTATATTTAATTGATTTTTTATAGATATTACAACCCCACCTTTTGCTGTACCATCTAATTTGGTAAGTATTATACCATCAATAGGACAAACCTCCATAAATTGTTTTGCTTGTATAACTGCATTTTGTCCTGTAGTAGCATCTAATACTAATAATGTTTCTCTGTGAGCTTCACCAAATTCTCTATCAATGACTCTATTAATCTTTGAAAGTTCATCCATTAAATTCTTTTTATTATGAAGTCTTCCTGCCGTATCACATATTAATACATCTACATTCCTAGCTTTAGCAGCCTGCACTGCATCATAAATTACCGCTGCCGGATCAGAACCTTCCTGATGTTTTACTATATCTACTTTTGCTCTTTTACTCCAAATTTCTAATTGATCTATAGCTGCTGCTCTAAAAGTATCTGCTGCAGCTAATAAAACTTTATAATTTTCATTTTTTATTTTTGTTGCTAATTTACCAATAGATGTAGTTTTACCTACCCCGTTAACTCCTATTACAAGCTTAATTTCTGGAGTTTTTTCAGGTGATATAGTACTAACTTCCTCACCCATCATTTCTATTATTACTTCTTTCATACATGGTTTTACCATAGCTACATCTTTTATTTTTTCTTCTTTTATTTTTTCTTTCAATCTTTCTATTATTTCTACAGATGTTTCTACTCCTATATCACTTATTATTAACGCTTCCTCAAGTTCTTCGTATAAATCATCATCTATAGTTACAGCTAGATTTAAAACATCTGATACAGCAGAACTTATACTATCCCTTGTTTTTGTTAATCCTTCTTTTAATTTATCAAAAAATTTTCCAAACATGGTTAATTACCTCCATTAATTTTATCTTGTAAAGTCAACTGATACAACTTTAGATACACCTTTTTCTTCCATGGTTACTCCATACAACATATCACTTGCTTCCATTGTACCTTTTCTATGTGTTATTACTATGAACTGTATATTAGTTGAAAACTTCTTTAAAAATTCTGCATATCTTATTACATTAGCATCATCAAGAGCTGCCTCTATCTCATCCAATATACAGAATGGGGTAGGTTTCATTTTTAATATAGCAAATAATAGTGCTATTGCAGATAAGACTTTTTCTCCACCGGATAACAAATTTATATTTTGTAATTTTTTACCTGGTGGTTCCACATTAATTTCAATTTTAGATGTTAATTCATCTCCATCTTTTAAAATTAGATCTGCACTTCCACCCTTAAACAATTGCTTAAAAGTCTCATTAAAATTTTTTCTAAGCTTTATAAAGTTTTCTTTAAAAACTTCTCTCATTTTAGCTGTCATTTCATCAATTACTTTTATAAGTTCATTTTTAGCATCAACTAAATCTTCCTTTTGAGATACCATAAATGTATATTTCTCTTTTACTTCCTTATATTCTTCAATAGATCCTACATTTACAGTTCCTAAATTTCTAATTTCTTCTTTTATAAATAGTGCTTCTTCCTTCACTTTAGATATATTTGTTATAGGTTCTTTAAAATCTAAAGCTTCTGCATAAGTCAAATTAAATTCTTCATTTAATTTTGAAAGAAGATTTTCTTTCTCTGTTTCTATTTTAGCTAATGTTACTTGATATTTATGTAATTCTTTTTCTGTATTTTCAAGTTCTAAACTTATATCTTCTTCTTGTGATCTTATTTTATTAATTTCATCTTTAATTTTTATTTTTTCTAACTGACTATCTTCTATAAATTTTTCCATGTTTTCTATTTCAGTTATTATATCTTTTACACTATGTTTATTATTTTTTAAAATTTCTTCATAGTTTTTCTTGTTAGTTTGTAATGATATTACTTCCTTTTGTACATTTTCTTGTTTTTCTCTTAATACATTTATTTCATTTTTTATTCTTTTAATATCATTTTCTCTATTTATAACAATTTCATCTATTTTTGCTTTTTTAATTTTCAGTTCTGTTAAAATATCTTTATATTTTTCCACTGAAGCTTCACTTTCTGTTATTTTTTCTCTCAAGCTATTTTCTTCAATTTCTAATTTATTAATTTCACTATCCATAGATTTAAAATTTTCTTCTAAAATTTTAATTTCTTCTACCAATTTTTTTCTTTCTACTTCTTTTGCACCTAAATTCTTTTCATTTTCATTTAAACTACTTTTCAATCTAATTGTATCATCTTTTAAAGAATTAATTTTTTCATTTATCTTTGTCTTCTCTATATTTTCAAAATGCACATAATCTCTTAAATTTAAATTTTCTTCATCTAATTCTTTTATCTGTTCATTTAAATTTTTTAATAATATATTTTTCTCTTTAACTTCTTTATTTAATACATCAAATCTAATTTTCAACTCTTCTATCTCTCTTTTTCTACCTATAATATTATTAGATTTATTGTAAATACTACCACCTGTCAATGCTCCTCCAGGATTTATAACCTCTCCAGATAAAGTAACTATTTTTTGTCTATAGTTAAGTGCTCTTGCTATTTTTATTGCATTATCCATATTATCGCATATTACAGTTCTACCTAAAGCATAATCTATTATACCCTTAAATTTACTATCATAACTTAAAATTTCGCTAGCTATCCCAATAAAGCCATTCATGGATTTTATATTGTTTCCGAGTTCTATAACTCTACCTTTCACTGTATTTAAAGGTAAAAATGTTGCTCTACCCAAAGAATGTTTTTTTAAATATTCTATAAGAATTTTAGCTCCATTTTCATCTTCAGTTATTATATTAGATAAACTAGAACCTAATGCTATTTCCATAGATGTTTCAAATTTTTTATCTACTTTTATAATTTCCCCCAAAATATAACATTTGCCTTTAAAACTACCTACTCTATTATTATCTATGTGCTGCATTAAAGTTTTCACTGATTTATTATAACCTTCATACTGCTTTTCTAAATTTATAAGCATATTTAAATTAGCATCAACTTTATTAGATGTAGCTAAAAGTTCTCTTAGCTTTTTCTCTTCTAATGTTTGATTATGTCTTAATTTTCCTATGCTTATTTTGTTTTCTTTTATTTCATTGTTATAATCATCAATCTTTTTTAGTATTTTAATGCCTTCTTCATTAAGTATAGCTTTAGTAGTTTCATTTATTTTCACGGAATTACGTATTCCTTCTATTTCGGTTTTAATGCTTTCTAATTTTTGTTCTATTCCATCTATATTATTATTTAAAATAATAATATTATTACCTTCATCATTTTTTTTCATATGTAATGAATTTTTTATGTTTTCAATTTCTTTTAATCTAGAGTTTTCTTTTAAATTATTATTGTAAATTTCTTCAACCAGTTTTTCATTTGATTTAATTTTTTCCTTTAAATCCTCATGAGAATTTAAAAAATCTTTTAATGCAATTTCAAGCTCTTTTATATTTTCTTCTAAATTTCTTACTTTATCTATTAAAGTTAACTTTTCATCATCAATTTTAGAAATAGAACTCTTTATAATTTCTATTCTTTCTTCTAAAATTTTAATTTCAGATAAAACTTGTTGGTGTTTAGACTTATTATCATAAAACTTTTGCTTATCTTTAGATATCTTACTTTCAAATTCTTCTAGTTTTAAACTATTTTCTTCTAACTTAGTTTTTAATATTCTTCTTTTGTTTATCTTACCTTGTAGTTCTTTGTTTATAATTTCACATTGAGACTTATAACTAGAAATTTTTATGTAGTTCTTTTCTATGAAATCAATTATAATATTTATTTCATTTGCTTTTAACTGCTTAGAAAGTTCTAAAAATTTATTTGCCTTATCGCTTTCGCTTTTTAAAGGTTCTAATCTCTCCTCATATGTACCTAATATATCATCTATTCTTATTAAATTCTGATTAGTATTTTCTAGTTTTCGTTCTGATTCTTCTTTTCTTGTTTTATACTTTACAATCCCAGCAGCTTCCTCTAGTAACTTTCTTCTTTCTTCTGGCTTTCCGCTTAATATTGCGTCAATTTTACCTTGTCCTATTATAGAATATCCTTCTTTTCCTATTCCCGTATCCATAAAAAGATTTTGAACATCTTTAAGCCTACATATTGTGTTATTTATTAAATATTCACTTTCTCCAGATCTATATAATCTTCTTGATATAACTACTTCTGAATATTCAACATCTAGCTCTGCATCAGAATTATCTAAGATTAGAGAAACCTGTGCAAGTCCAACAGGCTTCCTAAATTGAGTTCCCGCAAATATTACGTCCTCCATTTTATCTCCTCTTAGAGTTTTAACACTTTGTTCTCCTAAAACCCATCTTACAGCATCAGATATATTACTTTTACCGCTACCATTAGGACCAACTACTGCAGTTATACCTTTTTTAAACATAAGCTCTGTCTTATCTGCAAAGGATTTAAAACCTCTTATTTCAATAGATTTTAAAAACATCCATTCACTCTCCTACTATCTTATAATAAGTGGCAATACTATACCTAAAACCATAAATACAGATATACATATTGCTAGTATTTTTGTTAATTTATCTCTTTGTTTTTTATTCATAAAAAACACCTCTCTTTTTATTTATATTAATATAAGTAACTCCATTTTTACCGTAGTTCACTAATGTAAGTTTATATTATTTTTATATAAAATTCAAACCATAATTTATTTTCATATTATCATCTTAAACCATTAAAAACCGTGAAATCACGGTTTTTAATATTTTTGTAAATATTCATTTATACAGATTTTTATTGTCTCATAATTAAATTGTAAATTAATATTACCTCTATCTAAATTACTATCTTGATAGACTTTTATTTTTTTAATTCCTAACACTGATAACGCTTCTTTGAAATACATTTTTTTATTAGCATATAATTTAGATATATCCTTAGGATTTATAGATAAACTTTTTATTTCACCTTTTTTATTAAAATATTCAATTAGTATATCTTTATATATAGAACCTTCAACAAGCTCCCTAAACGCAGGATGGAATGGCCCCTCAACAAATTCTTTACCATAATTTATTTCCTCTGTTGGTTGCAATCCAATTCTTATTACATTTATTCCACTTGCAGTATACATACCATATAAAACTTTACTTGTTTCAACAGCTTCCTCTAAAGTATATGGCCTATATTCTTTTCTCTCTAAAAGCTGTTCCATAGGAGTTTCTCTTATAACAAGTGCTGGATACAATCTACATATATCAGGATTCATCTCTATGCTCTTTCTAGCTGTTTCAATATCCTTCTCCATTGTGTCACCTGGAAGTCCTAACATTATTTGATGTCCTAATGTTATTCCATATTTTTTTATAAGCTGTGAGGCCTTTTTAACAGATTCTGCATCATGCCCCCTACCAGATTTTAAAAGAACTTCTTCATCTAAAGATTGAACTCCTAATTCTATTATATCAGCATCATACCTTTTTAAATTTGTAAGAATAAAATCATCTATATAATCTGGCCTAGTTGACATTCTTATATAATCTATTTTTCCTAAATCTTTAAATTCTTTCGCTACTGCCAATAATTCTTTTTGCTTTTCAATATCTATAGCTGTAAATGTACCTCCAAAAAAAGATACTTCTACTATAGCATTTTCTCTATTTATTGTTTCTAAATATTCCTCTATAGTATTTCTAACAAAGTTACCATCAATTTTAAAACAACTTCCTGTAATACTGTTTTGATTACAAAATACACATGTATGCGGACATCCCTCATGAGGAACAAAAATAGGTATTATGTAATGAGACTTATCCATTATTCTTCTCCTTAACTAATACAACTTCTTTAGCTGCATTTTGTTCTGCTTCTTTTTTGCTATATCCTATACCATTTCCTTTTGAAACCCCATTTACAAGAACTTCTACAAAAAACTGTCTTCTATGTGGCGGTCCTTCAAATTTTACTAAATTATATACTATACTTACCTCACCATTTTTCTGAAGTGTTTCTTGTAATTTAGTTTTATAATCTATAATAATTTCATTTCTTAATGCTTTTTCTATTACAGTTTCAAAATTACCCAATATAAATTTTTCTGCAATCTCTAATCCTTGATCTAAATATATAGCTGCTATTATAGCCTCTACTGCATCAGATAGTATAGAAACCCTTGTTCTTCCTCCCGTAAGTTCTTCTCCTCTACTCATTGTTAAGTAGCTTCCTAAATCCCACTTCTTAGCTATTTCATATAAAGAATTTTCGCATACAATTAGTGATCTAACTCTAGTTAAATATCCTTCACCTTTTTTTCTGCAACTATTATATAAATACTGTGATATTACAAGTTGTAATACAGAGTCTCCTAAAAACTCTAAAGTTTCATTATACTCAACACCTTTTTTTTGATTAGCATAAGAACTATGGGTAATTGCTGTTTGAAGTAATTTTATATCTTTTATATCCACATTAAGTTTTTCTTTTAGTTCAATAGTAGTATTTCTTATTTTCATAATTCAGCTCCTTCTTAGGAGTGTATTCCTCAGCTTATTATAATTAATAGGCTTAATTTAATAAGTTGAGGAAAAAACTCCAATTATTAATATTTATTTAATTTAAATAAAGTTCCGCATAGATGCGGAACTTTTATTATTCATCTACACGTGTTTTTATGTATTCAACTACATCGCCAACTGTAGATATTTTTTCTGCATCTTCATCTGGAATTTCAATATCAAATTCCTCTTCTAAAGCCATAATTAACTCCACTATATCCAATGAGTCCGCTCCTAAATCATCTATAAAAGAAGATTCTAATGTAATATCATCCTCATCCAAGCTTAATTGTTCTGATATTCTTTTTCTAACTTTTTCAAACATATATTCCAGCCTCCTATAAATAAATCATATGATAATAATATTATATTAATAGTATTATCAAAAGTAATCAACATATATTTTAAATATTTAATTCTTTTTAATAATATACTTAAATTTATTAATTTTATACACTGTTTACAATTTATTTTTATTTTCTGTTGTCTTTTCTATTTCTTCCATTATTTTCTCTATGATGTTATTATCATAAACTTTTTTTGCCTGTCTTATTGCATTTTTAAAAGCTTTAGCATTAGAGCTACCATGTGCTTTTATGCATATACCTTTTACCCCTAAAAATGCTGCTCCACCATATTCAGTATAGTCAAATTCTTTCTTTATTTTTTTAAAGGCAGGTTTTGACATAGCTGCACCTATTTTTGTTGTTAATGATGACATTAAATTCTTTTTAATCATAGAAAATAAGTTAGATGCTACACCTTCATACATCTTTAAAACTGTATTTCCTACAAATCCATCACATACTAAAACTTGAACATCCCCATCAGTAACTTCTCTTGGCTCAACATTTCCTATAAAGTTTTTATTAGACTCTTTTAAAAGTTTATGAACACTTTTAGTAAGTTCATTTCCTTTTTCTTCCTCAGAACCAATATTTATTAATCCAACTTTCGGATTTTCATGCTTTAATACACTTTCAAAATATATTTTACCCATAAGTGCAAATTGTTCTAAATAATGTGGTTTACAATCAACATTCGCACCTGCATCTATAACCATAAATGGACCATTTAGTCCTGGCATTATAGGTGCCAACGCTGGTCTATCTATTCCCTTTATTCTACCAACTATTAGTGTACATCCAGCTAAAAAGGCACCAGTACTTCCAGCAGATACTATTCCATCTACTTCTTTTTGCTTAACTAATTGCAAAGCTTTATTTATGCTGGAATCTTTCTTTTTCTTAATAGCCATTACAGGGTGTTCATTAGTACTTATGACCTCAGTTGCATCTAGTATGGTTATCTTTCCTTTTTCATACTGATATTTATCTAATTCATCCTGTATAGCCTGTTGTGGTCCTGTAATAACAAGTTCTATATCACTAAAATCATTTACAGCCATAACAGCACCTTCTACAACTGCTGAAGGTGAATTATCTCCACCCATTCCGTCTACCACAAATCTCATTATCAGACCCTCGCTTATTTTTATAAATTACTTTTTCTTAAGTCAATGATTATTTTGTGTAAACTTTTATAATTTACACATCACTTAATATTATATCTATTTTGTATTAAAAATACTATCATATTTTTTTATGTTATGTGAAAATATTATATAAAAAATAAAAGAAAGTCAAGTGACTTTCTTTTATTATTTCTCAGTTGAAACAACTTCTCTATTTTTGTAGTATCCACAGCTTTTACAAACTCTGTGTGCAAGTTTCATTTCATGGCACTGAGGGCACTCAACTATTCCTGGTAAACCAAGTTTAAATGTTTGCGCTCTTCTTGAATCTCTTCTAGCTTTAGAAGACTTTCTAGCAGGATTTCCCATAATTACACCTCCTTACGAGTTAGAAAATAATTCTTTTAATTTTGCCAACCTCGGATCAACTTCATTCTCATTGCAATTACAACAAGATTGGTTTAAATTCGTTCCACATTGTTGGCATAACCCCTTACAATTTTCATTGCAAAGTCTTTTTATAGGAAACTCTATTCCTATATTATTTTCTATAATTTGATAAAGATCTAATTTATTACTATCAAGTGAGATAATTTCTCCATCAATATCCTCAACAGTATGCGAAAATCTCTCTTTTATATCAAATGATATATCATAAGCAAAATCTTCACTACATCTTGAACATGCTAATAATACTTTAGTGATAACTTTCCCAGTTAAATAATAAACATCATCAACTAGTCTTAACGTTCCATTAAAATTTATCGGCTTAAGAAATTTGACCACTTCACCGTTATCATTAAAACTTTCCTTAGATATTTCTAAGTTTAATTCTTTGCGTCCATAATTCTTGTTTTTTAATTCCGAAAGGTCTATGTACATATTATATACTCTGGAAGTTTCTTCCTCATATGGACGAATCCATACATAATGTGACATAAATCACATAGCTTGAGTAAAAGCTGCTACACCCCTCCTTATTTTCATTCAAGACTCTACTATTTCAAACATTAATTATTATATAAATTATGCTATTAAAAGTCAAGAACAATTTATTATTTTAAAACAACATTTCAGAAGGATATAGCAGTTTTATAGTTTTATACTATTTTGTAGTTAAAGTTTTAGTATCTCTAGCTATCATTAATTCTTCGTTTGTCGGAACAACAAATACTTTAACTGTAGCATCAGTAGCACTTACTTCAACAGCTTTTCCTCTTACATTGTTCTTTTCTGAATCAATTTTAATTCCCATGAATTGTAATCCTTCACAGATTGCTTCTCTTGTTGTTGGAGAATTTTCACCAAGACCAGCTGTAAATACAACTGCATCTACTCCGCCCATAGCTGCTGCATAAGCACCTATCATTTCTCTTACTCTGAAGTTGTAAACATCTAGTGAAAGCTCTGCTCTAGCATTTCCTTCTTTAGCAGCGTTTTCTATATCTCTAAAGTCACTACTTACTCCTGAAATTCCTAAAACACCTGATTTTTTGTTGAATAAGTTATCAACATCATCAGCTGTCATGTTTTCTTCTCTCATTAAGAACATAGCTATAGCTGGATCTATGTTACCACATCTTGTTCCCATTGCTATTCCTTCAAGTGGAGTGAATCCCATACTTGTATCAACAACTTTTCCACCTTTAACTGCAGCTAAACTAGCACCATTTCCTAAGTGACAAGTTATTATGTTAACATCTTCTATATTTTTTCCCATCATTTCTGCTACTTGAGCTGAAACGAACTTATGAGAAGTTCCGTGGAAACCATATTTTCTTATTCCATGTTTTTCATATAATTCATATGGTAATGGGTATATATATGCTTGTTTATCCATTGTTTGATGGAATGCTGTATCAAATACACCTACCATTGGAGTTTTTGGCATTAATTCTTTGCATGAATTTATTCCAATTATATTTGCTGGATTATGAAGTGGTGCAAGTTTTGTGCACTCTTCTAATTGAGCCATTACCTCATCATTTATAACAACTGATGCTGCATATTTTTCTCCGCCATGAACAACTCTGTGTCCAACTGCGTTTATTTCATCCATGCTTGTTATTACACCATGTTCTTTATCTGTTAAAGATTCAATAACATGTTGTATAGCTTCTTTATGAGTTGCCATAGGTTGTTGAACTATGTATTTATCTCTTCCTGGAACCTTTTGAGTTAATATTGATCCCTCAATTCCTATTCTTTCAACCAATCCTTGTGCTATAGCTTCTTCATTTTCCATATTTATTAATTGGTACTTTAATGAAGAACTTCCACAGTTAATTACAAGTATTTTCATTGTAATTCCTCCTTAAATATGATTCTCTTAGTAATTTAAAATTTATTTAGTATGATCTTAATAAATTATAAGACCTGTATTTTTTAGTATATAATATTTTTTCTACTTATTGCAAGCATTTTGAGCTTGAATAGCAGTTATCGCAACAACATTTACTATATCATTTACGTTGCATCCTCTTGATAAGTCGTTTATTGGTTTTGCAAATCCTTGACAAACTGGTCCTATTGCTTCAGCTTTTGCAAATCTTTGAACTAATTTGTATCCTATATTTCCAGCTTGTAAATCTGGGAATACTAAAATATTTGCATTTCCAGCAACTGTACTATTTGGAGCTTTTTGTTTAGCAACTTTTTCAACTATTGATGCATCTAATTGTAATTCACCATCTATTGCAAGATCTGGTCTTTGAGATTTTGCAAGTTCAGTTGCAGTTCTTACCTTATCTACATTCTCATGCTTAGCACTTCCCATTGTTGAAAAAGAAAGCATAGCAACTTTTGGATCAATTCCGCATAAAACTTTAGCATTTTCAGCTGTGCTTATTGCTATTGACGCTAATTCTTCTGCATTTGGATTTGGGTTAACTGCACAATCTGCAAATAATAAAGTTCCATCTGCACCATATTCACAATTTGGAACTTCCATAACAAAGAAGCTTGATACAACTTTTATTCCTGGAGCTGTCTTTATTATTTGAAGACCTGGACGTAATAAATCTCCTGTACTATGAACTGCACCTGATACTAATCCATCAACGTCATCCATTTTAACCATCATAGTTCCAAAATAAACAGGGTCTTTAACTGTTTGTAAAGCCTTTTCTATAGTAACACCTTTATTTTTTCTTAACTCATAGAAAGCTTCAGCATATTTTTCTGTTTTATCAGAAGTTGCTGGGTCAGCTATTTCTATTCCTTCTATGTTTACACCTAAATTTTTAGCGTTATTTCTTATTGTTTCTTCATTTCCAACTAAAACAACTTGTGCTAATTTATTTTCAGTTATGATTTGAGCAGCTTTTAAATTTCTCTCTTCATCACCTTCTGGTAAAACTATTTTTTTTACATCTTCTTTGGCTAATTTCCAAATTTTATCTACAAAACTCATTTCAAAATTCTCCTTTCGAGTAAGAAACTTTAATATACCTTATTAATATACCCCTTTTTAAGTATAATTTTCAACCTTAATTGTTAAATTTATTAACATTGACATTATATAATTAAATTTTATTACATAGAAATGAGAAATCTTCATTATTTATCGTCAAAAAAATAAATTTCCTGAATTTTCGTCCACTAAATATGGGAAAAATGTATTTTATACTTTATACATAAAATTCATCATTTTATCTATTAATTAAAATAATAACCAAATTTATAGTTATTATTACTTAAATCTTAATTATATGTAAAGTTAAATTACTGTCTACTCATAATAAATTATACAAGTTTTTTCAATTGTTTCTTAACACTTACCAAATATATTTTACATATTGTTTGTATTGTTACAAATTTAGTTTTTCAATCTTAATAAGTCCCATAAAACAACTTTTAAATATTCACTCTTAACTCTTAACTAAAATAAACATTAATTAACAGTAAAATATTAATTTTAGATTTTCTTATTTTATAAATTTAAAATTTAACTTTGGTACCAAAAATAGCGAGACATACTCCAAATCACTTAGAATTCAACACAATATCTTCCATGAAAATATTTTAAGATTATTGAATAAATTTAAATTTGAGCTTGTTTACCTATATATGGTTCCAAGTTGACTTTTAAAATTATCCATTTCAAAACTTGGATACCTAAAATAGTGAGACATGCTCCGAATCACTTAAAATTCAACACTATATCTTGTGTGAAAATATTTTAAAGTTATTGAATAAATTTAAATTGGAGCTTGTTTCCCTATATACGGTTCCAAGTTGACTTTTGAAATTATCCATTCCAAAACCAAAACTTGGATACCTAAAATAGTGAGACATGCTCCGAATCATTTAAAATTCAACACTGTATCTTGTGTGAAAATATTTTAAAGTTATTGAATAAATTTAAATTGGAGCTTGTTTCCCTATATACGTGGCATATTTTCTATAGGCAATTACTTATGCATTAATGTAGTTATATTACCATAAGTACTTGTAACAGAATTTTAATATCATTATTCAAAATCCAATTTTGAATATACCCAATTTTCTTTATTTTGACTTTTAAGTTTTATTTATTTCTATTTTCAATAAATTTATTCATTTATTTTATCTAACTATTTCAATATTAAATTTTAGTACCTATAACCAATTATGACAAAAATAAATTTTATAGTATACTATATGGATATAAGTTTAAACTTTAAATAATCTTTTAGGCATACAATAAATTTATATTTATTTTGATTGGAGTGATTTTTTATGAATTTAGCAGGTATAATAGTTGAATATAATCCAATGCATAATGGACATATACATCATATACAAAAGACCAGAGAACTTACTAAATGCGATGGTTTAATAGCAGTAATGAGCGGGAATTTCAATCAAAGAGGTATACCTTCATTAATAGATAAATACGAAAAAACTAATATGGCATTACATAATGGTGTAGATTTGGTTTTAGAACTTCCTACAATTTATGCCCTTTCTTCAGCTGAATTTTTTTCCTATGGAGCACTAACTTTATTAAACAATTTAAATGTAGTAAATAGCCTCTGTTTTGGTAGTGAACATGGTAATATTGACACTTTAAAGGTAATTTCAAAAATTTTATATGACGAACCTATTGAATTTAAAGGATATTTAAAAGAAAAACTCAAGGAAGGGGAACTGTATCCTAAAGCAAGAACCTATGCAATTAAAAAATATTTAAATGAAAAAGATATTTTCATTTCAAACTTAGAAGATATATTAAATTCTTCAAATAACATCTTAGCTATAGAATATTTAAAAAGTATTATAAAATTAGATAGTACTATTATTCCATATACTATTAAAAGAGAAGGTGGAAGTTATAATAGTAGTGATTTCAATGCCACCTTTTCAAGTGCTACTTCTATCAGAAACCATCTAAAGAGTACTGACTCTTTAGACGAGCTTGTTAATCACATTCCTAGCTATAATTTTAAAAGGCTAAAGGAACTAGACTCACTTGGATACAATTTTACCTTTGAGGATAGTATGCTACCTTATATAAAGTATAAAAACTACTCTAAATTTAATTTATTAAATAAAATTCCTGATGTATCTGAAGGTCTTCATAATAAAATAGAAAAAAGTATTAATAACTTGTACAATTATAATGATATACTTTTAGATATAAAATCTAAACGTTATGCTCTAACTCGTATAAGTAGAATTCTTTGTCAATTCTTTATAGGGTTTGAAGATTTTAACTGTGACCATTTAAGAAAAGAGCCTGCTTCTTATGCAAAAGTTTTAGGGTTTAATGATAAAGGAAAAAATATTTTAAAATCTATAAAAACCAATTCTGATTTTCCTATATACACTAAAGTTCCTAGGATACAAAACGAAAGCTTAAAATTAGATTTACAAGCATCTAAAATGTATAGCTTATTAAATAAGAATTATAAGTATAATGAAGATTTTCTTAGAGGACCAATAATTATAAAATAGTATAAATAATTTTAAAACAAAAGATGCATCTTAAATTTTAAAACCTATTTTAAGATACATCTTTTTCTTATTATAATTATAAAAAATTTACTCATATATATCTATCCTATAAATATAAATTAATTAAGACATTAATTTTCGGAGGGTATATTGATGGTTTACTATTTAATTTTTATTATTATAATTTTACTAAGTTTTATTTTTATTAAAAAATATAAATTTAATGGTTTTTTTACTTTATTATGTACTTTAACAATACTATACATAATTTCAGATCCGAAACATTGTATAGAGCTTACAATTTTAGGTTGTAAATTATTTTTTTATTCAGTGTTTCCATCTCTTTTTCCCTTTCTAATACTTGTAAATATGATTATTTCCTGTGGCGGAATAAATATATATTCCAAAATATTAGGTAATTTTATATGTACTCCCTTACACTTACCTAAAAATTGTAGTTTAGCTCTATTAGTAAGTGTATTTTGTGGATACCCTTTAGGTGCTAGATATGCAACTATATTATATAGTGAAAAATTTATAGATTTTAAAACCTACGAAAGACTTTTAAATATTGCTTCAAATGGAAGTCCTCTTTTTATTGTTGGTGCTGTAGGTACTTCTATGCTTTTAAATCCTAAAATAGGCTATTTACTACTATTATCTAATATGCTCTCTTGTATAGCTATGGCCTTTGTATTACCTAATAAAATTAAATCCAACAAAAATTTGTATACTAATAAAATATTTACAAATGTAGCAAGTAACCATTCTGTAAATCTTGGACAATCCTTTATGGCTGCTGTAGAAGATGCGATTAAGACATCCTTGTCCATAGGTGGATTTATAGTGATTTTTTCTGTATTAATAGGCATAATAAACGACAGTGTATTATTCAACACTGTCGTAAACAAACTATCAAATATATCAAATATTCCTTTGGATGTTTTAAAAGGAATATCTCTAGGTATTTTAGAGTTAACTAATGGCTGCAATATAATTGCTAACGGAACTCTTTCTTTAAATAATAAATTAATTTTAATAAGCTTTTTAATAGGATTTAGTGGTATATCTATAACATCACAGGTTTATTCTATAATTTCTAAATTCAATGTAAGTATAAAAAAATACTTATTTTTAAAATTAATTCAAGGTGCTATAAGTGCTTTTTTCACAGCTTCCATTTGCAAAATACCACTATTATCACCTGTGTTAGAGACTTTTAACACTAATCCATATTTTAATAATATAAATTCTCAACTTTATATCTTAATATCTATGTTTATACTTATCCCATTTTTAGCTTTTAATATAAAAAACTTATTTAAACGCATTTAGTTCTTTTATATTTTCAACAATAGTGGATGTAGTGCTTTGAAAATCTTCATATATACCTCTAAGCATAATATCCACTTCTTTATTTACCCTTAAAACCATCTCTTCACTTTTAGTATCTATCTCTCTTTGTAATTTTGTTAATACCTCATCAACATAATTAACTGTCCCTAGCCTTAATTCCTTTGAAAACTTATTAGCATCAGCTTTTATTTTTCTCGCCTCCATATTAGCTTCATCTAACATTTGAGCAGCTTTTACTTCCGCTTTTTTTAAAACCTCTGCATTTTCAAATTGTTTTTGAATTATTATAGACGCTTCTTGCTTCATTTCCTCAGCCTCTCTACGTGCTGCTAAAAAAATTTCTTCTCTTTTATCTACAATAGTCTTTGCATCATTAAATTCCTGTGGTAAATTTTCTTTTAATTCATTTATAAGACCTAATAATTCTCCTTTATTTATACTAACTTTCCCCAATAAATTACTAGATGTCTTAGCAGTTTTTTCAAGATAATCTACAAGTTCTAAAACGTTGCTAATACTTTTATCCAAAACCTATTCCCCCCTTTTTACTTTAGCCCTAGCCTTCACTTCTTCTTGTGTAACCTCTGGAACTAAATCTTCTAAACACCCTCCAAATAATGCTACTTGCTTTGTTGACGATGAACTTAAATAGGAATATTTAGAGTTTGTCATCATAAACAAAGTCTCTTTAGTTTTGTCTAACTTTTTATTCATTAAAGCCATTTGAAATTCATAATCAAAATCTGACATAGATCTTAACCCTTTTACTATTACATCTATTTCTTTATCATTCATAAAGTCAACTAAAAGTCCACTAAAACTTTCAACTTTAATATTAGGCATATTAGCTGTTACTTTTTTTATTTGTTCAACTCTCTCTTCTATAGTAAACCAACCTTTTTTATCCGGATTTATCAAAACAGCTACAACAACTTCATCAAAAATATATGAAGCTCTTTTTATTATATCTAAATGCCCTTTTGTAATAGGATCAAAACTTCCAGGATACACTGCTTTTCTCATTTTACTTCTCCTTGTAATCATAGAAACAAACTGTAGTGTTTCCATACTTTCTTTTATCAAATAAAGTTATTTCATCATTTCCTTCATAAATAACTTCACTTGTATCTATTTTAGTAACTATTAATCCATCCTTTTGTAATAACTTATATTTTGAAATTAACTCTACTGCTGGAGGTATCATTTCCTTAGCATAAGGAGGATCTATAAATATAATATCAAACTTTTTATCTTCTTTATAGAACTGTTCAAGAAATTTATAACAATCTCCATTTAAAGTTACGCATAAATCCTGAAATTTTAGATTTTCAACATTCTTTTTAAGAAGACTATAACTACTATCTCCCATTTCTATTAAATAACTTTTCTCTGCACCCCTACTAGCAGCTTCTATTCCTAAACTTCCTGTCCCTGAAAATAAATCTACAGTAACAGCTCCCCTAACTCTATGCTGTATTATATTAAAAATAGATTCTTTAATTCTATCTAATGTTGGTCTTGTTCCCATTCCTTCTGGTGGAAGTAAATTCCTTCCTTTTGCTATTCCGCCGATTACTCTCATAGTTTTTGCTCCTTTTCATTCACAAATTAAAATTCATCTTATATTCTTATTTTTTATAAATATTTTAAATTACATTCTCTAATTAAAGCAAATATATTTAGAACTTCTTTCTAATTTATCTTTAATTTCAATCTTTACTTTTTTATCTTCACTGCTTTCACTATTTACAATTTCTTTTGCTTCCATATTAGCTGCTTTAAATATCCTAAAATCCTCAACTAAATCAGCTAAAAGGAAATTATTTTCCCCAGACTGCCTAAATCCAAATAACTCTCCACCACCTCTTATACGTAAATCTTCCTCCGCTATATAAAATCCATCATTACTATTTTTCATAGTTTCCATACGTCTTTTAGTTGTATCACTTTTTATATTAGCAATTAATATACAATAAGATTTGTGACTACCTCTTCCTACTCTTCCCCTTAATTGGTGTAACTGAGAAAGTCCAAACCTTTCAGCATTTTCAATTATCATAACTGTTGAATTTGGTACATTAACTCCAACTTCAATAACAGTAGTAGAAACTAATACTTTTATATTCCCATTTTTAAACTCTTCCATTATAGCATTTTTTTCTTTGTTAGGCATTTTTCCATGAAGAATTGCAACTTCAATATTTTTGAAATATCCATTTTTAAGTTCATTATATAAAGTTTCCACAGAGCTTAATTTTAAGTCTTCATTCTCTTCTACCAATGGACAAACAATATAAACTTGTCTTCCCATACTTATTTCTTTTAACGTAAAATCATAAGCTCTATTTTTTTCTTTTTTATCTAAATAATATGTATCTACCTTTTTTCTTCCTGGTGGCAATTTATCTATAACAGATACATCTAAATCTCCATAAAGACATAACGTTAATGTTCTTGGTATAGGTGTAGCACTCATAACTAAAACATCAGCATTCTCAGATTTAGCACTTAGTTTATTTCGTTGATTAACACCGAATCTATGTTGCTCATCTGTTACAATCATACCTAAATTTTTAAAAACAACATCCTCTTCTATAAGGGCATGAGTTCCTATTAACAAATCAATTTTTCCTTCTTTTAAATCATTTTTTATAATTTCTTTATTTTTAGCAGTAGTGCTACCTGTAAGCAACTGTATATTTATTCCAAACTCTTCGAAAAGAGTTGTTGCTTCAAAATAATGTTGCTTTGCCAATATTTCTGTAGGCGCCATCATAGCTGCTTGATAACCATTTTTTATAACATTAAATAAACTTATTAACGCAACTATAGTTTTTCCACTACCTACATCACCTTGGACTAGTCTATTCATAGGAACATTTCTTTTTTCATCAATCAATATTTCTCTTACAACTCTACTTTGAGCTTCAGTTAATTGAAATGGCAATTTGTCTTTTAAATCCCTAAGTTCATGTGTCATTTTAAATCCTATTCCTAAACTACTTTTATTCAATTCTTTTAACATAAAAATTTTCATAGAGTAAGCAAATAGTTCTTGAAATTTCAATCTTCTTCTAGCTTCTTCCAAGCTATATCTGTCTTTTGGACTATGTATATTTCTTATAGATTCATCTAAAGGCATAAATTGATATTTTTCTACTATTTTAGCTGGTAAATTTTCTGTTATCCTTACCTGTGATAAAACATCACTAATTATTTTGTTTAAAAAACTGTTATTTAGATTGTCCTTCAATGAATACTTTGCTAGTATTTTATTTTTATCTATACTAGTGTTTTTTAATATTTTAGGATTACTCATTCTGTATTCACCATTAAACTTTTCAACTTTTCCAGTTATAACATATGTAGAATTAACCCTAAAACTATTTTTAGCATAAGGTTGATTAAACCATTGACCTTTAAAATTGTTATTGCCACAATTAAATATAACTGTAGATAAAATCTTGTTATTTTTAGTTCGAATATCCCTTAATATACTTTTCACAGTACATTCTAATATAACTTTTTCTTTATCTTCAAATTCCTCTATTGAACTTCCTATTTTAACCATATCATAATCTCTAGGAAAATATAATAATAAGTCTAACACATTATATATACCACACTTATTAAGTTTCTCCCCCATCTTAGGACCTACACCCTTAACAAATGTTATGTCGTCATATATATTCACATTATCACTCCATAAACCATTTTTAATTATATAATATAAATTAAATTAAACTGAAATCATATACAAAACTTTTAAAATATACAAATAAGTATCTATATAATAGAAAAAAGCCCTAAGGCTTTTATTCTACTGCTGTAATAAAATAATATAATGGTTGTTTTCCATCAAAGCATTGGATATCCATATCTGGATATTTTTCTTCCAGTTTTTCTACTAACTCATCAACCTTGTTTTTATCACAATCTTCACCATAGAAAAGAGTTATTATTTCACTATCTTCGTTTATCATATCCTTTATTAACTCTTCACAAACAGCGTAAACATCTTTTCCTACTTGTTTTATATCTTTCTCAAGTATTCCTAGTATGTCTCCTTCACTAATGATTTTGCCATCTTGTTCTGTGTCTTTTACAGCATATGTTACTGAACCAGATATAACATTGCCTATTGCTTCAGACATAATGTCAAAATTTTGATTTGCATCATCTTCACTGTTAAACATCGTTATAGCTGTTACCCCTTGTGGTATAGTTTTTGTAGGAATGACTACTACTCTCTTGTCTTCAACTAATTCCACAGCTTGATTTGCTGCCATAATTATGTTTTTATTATTTGGAAGAATAAATACAGTTTCTGCATTTATTTTATTTATGCTATTTACTATATCTTGTGTACTTGGATTCATCGTCTGACCACCTTCAATAACTACGTCTACGCCTAAATCCTCAAATATTGCTTTTATTCCTTCGCCTCTTCCTACTGTAACAAATCCATATTTCTTTATAGGTTCTTTATTAACTGTCTCTATTTTTTCAATAGCCTTTTCTTCATCTATACCAAGCAAACTTCTATGTTGTTCTCTCATATTTTCAATTTTTAATTTTGAAAGTTCACCAAATGTTAATGCTTTAGAAATTATTTCTCCTGGATCATTTGTGTGCACATGAACCTTGACCATATCATCAAGACCAACTACAACTATAGAATCCCCTCTTTGCTCCAAATAATTTTTAAAAGCCTCTGTGTCAACTTTGCATGATAAAATCATAAACTCTGTACAATATCCAAACTTAATGTCCTCAGTGTTTATTTCTGTTTGTGAACTAGGCATTTCATAAGTTTTATTTTGTAAAACTTCTGTATTTAATTCAACTTTCATTTCTTCTTTTAAAGCTTGATACATTCCTTTGAATAGAATTAATAATCCCATTCCACCTGCATCTACAACTTTAGCTTGCTTTAACTGTGGCAACATTTCCGGTGTCTTTTGTAGCATTGCTTCACAATTATTGCATATCTCTTCAAATAAAGTAGTTACATTTTGTGCTGTACTTGTTTTAACACCTTCTGCCGCCGCTCTAATTATTGTAAGTATTGTACCTTCTGTAGGTCTCATAACTGCTTTATACGCAAAAATTGAACCTTGAACTATACTTTCCTTTATATCAGTAACTGTGGCCTCTTTTTTTCCTTCTAAACCTTTAGCTATTCCTCTAAATATTTGAGAAAGTATAACACCAGAGTTTCCTCTTGCTCCCATAAGAGCACCTTTAGCTAACTTTTTTCCTATTTCTCCTATGTCTTCATTATCTAATCCATCTACTTCACTAACAGCAGCCTTGAATGTCATTGACATATTTGTGCCTGTGTCTCCGTCTGGAACAGGAAAAACATTTAACGAGTTAACATAATCTTTTTCTTCTTCTAATTTATTTGATGCATTTTTTAGCATGTTGCAAAAATCTTGCCCATTTATTTTTAAGTTTTCCAACTTTAATACCTCCTAGACTCTGACACCTTGAACATTCACTATAACTTGTGAAACCTTAAGTCCTGTAAAGTTCTCCACATTATATTTTACTTTTTGAATTATATTATTAGCTATGACTGAAATTTTAGTTCCATATTCTACTATTATATATAATTCTACACTTAAAGATTCATTTTTCATGTTTACCTTAACACCTTTACTAAGGTTCTCAGCTTTTAAAAGCTCCCATAGACCATCCTTAGCGTTTTTAGAAGCCATTCCAACAACACCATAACATTCCATTGTTGATACACCTGCTATATTCGCTAAAACTTCTTCTGAATAAAAAATATTACCTACCTGATTAGTTATACTAGCTTTCATACTATAACTCCTCCTTAATAACACCATATAGTTTATTTTATATTATAAAATAGATTAATTCAAGAAATTAATATATCATCTATTGATTTTTCCCTAAACTGTATAATTTTATAATATAATTTATGTATTATTTTTAGTTTTTACTTGCATAAAATATAATTATTATGGTAAAATAGCTTATGTTTGATTTAAACATTAAATCATTGTGATTATAAGGAGGTGTTTGAATTGTCAAGAAGATGCGAAATTTGTAATAAAGGTGTTGTATCAGGTACTCAATACAGCCACTCACACCGTCAATCAAAAAGAACATGGGCTCCTAACTTAAAAAGAGTTAAAGCTATAGTTAAAGGTTCTCCTAAGACTATACATGTATGTACAAGATGCTTACGTTCAGGTAAGGTTGAGCGTGCTTAATCTTTAGCTTGTTATATAGCTATAAAAGAGTGCCAAAGCACTCTTTTTAAATAGTACCTAATATTTTTTAGATACTTTACATATAAACAAGATATTTCAATTCAATGATATACTGATGAAAATCTTAAGATTTTCTTAAAAATGCAACTTTTAACTTAAAGTTGCATTTTTATTTTATAAATATTAATTATTATATAAATTTTATTATTCACTTTCTAATTTTAAATTTACCTTTTAATTTAAAATTAACTTTGTAAAATTAATCATATATCAAGCTAATTATGTATTTTATATTTTAAGCTTGATTTTTATTTTTTATTCTTTTCTTACGAAAAGCTTAATTATTTTAGATAAAAATTTTGGAAGTTTTATAGCTACTATTTTCATTTACTCACCTCCTTTGAATTACTTCTCCATCACTTTCCATCCTGCACTAATAATTCCTAATCCTATTGCAATAATCCAACCCCAAAATGGTATTACAATCCCTAAAATCACACCAAAAGCTATAGACCCTACAACCTTCATATCTGTTGTTTCTTTTTTCTTTTTACTTTCTTTATTTTTTTTAGCCATTATCTCACCCTGCTTATAATTTTATATTAATATACTTTCTATCAATTACACTTCTTGTTACCATATTATGTATCAAATTATCTTTTGACACTGTTTTTAACTCTATATAGGTATGCACCTTAGAATTTAAAGCTATCTATCAAATCTTTTTTATCAGCTTTTAAAAAACAAATACAACTACGGTTAGTTAAATATTAGAGTTAAAAGTAACAGATTAAACTAAAAATCAGTTTTTTAAACTAATTTATATAATTTTTCATATAAAAAAACTAGCGTTTAATTAAACGCTAGTTTTTTGCTAGTCTACAGATCTTATAATCATCAATGTCCCTGATAAAAACTCTAAATGAACTTCATTTTCAGCAAATTCATTTGATACAGTAAGACTGTCTTCTACTTCTAAATCATAATCCTTTAATTCATATTTTGCATTTTTTACAGACAATTTTTCAACTTTTTTGTTAAATGCAAAAACAGAAAAAAGCTCTCCTCTTTTTCCATAAATAGTTGTAGATTCACTTGTCATAGTTATTTTATTATTTTCATCAACTATATAAGCTTCTACACCTCTATTTATAGCTTTATTAAGTATACATAAGTTACCTATTAAATGGTCTATTCTAGTTCCTGTACAGCCTAGAAATACTATTTTTTTAGCACTTAGTTCAATAGCTTTTTCTAGTGCAATTTCCGTATCTGTATAATCCTTCTCTTTAGGATATTTAGTAATTTCACATTTATCTTTAAAATATTCTAATACCTTTTTATCTATTGAATCAAAATCCCCAAGTAATATTTTCGGTATTATATTATATTTATAAAGAGAATTAGCCCCACTATCAGCTGCTATAATACAAAATCCATCATTTGTATATTTAAGTATGGTTTCTTTTTTTGGTGGTGTGCCACCAGATATAATTAACCATTTCATATTAAAAACCTTCTTTTAGTCCTCTTATATTTTTTTCAATTTCATTATTTTTAAATACTGCAGAGCCTGCTACTATAACATTTGCTCCGCAATTCACTATTTCTTTTATGTTATTTTTATCTACTCCACCATCAACTTGAATCATTAAGCTTTTATTATAGGCATCACTTATTTTTTTAACTTCTTTTATTTTCTCATTACAGTATTGTATGTACTTTTGACCTCCGAAACCAGGATTAACAGACATCACAAGAACCATATCTACTATTGGGATTAAATGTTTTATACTTTCCACTGGTGTAGCTGGATTTATAGCTATTCCTGCTTTAACACCTAAACCTTTTATATAGTTCACAGTTCTATCTAAATGTTTATCTGCTTCTGCATGTATAGTTATTATATCCGCACCAGCTAAAGCAAAATCTTCTACATATCTTGCTGGGTCTTCAATCATTAAGTGAACATCAAATGTAAGTTTAGTACATTTTCTAATAGATTTTATTACAGGTATACCAAATGATATGTTTGGAACAAAGGCTCCATCCATAACATCTATATGAACCATGTCTGCTCCATATCTTTCTAATTCCTCAACCGCTTTTCCTAAATTGGAAAAATCAGCGGATAATATTGACGGTGATAATTTCATCATCTTTTATTCCCCCTATTATTTGTTATATCTTCTAAAGTTTTTATATAAAAATCATATCTTGCCTTATGAATTTTCCCTTCATTTACAGCCTCTTTAACTGCACAACTAGGTTCTTTATGATGAATACAATTATTGAATTTACATTTATCCCTATATGGTTCAAACTCTTTAAAGCAGTATTGCAATTCATCTTTAGGTATGAAATCTAACTCTAAAGATGAAAAACCTGGTGTATCAACTAAATATCCATCTTCAAATTCAATTAATTCACTATGCCTTGTAGTATGTTTTCCTCTTTTCAATTTGTCACTTATTTCTCCAGTTTCCATCATTTCTCTTCCAATGAATTTATTAAGTATAGTAGATTTTCCTACTCCTGATGGACCACAAAATACGCTTATATTATCTTTAATTTTTTCTTTTAGTTTTTCAAGTCCTAAATTATTTTTAGCTTCTAAGTATAGAACCTCATAACCTGCTGATTCAAGTTCTTCTTTTACTTTATCAATATTTTCATTTTCAAGATCCATTTTATTAAAACAAACAACGGCATTCAAATTATTATATTCACATAGTAACAGGAATTTGCTAAGCAAATCCCTGTTTAAATCAGGATGTCTAAATGCAAATATAACAAAAGCTTGAGTTACATTGGCAACAACTGGTCTTATAAGTTCAGTTGTTCTTTCATATATTTTTTCTATTGTAACAGAATTACCTTCTATCTTAATTTCTACATTATCACCTATCATAGGTGATAAATTACTATATCTAAACTTTCCTCTAGCTTTGCATGTATATGTGTTTCCTTCACTCTTTACATAATAAAGACCACCAATACCTTTAACTATTATTCCTTGCATATATCCTCCAAATCTATTGTTGATTTTCTCCTTCATCAGGTTTTTCAGGTTTTTCAGGTTTTTCAGGTTCCTGTTTTTTAACAGTGACACTTATATTTTCACCTTTATTAACTTTAGTTTCTGCTTGTATGCTTTGACTTTCAATTATATCACTATCTTCTCCTGAACCACTTACATTCAAGCCTAGGCTATTAGCTAAATTTTTAGCATCACCTAATGTCATACCTACAAAATAAGGCACAGAAACTTTTTCTGGTTCAGGTTCTTTATATTTATAATACTTAACATCTACTGCCGTTTGTTCATTAACTTTTGATCCAGATGATACACTTTGATAAAATATTTTTCCATCACGGCTCTTATCAGTAGTTGAAACTTCCGTAGTTGCTCCTAATTTTAAATTAGCTGCGCTTAGAACATTAGATGCTTCATCTACAGTCATGTTAATTAAATCTGGAGTCTGAGAATATTTAACAGCTGATCCTTTACTTACAACTACATCTATAGTGTCTCCTTTTTTAGCTGCAGTCCCTGGCTGTGGGTCTTGTCTAATTACAGTTCCTTCACTATAAGTTTCATTATTTTCCTCTATAACTTTTCCAACTTTAAACCCCATATTTGCAATTTGATTTTGTGCTTCTTGTAAAGTTAAATTTCCTAAATCAGGTACAGTTACTTCTTCAGGTCCTGAACTTACAATAACTTTTACTTCGGATTTCTTTTTCACTGTAGTTCCTTCATTAGGAATACATTTTAATACTTCCCCTTTAGGTTTATCACTTTTTTCTTCACCATCAACTTTAAATACAAGTCCTAGTTCTTCAATAATAGTTTTAGCATTTTCTTCGCTTTTTCCTACAATTTGTGGTATTTTAACCTCTTTTTTACTAGAACCAGCATCTGTAGACGGCTTCATTGATAACGTTATTGCAAAAGCTCCAATTAGAACTATGAATATTCCTATAGATACTAATATCAATTTCATTTTCTTATTTTTGGATCTTTTTTTCCTTGGCTTAACTTCATCTTCTTCATCGTCATCATATTCTTCATCATCGTAATCTTCATCATCATAATCTTCTTCATCATCATTTTTTCCATACAAATTATAATTATTGCTATCTTCATATGATGTTTTTGATGATTTATCTTCATCAATATTTATAGGACTCATTATTCTTGTAAATTCTTCAGTATCACCATTATTTTGAGGTATATTATAACTAATATTACTTCTTATTTGTCTTAAATCATGTAATATCTCTGTAGCACTTTGATATCTTTTAATAGGCTCTTTCTCTATAGCCTTTAATATTAAGTTGCTAATATTTAATGGTATATCGTATTTTATAGCAGTTGGAGGTACTACTGGCTCCTGTATATGTTTTAAAGCTATAGATACAGGGCTATCCCCATCAAAAGGCAATTTACCAGTAGCCATTTCATAAAGTACAATACCTAAAGAATATATATCGGTTCTAAAGTCTACAACTTTCCCTTTCGCCTGCTCTGGGGAAAAATAATGAGCTGAACCTATAACTTTTGTTGTATGGGTTATAGTGTCGCTATTAGAAGCTTTAGCTATACCAAAATCCGTAACTTTAACTACCCCATCTTCTTTAACTAAAATATTATGTGGCTTTATATCTCTATGAATAACACCATTTCTATGCGCACACTCTAATGCTTGTGCTATTTGTATTCCAAATTCCACTACTTGATCACATGGTAAGCTACCATTTTCACAAATCACTTGCTTTAATGTTTTCCCCTCTACTAACTCCATAACAATATAATTGTATTTTCCCTCTACTCCAACATCAAATATGTTAACTATATTATTATGTGAAAAACTTGCTGTAGCCGCAGCCTCTTTTCTAAACTTATCCATAAATTCAATATTAGAAGTATATTGCTCTTTTAGTATTTTCACTGCAACATACCTATTTAAAAGTCGACATTTAGCCTTATAAACTATAGCCATGCCACCTTCACCGATTTTTTCAATCAGCTCATATCTACTCCCCAATATGGTTCCAATCATCTCCACACGCTCCTTTAAATATGATAACTGAGATGTTATCTCTTCCGCCTCTATCTTTACTAGCTTTTATAAGCTCATCACAAACATCTTCTTTATCTGTAATAATAATATTACAAATTTCCTGTTCACTTAATTCATTTGTTAGTCCATCAGTACATAAAAGTCCTTTATCAAATTCATTTAAATTTAGCTCATAAATATCAACATCTACAATTGGTTTAGTTCCAATAGCTCTTGTAATTACATTTTTATTAGGATGATTTTGAGCTTCTTCTTCACTAATAGTGCCATTATCCAAAAGTTCTTGAACCAAAGAATGATCCTTTGTAACTTTTACTAATTTGTCTTTACAGATAACATAGCATCTACTATCTCCAACATTTGCAACTAAGCATTTTTCATCTTTTATATAACAAATTGTAATTGTAGTTCCCATTCCACTATATTCATCTTTTAATAAGGCAGCCTTATATATATGATGATTTGCCAAATTTACTGCTTTAGTTAATGCTATTCTACCTTCTTCATCTTTGTTCTTCTTTAAATAATCTATAACTGTTTCTAAGGCCATCTTACTTGCTACTTCACCTGCATTATGCCCGCCCATACCGTCTGCTATGGCAAATATAGCAATATCTTCATATTCAAAATATTTAACAAAATCCTCATTTAAAACTCTTTTATTTCCCACATCAGATTTTATTCCTATTAATCTCCCCATTGTTACAACTCCTTTTTTTCTAAATAACTTCTTCTAAGTTGTCCACAAGCTGCATTTATATCTAAGCCCATCTCTTTTCTAACAGTTGTCTCTATGCCATTTTTTATTAAAATATCCTTAAATTTATTTATATCGTCTATATTAGCTCTTTTTAGTTCACTTTCCTTTATTTCATTTATCGGTATTAAATTCACATGGCAAAGCATACCTTTTAAAATTTTAGACAATTCTAATGCATCATCTTCTCTATCATTAAATCCTTTTACCAATGCATATTCAAAAGTTATTCTTCTATTAGTTTTATCTATGTAATAATTGCAAGCTTCTAATAATTCATCTATATTAAAAGCTTTAGCTATAGGCATAGTTTGTTTTCTCATTTCATTGTTAGGAGCATGAAGCGAAATAGCAAGGGTTATCTGCATATCTTTATCTGCTAATTCCTTTATTTTAGGAACTATACCACAAGTAGATAATGTTATATGCCTTTGCCCAATATTTAATCCATAATCTGCATTTACAAGTTCTAAAAATTTAATGACATTGTCAAAGTTATCAAGTGGTTCTCCACTTCCCATAAGAACAACATTTGATATTCTCTCACCTAATTCTTCTTGTGCTTTTATTATTTGTCCTAAAATCTCTCCGCTAGTTAGATTACGAACAACACCATCTATTGTAGACGCGCAAAACTTACATCCCATTCTACAACCTACTTGAGTGGATACACATATAGAATTTCCATGTTTATATTGCATAACTACAGATTCTATTAAATTATTATCCTGCATTTTATATAAATATTTTCTTGTATTCCCATCAACAGAATTGTATTTTTCTAATACTTTAGGAACCCCAATATAAAAATTATTTTTTAATTTTTCCTTAGTAGATTTTGATAGGTTTTTCATATCATCAAAATTATATACATATTTATAAATCCAAGAAAAAACTTGTTTTGCTCTAAACTCACTTTCCCCATTTTCCTTCATCCAAAGCTTTAATTCTTTAACGTTTAAGTCCAATATATTTCTCACAATTGCACCTACCCAATCCTACGTATTTTAACAATAAAGAAACCATCCATAAATTTATTAGGTAATATAGTTACCTCTCCACTATCACCATAAATTATATTATCAACATTACCATAAAATAAAGGTTCTAATTTAAAATTAGGATGATTTTTTAAGAACCACTGAATATTTTTTTCATTCTCTTCTTTATTCAAAGTACAAGTGGAATATAAAATAACTCCATCTTTTTTTACATATTTTGCTGCATTATTCATTATATTTCTTTGAATTTCAACTATTGATTTTAATTCTTTTTGATTTTTAGTATATTTAATTTCTGGTTTTTTTCTTATAATTCCTAGCCCAGAACAAGGAACATCTATCAATACTCTATCTGCATATTTGTTAAATTCTTTTTTATATACAGTAGCATCTAAAGTTTCACATTTAATATTATTTATATAAAGTCTCTTTGCATTATCTTTTATAAGGGATAATTTATTTTCATGTATATCAAAAGCTAAAACTTCTCCTGTATTATTCATAATCTCAGAAATATGTGTTGTTTTTCCTCCTGGTGCACTACATAAATCTAATACTTTCAAATCATTATCAAGTTCCATTGATGGAGCTACTAACATAGCACTTTCATCTTGAACAGTTACATAGCCTTCTTTGAATAAAAGATTATCTTCAATATTTCTTCCATTTACAATTCTAATGGCTTCTGGAGCAACATATCCTTCAGACACTTGATATCCTTCATTTTCCATGTTATTATAAATTTCTTCATATTCGCCTTTTATTTCATTGACCCTTACAGTTAGTGCAGGCCTTTCATTTAATCCTATTAATATTTTTTCAGTTGTTTTTTTACCGTATTGTTTTATAAAATGTTCTACTAACCATCTTGGAAAAGAATATTCAAAACATAATTTTTCAATAGGATCCTCTCCACAATAACTTTTTTCTAAATTCCTTAAATAATTTCTTAATACTCCATTCACTAATTTTGATGCACCTAAAGATGAATTTTTCTTTGTTAAATTTACAGCTTCATTTACTGCAGCAAATGGAGGTATTTTATCTAAATACTTTATTTGATATATAGATATTCTTAAAATATTTAGTACAAAATCCTCTAGTTTTTTAAAGTTCTTTCCAGTAAAACTTTGTATTATCTTATCTATCGTATATTTATATTTTATCGTTCCATAAACAATTTCAGTTACCAAGCCTTTATCAACATCACTTAAATCACTTTTATTAAGTTCTCTACCTAATACAATATTAGAATAAGCCTTATTATTAAAAACTTGTGTTATAACATCTACTGCTATTTGTCTAGCATTATTCATTTTTTTACCTCATTAAAATTTATTCATTTCTGTCTCTAATTACTAAAAGTCTTATCAATTGTGATACTGCAGTTATAACTGCTGCAACATAAGTAAGAGCTGCTGCATTTAATACTTTCTTAGCACCATTTACTTCATCTCCTACTAGTATTCCTTTAGACCTGATTATTTCTATAGCTCTATTGGATGCATTGAATTCAACTGGCAATGTTACAAGTTGAAATAATACTGTAGCTGAAAATAATATAATACCTATATTTATTAATGGGTTTATACTAAAAATTATACCTAAGAAAAATAAAAACCAAGATGCATTTGATCCTATATTAGCAATAGGTACTAATGCACTTCTAACTTTTATAGGTCCATAACCTTCTTTATGTTGAATTACATGACCTATCTCATGTGCCGCTACACCTATTGACGCTATTGATGTACCACTATAAACATCTCTTGAGAGTCTAACAACTCTTCTTTGTGGATCATAATGGTCTGTTAAATTTCCTCCTATCATCTCTATAGGAACATCAAATAATCCATGTGCATCTAATATCATCCTAGCTACATCCTTACCTGTATACCCCATTTTACTATAAACCTTGGAATACCTAGCAAATGTAGATGAAATATTCATCTGTGCCCACATAGAAATCAAAAGAGCTGGTATAAGTATTAACATTGTAGAATCAAAATAGAATGGATACATAATCAGCAACCTCCTACATCTTTTATTTTATAGATTTTCATAATTTATTTATGTAAAACTATATTTTCTTCTATTGAATTTCCTTTTATATATTCTGACACTTTCATAGCTTTTTTATTAGGGAATTGAATTTTTTTTGCTAACAGAATACCATTTTTTGTTGATATTCTCATTCCCTCCTTATCAACTTTTAGTATAGTTCCAGGAGCTTTTGTAGACTTTTCATTTAAAACCTCTGACTGTAAGATTTTCATCATCTTATCTTCATGATAACTATACGCAATAGGAAATGGATTTAATCCTCTTATAAAATTATGCACTTCTTGAGCACTTTTATTCCAATCAATATTAGCCATATCTCTATTTAACATATGAGCATAACAACTTAGATCATCGTCTTGCTTTTCTGGTGTCAATTCATTATTGGCTAATTTCTTTAAGGTTTCTATAAGCAACGGTGCTCCTGTTTCCTTTAAAATTTCATATAATTCTCCTGCTGTCATGTTTTCAGTAATTTCAACTGTATTTTTCAAAAGCATATCTCCAGTATCAAGACCTACATCCATTAGCATAGTAGTATTTCCTGACACCTTATCTCCTGCCATAACAGAATAATTTATAGGTGCTGCTCCTCTAAATCTCGGAAGCAATGATCCATGTAAATTTATACAACCATATCTAGGAATATCTAATACTTCTTTTGGTAATATCTGTCCAAAAGCTACTACTACTATAAAATCTGGCTCTATAGCCTTTATTTTATCTATAGTTTCTTGATCTTTTCTAATTTTTTCTGGTTGATATACTTCTATATTATGTTTTAAAGCAACCTCTTTAACTGGAGACATTGCTAAAGATTTTCCTCTTCCTTTTGGTCTATCCGGTTGAGTGATTACAGCTTTAACATCAAACTCTTTTACTAATTCTTCTAAAGAAGGAACTGCAAAATCTGGCGTTCCCATAAATACTATTTTCATCTTTGACATATTATCACCTACATTTCTATTTTATCTATATAAAGGATTCCATCTAAATGATCTATTTCATGACAAAATGCTCTTGCTAAAAAATCTTCCCCTTCCACAGTAAACCATTCACCATTTTCATTCATAGCTTTCACCTTAACATATTGTGGTCTTTTAACTTTTCCATGCTCATTAGGAACACTTAAGCATCCTTCTAAATCAATTATTTCTCCTTTTGATTCAAGTATTTCAGGATTTATTAATACAATAGGACCTTCTCCTATATCCACTACAACAACTCTTTTCAATATTCCTACCTGTGGAGCTGCAAGTCCAACACCATTAGATTCATACATAGTCTCTTTCATATCTTTAATTAATGTTAACAACCTATCATTTATTTCATTAACTATTTTACATTTTTTCCTTAAAACTTCATCTTCTTGTGTTCTAATTTGTCTTAACGCCATAATAATTCTCCTTTTCTTTAACTTTAATCATTTTTATAAAAATTAAAATTATATTTTATTCATATAAAATCCTATAACATATTATTGGGATTTATATCTATGCTAGTCCTTATATCATTATAAACATTTTCTAACTCTTCATAAACAAATTTTTTTATATTCATTGCTAAATCTTCTGTTATCTTTCCCTTAATAATTATTTGCCATCTATAATAATTTTTTATTTTAGATATGCCACAAGGGCACGGCCCTAATATAGATACCTCTTGATTTTTTTCTAATAAATTTTTTAATTTATAACCTAATTGTTGAACATTATCTATAAGAAAATTTTCTTTTTCACTACTGAAATTCATACTCATCACTTTGGAAAAAGGTGGATAATTTAAACATTTTCTAAGTTGCAATTCTTCTTTCAAAAAACTCAAATAATCATTGTTTGCTGCATAATTTATACTATAATTATCAGGATTGTATGTCTGTACAACTACTTTCCCATCTTTTTTATCCCTGCCAGCTCTACCAGCTACCTGAGTTATTAATTGAAAAGTTCTTTCTGTTGATTTATAGTCTGGTATATTTAATGATAAGTCCGCAGCAATTACCCCTACTAACGTAACATCTGGGAAATCTAATCCTTTAGCTATCATTTGAGTACCTATAAGTACATTAGCACCTTTATTTTTAAATTTATTATATAATACTTCATATGAATTTTTTTCTCTTGTTGTATCAAAATCCATTCTTATAGTTTTTGCATTTGGAAACATTTTGTTTACTTGATTTTCAAGTTGCTCAGTCCCTATTCCAAAATGCTTTACATATTTACTACCACATTTAGGACAAATTTTAGGTTTTTGAACTTTATTTCCACAATAATGACAATTTAAAGACGACTGATTATTGTGATACGTTAATGATATATCACATCTATCACACTTAAAAACATATCCACAACTTCTACAAGATACAAATGTTGAATATCCTCTTCTGTTTAAAAATAATATTATCTGTTCATCCTTACTTAAAGCTTCTTCAATGCTTTTATAGAGCTCATTACTAAAAATACTTCTATTTCCATTTGCAAGTTCTTCTCTCATATCTGAAACAAAAATTTCTGGCAATTTGTTATTTGCAGCTCTATTATTTAGTGTAATTATATCATACTCCCCTATAAGACCTTTATAGTATGTTTCTATAGAAGGTGTAGCTGAACCTAAAACTAATTTACAATATTCAAGTTGAGTTTTGATTTCACCAATTTCTCTTGAAACATACTTAGGATCACTTTCTGATTTATAGCTAGCTTCATGCTCTTCATCTATAACTATAAGCCCTAGATTTTCAAAAGGTAGAAACAATGCAGACCTAGCACCTATAGCAAGTTTGACTTTTCCCATTTTAACTCGCATCCATTCATCAAATCTTTCTCCATCATTTAATTTACTATGAAAAATTGCAACATCTTTTCCAAATCTTCCTTTAAATCTTTCTACCATCTGTGGAGTAAGAGAAATTTCTGGTATTAATATTATAGAGTCTTTTCCATTATTCATCATACCTTCTACTAGATTCATATATATTTCTGTTTTTCCACTACCAGTTACCCCATGTATTAAAAATTGTTTTTTTGATGAATTCAAAATATTGTCTACTGCATTTTTTTGATCTTTGTTCAATACTTTTTTTTCATATTTCTTATATTCTTTTACATTATACCTATCTACTATGCTTTCTTCACACTTTAAAAAATCATATTTTATTAAAGTATTTATAGATGATAAGGAAAAACCATTTTCTTTTGACAATTCCGACTTACTATAAATTCCGTTATTAACCTTTATAAATTCATATATATTTATATAATTTTCTTTTAAATATTTTTTTTCCAATGGTTTAGACACCATAACTACTAATTTAGTTTTAAATTTTATCCCTTTTGTGATAGACGTAGGTATTATTACTTTTATAGCTTCCAGATAAGTACATAAATATTTTCTTCTCATTATCTCTATAAGCTTTATATCAGTATGTTTTAATAACGGCAACTCATCGCATATAGATTTTACACATTTAATTTTTTTTATATTTTTTTTATCTATATCATTTTCTTTATAAAAACTTATAACAAATCCATCTATGAATTTATTTCCAAACCCAAAAGGAACTTTAACCCTATGACCAATCAACATGTCATTCTTCAAGTTGTCTGGGACTTTATAAGTAAATATTTTATCCAACTTTACCGCTTCATTATTTACTATTATCCCAACATAATCCTTCATATGTACCTCTCTTTCATACTAATATATAAATATTAATATAAGGTTCTAAATTTAAAATTCAATTTATTTTCTTATGAAATGGAAATTTTTCACCTTAAACAAAACTATTAATATTTAAAATTCCCTGTATAAGCTGAATATTAATCTTATAACCCCATGTGCGTAAAGCTAAGCTAATTTATTCCAAAGTAGGGGGAAGTGCATAATCGAAAAGCATTTCCTCACTATTTTTCCTTCTTCTTTTTTCTCTAAGACTTTTTCTAGCTACTCGGTTCAATATTTGTAAGATATCTTCAATGTCATTCTTTCTAGTTGAAAAATTAATACATATATCTTTTAAATTATTAGCAATAGTTGAATAGAACATTATAATACTTAGATCTCTATTTTTGAAGACTTTATAAATATATTTAATATTTGAATATGCACAATTTATAAGTAAACACATAATCAATCTTCCATAGATTAAACATTTTAAATAGTATTCTTTTGCTAATTTAACCTTTTCAATATGACCAAAAGATTTCCAACATTTAAATAAGATTTCTATTTGCCAACGGATTCTATAAGTTTGCATTAAAAATTCTACAGTAGCAAATTCTTTATCGACACTTGTAAGCATTATGGTCCATTTTAATGTTTCTTTTTCTTTTTTACTTAATGTTCTACCTTGATTGGTGGCATTTTGATTGGCACGTCTTAATTTTTCTTTATAAAGTTCTTCAGGTAATTTTTCACCAATGATCCTAAACTCAAAGAATTCATTATCTTTTGACTTAGTATAAAGGTATAAATCAATTTGATTATTTATAGATTTTTTTAAAAAGCCTTCTAGATCAAATTTTTCTAATTTATTTGTAATTAAATTTTCTTTATAAAAAATAGTATTTGACTTTGCTTTACTTAAAAAATGTGCACCTTTATTTAATATTTGATTAAAATATTGCTTATCAAAATATCCTAAATCAACTAATAAAAGCTCATTTTCATTAATTTGTTTTGTTAAATCATTCATATAAACAGCATCATTTTCACAAGCACATCTCAATTCTACATTTTCAATAGAATTATATTTAAAACTATATAATGTTTGAAGTTTTAAAGCAGCCTTCGGCACACTATTTCCATAGCCTTTCCAAATTAATTTTAATTCATCATTC